>NZ_PDBS01000009.1 GCF_002572525.1 Natrinema sp. CBA1119 | reverse complement strand
TTGCGAGTATCGCGTGTATCTGTACTTTGCACCACGGTTGTCGGTGATTGGCTCATTTCGCTGCGATCTTAGCGGGACAATAGTCAGCCGGTGTCCGTGGCCAAACAGAGGAAAACTATTTTCCTCGTTGCCGGAGAAGTCGTAATCAGCGTCACCGGCGACGCGATCACGACGACTTGACACCGACCCCCGTGAGCGTCCCCACACTCAAGGCGGGTTGTCGGTTCCTTACCTTTCAAGCAAAACCCGCGAGCGACGGCCACATCGCGGGCAGTGTGCGCGAACCTATCGTATACAGCGTTGTGCGGATGGACTATCCCTAAAGGTCGGATTTTACACATCATATCATTTGTATTGATTATTCAGGTAGGGCATATGATGCGTATAGCAGTCCCACCAGAACGGTTCGCAACCATCAACGGCTGGTGATCGGTGTGTATCGTCTACGAAGCCGGTTTGAAGCAGATAACCATACAAACCGAACTTTAGCACTGCTATCAACTATCTGTAATAGTGGGGAAGACCATTCCGCACTTTCAGCACTGACTGTAGTGGTTCGAGAGCTGCGGGGCGATCGCCGTACATTCAAACTATGACGGGAACGCTATTGACACACAATAACAAGAGACCCGAATTAGAAGTTCTCACGCCAAGTGTGGAGACGTTTGATGAGGAGTCCCTCGTCGCCAACACGCCGACAAAGAGTGTGTGAAGTCCGACTATCAGGGATGCCCATATCAGCAGCTTGCTCACGAGGGACAGAGAGTAAGAAGATCACTGAGTCACCGATCTCTTTCACACTCACCGGGGCAGTCTCATCTTGAGGGTTCTCGAGATCCATCTCTTGAAGGACAGACTTGATAGGTACCGGCTCTGGGGGTCGAAGGGTTCGCGGGCAGCTCCTACTCCTTTCAGCCTGATCACGGTAACCACCGTCGGTACGAGGCTCGTTCTCCTCTTGGCCCACCTTGTCACCGTTCTCGTCAAATACGGTTTCCTCAGAAAATTCGAACAGACTCATGTAGGGAAATACACCTTACTGGCTCAACTGTGTTTCCCTCTGTTGGGCGTGGAAGAGGGGCAGCGCCCGCTTGCAGTCCATAAATCGGCTGTAGAACCCCACATATTCACGCACACTAAACCGCAAGACTGCATAGGGGTGCGATCACGGTTAGCAAATCATCCATCAATCGCAAGACGGCTCCCTAATTCCGGACATGTGTCGTCTGAATGCCAAACACGAAATCGCATGACAGCGTTGGGGGAGAGACAAGAGACTCATTGATCAACTACTAACCACACCACATACCACCTATACATAACACACATAGACTCAGCCGACCCTCTATTCGTGAAACACCCCGGTCGGCGTCCAGGCCGAGGGCCAGCTGGCTGTGAGTGCGGCGGGAGGAGAAAGAAATCAGCTCGAGTCCAGGCGACGTCTCGGAGTAGTTCCTATGTGACGCGTTGTGCGATGCTGACAGCAGCGCTTCGATCTTGATCGACTTCTCGAACGGGGCAGTCGTATGTCTCGCAGCAGAGCACGCGATCGCGTTCGTCGTGATGTCCGCGCTCGCCGCAGACGTGGCAGTTGCACGTCGTGGCGTGGGGATCAACGGGCACCACACTGGTGTGGGGCTCGAGCTGACGTCGGGCGCGCTCCTGGAGTGTGTGCATCGCCCACTCGTCGAGGCCACACGGGGTAGTGAGCACTCTCTCGAGCGTCGGTGGGTCGCCGGGGAGTTCCTCAATCGCCACGACGTCCGCGTCCGTAGCGAGGACGTATGCCTCGAGCGTGTCAACCGCTTCGTCGTACCGATCGAGAAGGGCTCTCTCGTAGCGCTCACGTGTGTTCTCCTCCATTGCGGTCGTATTCCCGGGCATGAGGCGGAACCGCCGTGTGACGGCAGCGAGTTCCTCCAGCAGGGCCCGCTCGTACTCGCCGTCCACCACGACCGTGCTGGAAAGGTCGGCGTCGCCGGCAAGACCCATGGTGAACAGGTTTCGAATGCCGACATCGACACCGACGACAGTGCGGTTCGTTGCCCTCTCTGGCGCTGCTGGGCCGCCCTGCTTCAGGGTTCGACTGCTCATTGTCCTTCCAGGGCACGCTCGAGCGCGGTGATCGACGGATAGGCGACCCCGTTGGCGATGTACTCGTGGTGGAGATCGCCGTCGCTGCTGCGGTGGATATGCGCCGTCACCTCGAGGTCACTCCTCATCGTCCACCTCGTGCTGCTCGGTGAGTTCTTGCAGCGCTTCGGGAGACAGGAGATCACGTGCGCGGGGCGGGTGCTCGTAGTTGGCCGGCACCTTTGCGAGCTTGTCAACGAGACTATTGGCGTCCTCCAGCTTGTGCGAGAGCCGCCGGACGTCTTCTCCAGTAACAGTCTCGTCTTCGTTCATCGCCTTCCGGGAAACGTCCGTGAACGCCGTCTGAAGTTCGTCAGCGGTCTGCTGGAGATGGGTTGCGAGTAGGGTGCGTCCAATCTCTGCCCACCCATTTTGTTGGTCGTCGTCACCGCTCATCGGCATCCTCCTCCAAGGCATCGAGGCGACTAAGGGCGTATTCGAGTTTCTGGCGTGCAGCTTCACGGTTGCCAGAGGTCATGCAGGAAGCTGCGTCGATGGCCTGGGACAGAACGTAGTCGTCGCCGCTCGAGGCGTCAAGTTCGCCGATCTCCTCGAGGTCAGCTTCTGCCAACGTCACATATTCCGAAATCCTCGCCACCACACCGTGGTACGCATCCCGCACCTCTTCCCCATCCGTAACCGCTTGTGAGAGGTCGTAAACGGGTTCCTCTACGATATTTTCAAGCGCTGTTTCAATCTGAGTTGCCTTCTCTCGGCGGGCGATCTGCTCCCAGTCTGGCTGGGTATCGGTACTACCCGGTTCGTGACCGTTATCACGGCCTCGTCTGTTAGGTGTCATTGCTGCTTGGTGCAGCACGGCGTCGGTGTCTTCAGCACCGGCGTCGCCCCCATTCATCCGCAAGGCCGAACGGCGAGCGGCGCGACCGTGCTTACTCACAAGTCTACAGGCCATCATAATAAATGTATGCATCCATACTTCTATACATGAGTGGATTTATACACTCACGTACCTATACAAGTAAACAGAGTATGGGAGACACCACGATCCGAGTTTCAGACGAACTCGCCGACGAACTATACGACAGAAAACAGCGGGGGGAGTCCTACGAAGAGGTCATCTGGCGACTCATCGAGAACCGTGACGAGGCGGGCTCACAGGAGTCGCCTGATGGCCCGCAGTCTCTCCCCGACCGTCGAGATGCCCTATCTCCCCCAGCGGAGCACGAAGTCGCTGAGGCGGACGAGGAAGAGCCAGAGGGCGCCGAAGAACTCCTCCGGTCTCTGGATCTTTCCGGGAGCGGGTCGAGGTACGATGCGCGCGTAAACGCAGTGCTAGAGTTCTATGCGTACTTGCAAGACCATCCAGGCGAGCGGGTTTCGAGGGGAGATCTCGAGGAGCTCGTGGATGAGCGCGACATCGACATCGGCTATGGTTCCTTCAAATCGCTATGGGGCAACTGGATCAAGAAGAACACGTCCCAGGGCCGTGACTTCGATACTCTCGCGCGGTTGCCGGGTGTCCAGATCGATGGCCGCGATTACATTTACACGAAAGAGGAGGTGTGAGCATGGGAATTGAAGATGCGCTGCCCGATCGACCGCTGACGATGGAGGAGCTGCACGACCTCCAGGCGTCCGACAAGTTCGACTCGGTGACGACCAGCAGCGGCTCACCGCGCGGCGAGGATCACCTCTTCCTTCGAATCGGCGACGTCGAGCATACTCTGCACTATACCGAAAACAAGGGCTGGCATAAGTGCGGACGACGCGAGGTAGACCGATGATTGAAGTGCAAGATGACGGAACTGAACTCTCGGAAGCGGACAAGAAGGTTCGAGAGGTCTACGTCGAGAACCGGGAGGACATGACGATTCGCGGGCTTCGAGACCTTGTTATCGATGTGTTCGATGAGGTCGAAGACCGTTCACTCGACACGGAGACTGATCACGATGTCTGAGGACGGGGCTGGGTTCGAGGAGGTCGTCGTTCGACGAGCTGGCGATCTCGGCGTAGACTCTGAGTCAGAGCCACCAACTATTCGTGGCCCCGGTGATCACGGCTGGGGAGATGATCTGAAGACGCCAGCCTGGAACGAGGTTCGAGAGAAGATCGACCCAGCGGATTACGATGCGAAAACGCACGTCGCAACAATTCACTACGACTTGGACGCGTGGGAGTTCACGATCGAGTTCTTTGTCGAGGTGGATCGTGAGGCGTAGGGCCGTGGAATGGGGTCTTCGAGGCCGACCCCGTGGGGTCGCTCACGGATTGAGTGACGAAACCGGAATGATGTACTTTCGGCAACTGTCGTTCGGACAGCCCGACTGTGAGTTACATCAAAATCGGGGTGGCCAGAACCGCGACGGTCGCCGATCACGCCGTTGCCGCACCCGTCTTAAAAAGAATCGACTACTGAGCAACTCCAGAAAACCGGTTTGGGCCGGTTTCTGACCACCACTACATCAAAATGAGCCACTACAGCTACCCGATGAACGACGATCGGGAACGTCTCCTGGACAAACTCGAGGGCGAAACAGGAACCAACACGCGTGCGGAGGCGATCGACATCGCCATCCGGCACTACCTCGAGGATAAAGAGAACCGAGAAGAGCACTGGGAACAGTTTACGCCAGAGCAGCTCCGGCTGCTGAATACATCCGAACTGAAGGTGTCGTACTACCCTAAAGTCCGATGATCCGAACCCGCTTCCACCGGCTTCGCGTCCGCTGGCGGCGCTGGCGACTGTTCCGCGCCTACTCGAAGGTGGCGAAGATTCGTACCGGTTGCGTGTCGTTCATCCCAATTATGTGTGCTCTGGAAGCGATGGAGCGCGACGGCCACCTGGAGCTCGACGACGGTGACGTCGAGTGGCACTGGCCCGAGGAAGGGTGACCTCTTCTCAAAACAAGTCTGCCATCTACGTCGACGGACTTGGAATATATCTTCCGTCTTCGTCGACGGCGCTTGTTGTCTGCTTAGATGGAGGTAATGATGTTCGTTTACAGGAGTTCGAAAAGGAGGTCTGTGGCTTCGTTCGAGAACTCACCCATGTCCTCCCACTCTCGTAGCCGATTTCCGTAGTCGAACATCTCGAACACTCCCGCATCGAGCATCCAGTTGTACTGCTCTCGTTCCGTTTCCGGGGTGTATTTTCGTTTTAGTAGGTGACACTGGTCGAAGTAGCCCATCAGAGCGACGAGCATCCCCAATTCTAACTGGAATCCTCCCTGGTCATGTTCGCAGATACCGATGATGTGATCCGAGTAGTCCGCGATCAACCGGAACTTGATCATCGGATGGAGTCCATCAGCAAAGTCCTCCATCAGGTACGCGCGATAGTTTCCATTCCCCCACTCCTCGACCTTGCGCTGTGCGTGGAGGAGTTTCGGCTTTTCGTCCTCATCGTAGCTCCCAAGAATGAAACACTGAGCCTCGCATGTTGAAGGCGGTACGAGCTGGGCCCCGAGTTGCATCAGTGCCTCGTACTCCTCCGGCGGAAGCGAGTCTCGGAAATGGTATTCCTGAGCTCGATGGAGGAGTTCTTGGGGTGGTAGATCGTCGTTACCGTCCTGGCCTCGCATTAACCGACAATATTACACATACCATAATAATCGTTTCGACTGTTGTGATGCATACCAATGCGATGTTGACCACAAAGGTTAATGTACCCAGGTAGTAAGAGTCTGGTATGCCATGTCCGATGGACACGATATGGACGGCTGGGCGTACCGACCGACGATCACAAGCTAGTTCAGAATACGCTGAACTTCGATAGAAACGATTGACAATTAGGGTGATAGATGAAAGAAAAGACACCCTCAACTAAGCACATGAAACCAGCCCCTTGGAAGGGGGCTACCAGGTGCCTTGGAAGGGGCTCAGCCTCTTCAAAGGTAGATGATCGAACAACACGATGACGCGTAACAAACCAAGCGACACTCCCTTCGCGGGTAGGGGAAACTCGCCAAACAGCGTGGATGAACAGGCCGACGACCGACGAGAGGTGCTGAACCTCGTAACCCAAGAAACGAGGTTCATATTGATTCAGAACATCGTGGCGCATCCTGAGGGGATGCCGTCACTCAAAGAGATAGTGTACGCCAACCCCAGCAAAAGCAAGAGTACCATTCGCAACCATCTCGATAAGCTGATGGATGCTGGTATTGTTGAGGGAGTGGAGCTACCGAAGGATGAGCGCCAGCGAGATCTTCCATACCGGTTCTACCAGCTTACTCAAGATGGACAGAATTTGCTTGAAAAGTATGACCTGCTAAGGGCAGAAGAGACTCTCCAAGAAATGCACTCAATGCTGGAGAAAACCCCTCAGATTCAGAAGTATATGGATGCCCCTCGTCCAGGGGATTTCCAAGATGACGCACAGGACGAGGACAATTCGCGTCGCTTGATCGAGCAGTAGACATCCTCTTTCTTCCTCTTACTCAAAGCTGCGGAAAGCGTGTAGCAAACGGTTATATTCAGCTACTCCGGTGTACTTGTCACCCTGTTATGAGTGGGACACCAACCAAACAGCAAAGAGCGTTCAGTGTATACATCGATGTGTAAATGGGCGATAAGACCATCCGCGTCTCGGAGAGGACGTGGCGGAAACTCCGAGCCCGCAAGCGAGGAAACGAGAGCTTCGAAGAGGTCATCGAGCGGGAGATAGAGGATGAAGACCCACTCGCCGGATTCGGTGCTTGGGACGACACCGATATCGACGAGGCCGTCCGCGACGTCAAGGAGGAACTCGACGAGGACTTCGAGGACGGCCCATGAAGATCCTCGACAGTAGTTTCTGTGCCGACTTTCTGCGGGGGCGAGAGCACGCAAGAGAATACCGTCTCGACCACCAGGATGTGAGCCTCGTCCTTCCATCGGTCAGCTTCTATGAGCTATACCACGGCGCTGTGAAGGAGGGTCGTGACCCAGTAGAGGTAGACCAAGATCTCCCCTGGGTGGAACAACTAGATTACAACCGTACACACTCCCTCGAGGGAGCACGCATCCGCCAGGAACTGGAAGAGAAGGGACAACGAATCCAGCACCCGGACATGATGCTTGCCGGTGTCGCCCGTTCCATCGATGTCCCGATCGTCACCTCAGACAGTGGGTTTGAACGCATCGACGGACTCGATGTTGAGAACCCACGGGAAATGTACTAACTGGTGTGGCGAGCACTGAGAGTTGGTTGATGCCATAGTCCCGTGAACGCTGGTCTGGAAGGGTGTTTGTCGGACGTCAACCCAGGGGTTCGGCCCGAGGAACGTACCTTTCCGACTGATCTGGGGAGAGATCACCCTACTCGAGTTGTCGATGGCACTTTCGGCAGACCGTCAATAGATTACTTAACGCGTTCATCTCCTCCCAGTTCGGCGTCTCGCCAGCTTCGTAATCGACGTCGTTGTAGAACTCACGAACGGAGGTGCGATGGTGGACATCAGGTTCCTGTCCATATTTCTCAAGGTGCTCTTCCTGTGTTAGCCCGCATTCCTGGCACCGATAGTTATCGACCGCAAGCCGTTTTCGGCGTTGGCTATGGAAGTTCGGCCCGTAATAATACTCTCCACCTCCTTTCCAACGTGGATGGTTTTCCCCGACACGTTCATCCTCACACCATTGAGAGAAGCACTCAGGACTACAGAAGTGGCGATCGCGTGACTCCGCAACCGATGGTCGTCGCTCCCAGCTCGTCGAACAGGTTTCACATTCGACGATCACGCGCTCCCAGAGAGGATGATCCGGCCCGGTGAACTCTTCCGATCGCCAGCTGTTGAGGCACTCCTTCGAGCAGAAAATGCGCTCTTGATCAGTAACCGAACTCGCCAACTTTCGATCCTGGGCTCCACAGTAGGCGCATTTGAACTCAATATACTCCGAACTCTGGTTGGGTTCGATGCCTGCTGCTTCGAGCGCTACAGTCCAGCCGCCGAACTCCCGTCGATAGGGGTTCGCAGAGTAGCCGCCCTGCTGGCGCATTTGTTCTCGCGTGGGCGAACCCTTTACTTCCTCGTCGAGCTGTCGTAGTGCCTCGAGGAGATCGGCGCGGGGGACTCGGTTTTGTCCACCCCGTTTGTCTGTATTCGGTAGGCCTGCCGCCTCACGTCCCTTCGTATAGGTGCCAAACTTCTGTCGGACGGTGCTTACTGAGTATCTCCCCAAGTCGGCATACTGTGACTCCGATGGGGCCTCGTCAAGAAGTCGGTAGAGCCCACGAATATCGCACAGCACTTTTTCCTGGGGGATCTTTCTCACCCCAGTAATGTCAGAGCATATTTGATTAAATATTGTGAACTAGTGTGAGCGATAGACTAACACTAGTTCACACCAAACATTCGAACAAATGAGTACCCAGGAAGACAACCAAGGCGAGGGAGTTACCGAAGCTCCAAAAGAACTCAAGATTGCACGGTGTGTTGTCTGCGATGCTTACGAGCCTGATTCATGGCTCTACTGGCTTCGGGGGCAGATACTGAGAAAAGTCGATATAGAGGGGAATTACTGGGACGTGTACCGAGTCAATCCCGACAACCCACACGAGTTGGTTGATACGATCAACGCAGATGCAGTCTCGTCAGCACGGTCGTTGCTCTCGATGCTCAGCAAGTATCCTGGGACGGAAAGTGCGGAAGACCCACAGGAGCGAGAGAAAGGGCCGTCAATGGTATACTGAGACGAGTTAGAACAACTGATCGATTTCCCGCCCGATATCGTCCATCATCTCATCAACGTCGCTAAAGTCGTCGAACTCATCGTCGGTGTCGATCGAGCCGGTGGCCCCACTTTCGGGGGAAACCCCCGCGTCGATGTCGATCGGGTCAAACGTTTCCTCGAGGCCGGCAATCGAATCCAAGTCGTCAAAGTCGGACACCCTCGTCGAAGTGTTTGGTTCAGTCGATACGCTGTCAACAGTTGACTGTGCAGCAGCGATCTGGCGATCCAGATCCTTGTCGAGATCTTCGAGGGCCGACTCAGCCGAGGAGGAGTCATCGAGCGGGTCAGCGAAGGTCTCCTTATCTCGTGAACCGCCTCTGCGTGAGCTACGACTGTTTGTTTCTATTTCGCCAAGGTCACCAAGCGAGTCTGCGTCTTTGAGTCCTTCAAGTCCCTCCAGTTCAGAGACAGTGGCTACTTGGGTGGTGCTGATCGAGGCGCTTGGCTTACCGCTGCCGCCACGATCTCCTCCCATCTTTTGGAGTTGATCGTCAACGTCTTCGGTCTCTGATTCAGAGAGATCCTCGACGAACCCATACCCGTCATCTCCACCGACGCTTTCGAATGTGGTTGTATCGTCAACAACCATGTACTCGTCATCGTCACCGACTATTTCAACATCCGGATCACTGTCGGTGATATCAGTTGCCTCATCAATCGCCTCGTCAAGATCATCGCTGGCTTCCGACCCTTCGTCGAAGTCCAAGATTCCAGGTTCTGGGAGCTGTCGGACGATGCGTTCCTGCTCATACAGTATGTCGAAATCGATACCAGAAACGTTCGAACCTGTACCAGGGTTAGGAAGCCTCAGACGTGGGCGTAGACTCCTCTTCTGGATTATTTGTTCTAACTGGAGCGTATCGGCTGCGAGGGACATGTCAGCGACCGTGCCCTCACCAAGCGCTTCAATATCCTGACTCACTGTCGTCTCACCCAGCGCTTCGCTCTCTGTTTCTCCCAGAGCTTCGTCGCCTCGATCTACCGTCGTATCAACAGCAATATCGGCTGTTTCCTCTACTTCACTGTCCGCCACAGCAGCGAAATCGGTGAGTGCCTCGGCGTCCGCGTCGGCCTGAGCGAGCATTTCTTCTTCCCAGCCTGGCGAAGGGTCGGCGAGTCCGAAATCAAGAGTCTCGTCAACAGAGGGAACGACGCCTGCCACTGCCTCCTCCTCCCCGCCCCCCGAAGGATCAACAAACACCATGTCCACCTCTCCGCCAGAAGAGGGATTCATACCTGCTACTGCCTCAGCTTCAAACCTCCCGTAGTTCCCACCCATCGCTGCCGCAGTAGCGGTTTGTTGACCGCTGAATAATGAAGCATCATTGAGCTCCCCTTCCTCGATACGCACCTGCTCTCTCATTTGTTCGAGTTCCCTCTGATAGGCGTCTTCACTGGGGAACTCTTCACGTGGGGGTAAGCGGTCTTCTGCTCGGGTTGCTGTTGGATCGGCGTACGGAGATCCCTCTTCTTCGGCGATCCGGCCAACCATCTGGTCAAGCTCTCGGTCGTATTCTGCTCGTGACCTGAACTCTTCGCGCGGAGGGAGACGCGCTTCAGCCTGCTCGACTAGATTACCATCTGGGTCGCCCGACCGCTCGCGCTGACGTTGAATCGTTATCTGTGTCTGGGCCCGGTTGTCCGCAGCGAAAGACCGGGGTGAATCGATGTCAGGAACTCGATTGCGGAACGCGCGAGCACCACGCACCGCGGCTGTCGGGAGAAGATACCCCACTGCACCAGCGCCCACGAAGCGTTCCGTCGAGCCACGAGGATCGGCCTTGAACGCTTGAGAACTTGCTTTAGCGATATCAACTGCCGCCGATCCCCCAGCTTCGAGTTCCTCGGCTGTATGCTGCGGAGGTAGGGGCGAGACAGCCTCAGTAAGAAGCGCAGTAGATTCAACTGGGTTTGTTGTGATATCATCGATATCCAGTTCCTTGAACTCCGCTCCAGCCTCACTCCTCGCTTGACCGATTTCTTCGTACTGTTCGTTTGCCCAGACAGCTGTATCAGCAGCTGCTAAGACGTTTCCGGGTGGATTGAGTGTGTTTCCAGCCCCCTCAATCACATTGGTCGTGAATTGTTTTTGGCCTGTTCGCTCCTCGACCTGCCCTGTTCCCAGATTGACGCCTATCCGCGTAGGAGAGGCCTCCACCTCTCCCGTGATCTTATCCACACCAGACTGCCAGGACTCTGACGCATCCTCTAAGCCACGTCCTACCCAGGTGTCACGCTCTTCGTCAATTTTGTAATTGAACTCATCCCCGTCACGTTCGAGTTCGATTTGACTCTCATCGACACCCTGTTCTTCGGCAATCTGATCAAGGACGACCCGTTTTTGTGCTTCAGGAGAGACCGTTCTCTCAACAACCCGATCATCGATCGAGACATCGTAGTCATCAATCTCATAGGGGCCGGTTACGTAACGCTCATCTGCTTCGAAGTCGGATGGTGCCGCAGAGTTGGATGCCGCCATACGACGACGTCCCTCAATCTGATCCGGATCTTTGACCTCCTCTGTCGGGAGGAACTCCTTTTCGTACCCTGAAACAACTTCAAAATCAAAACCGTCCCCAGTCACGTCTGCCTCGATCGCCTCCGGTGACACGTCAAGTTCTCCAGCGAACTGCTCGGCAGCCTGTTGCTCTCGGTACTCTTCAGTGAACTTGACCTGTGCTTGGTCTCCCTCGAACTCAATATCCGCGATATCGTCTTGCCCGATATCGGAGTCCGCACTAACCCGATGTGTTATTATTTCCTCCTGGAGAGACTCTGTGGGACGAACTTTGTTTGATTCGGAATTGACCAAAATATCATCGGGAGTGGCCGTAATTCCTGTGCGTTCGGTAATGTCTTCAGCTGCAATCTGCTGTTGAATGGTGTCAGTAGGCCGTGCCACTCCATCTCGAATCTGTATATCCCTTGGCGCAATATCAACGGAAGTGCTTTGATCGAGTTCTGAGGCTGCGTATTGACGTCTAAAGTCCTCTGTCAACTGGATTTTATCCGAGCTACGGTCGATTTCAATATCACTCGTATCGACATCCACACCAACCGCATCTTCGATAGTTCCTGAATACGACCGACCGAGAACGTTAGTCACGACTTTTTGGATTCCACCAATGATATCGCCGGAGCCAGCGAGGTCAAACGCTTCTTCGCCAGCTTCAGCGAAAGAGGAGTCGTCACTGACGCTCGCAGTATACTCATCACCGCTAATGGAAACGTCAACATCTTCCTCGTCGATATACACCGGATCTGCAATTTCGTCCGCGAGGAGGTCATCAACGACCCTATCCCGTGCGATTTCTCGTTGGGTCTCCTCTGATAATCTGATCGTATCGTCAGCAACCTCAATATCGGACGTATCCAGATCACGGCCAGTCTGCTCTTCTAACTCCTCGACTGCGTCTTCACGCGCACGCTCTCTTGCCCGACGCTCTCGTCTCCGTTGACGTGCTCGAGCCTCACTCTCCGCGCGGTTACGGGCCTCAGGAGTCAGTTCGCCACCGACGATCTCGCCATCTTCCGTGGTTACTTGGACGTCATCTTGCGGATCGACATTGATGATGTCGGTTTGTTGTGCGACCTTTTTCCGGACGACCTCTTCCTGTGCAGCTGTAGTCAGGCCGCCGCCGACGACGTCTCCATCCTCGACGTCAAACTCGATATCATCAGTCTCGACGTCAATTGTATCGACCTCATCAGCGAAATTCGTCTCGAAGACTCGTTTTTGCGCGCCAGTCGTGAGTCCCCCTACGACTCGACCGTCCTCGAGGTCAGTTTCGACATCTCGGTTTGGATCAACATCGATTGCATCGACACCGCTAGCGACCTTTTGGCGGATACGCTCTTGCTGGCGTTCTTCTTGGCGACGTCGCTGTTCGATACGCAGTTGCCCGTCTCGACTGCGATCAAAGACGTCGCGTGGAACCTCCCCTGGACGGCGGTTGTTCCGGTTGTTGCGACCTGCTGAACGGCGGTCGTTGCGTGCCATCGTTCTCTCCCATATCAATCGCTGTAGATGGCCTTAATCGCAATTCTCTGTTCAGTAGCCACTTCGCTCGCTTAGCGAACAACACAATAGTATCGATCACGGGTGAGCGACACTACCGAGGAGATGCGAACTCTCAGATATACTGTTCTGGAAGGGGGTTTCCTGCCCCTCCACCCTTGGGGTAGCATACCGAAAACACCCTTCCGCAGTGGCTAAGAAAGCCCTAAGCGCCTTACGTTGTCATTCGCTACGATCAACCATGCCCTCCATCAATTCCCTCCTGGACAAACACGGCGCCGTGCCGATCATGACGACGTTCCCCGATCCTGAAGTCGAGTGGCTCACACCGGCGCAGTTCGAGCGTCGATACGGCTATCCGCCCGGGCGCGTCGAAGACACGCTTAGTGACGCGGAACTCGCCGCAGTGGCCGACAAGAACCGACTCACGCTAACCGAAGATCGCCTCGAGGCCTTCGACCGACTCGTCCGGTTGTGGAACGGCGAGTGTGTCGGCCCCGGCGACGTCCACTTAATCGCCGATCGCATCCCGAGCTGGGAAGATGTCCTTGGCGATCTCGAGGCCGAGGAGTTGGCAGCGCTGCGCCCCTCCACACAAAATGTCGAACAGAAGTACATTGATGAGTTCGGTGACCGCGAATGGTTCAATCCATCGCCACCCCCATCCTGGCTGAGGAGTACCTACATCGCTCGCAACCGGGCAGATTACGATATCACCGAACGTGCCCGCACGCTCGTTACCCACCGAGAGGATCTTCCCAATCTGCACGGTGACCCCCATGAAGGACTGACACACCGAGTCGGCGTTGGGATCGAAGCCGCCCGGGCTACGATCACCGAGCAGCGGCGCGTCGAGACCTACGTCCCGATCGGCGGCCACGTAGTTGATCTCCTCCAGCGCGATCGTGCCGACGGGGCTAAGCGTGTTGGTGAGATGATGACTGGCCACCACAACAATCAGTTGAATCGATCGACCTGGAGGAAGCTCGAGGAGCTCGGATATCCTTCTATTCTCATCTTCGACGATCGGGCGACGGCGCGGCGTGTCCTAAACCACTGGAATGCCAGGTGTGTCGATGTACCCGGTGCACCTTTTGAATCGGATCTGAACGTATCTTGGACTCGAAAGAAGTTCACCGAGGCGGCGAACGACCCTACCAGCGACTGGCCCGTTGAAGACATCCTAACGATCACCTCTGCGTGGAGCGAACTCGAACAAGATGCGACACCGACTCGCCAAGAAATACTATCAGTAAAATGGTAGCTGGCCGTTCCACACTACACCACTATTCTTCCAAAACCACTGCACAGTGTACATATATTACTGGTGGTGCGAGACCATACCGTTCGTGGTGAGAACTGGCGTCTCGTGCCTTTCCGCAGTCGGTTTCCAGTGCGGAATCTGTGTCGGGGGTGTCGAATATATGTTGGTATCTGATAGGTAGCTAAAATTTCTCAGTTAGGTGTGCCGACTGTGAGTTGATTCGCGCTAATCGTCTTGCGTGCGGTCGTCGATGTCCCGAATGAGAGTGGCGAGTGCCGACGCAGAGTCGCCTTCACGTACGAGGTTTTCCTCTCGCTCCCATTCGACGGCGCCGTGACGATGCAGAACCGGTACGTGCGACTGATAGAGCGCGACGTAAACCGCATCCACCGCCTCGCTGGGGACGTCCACCGAATCGATATCTGTCTCCTGTCTGGCAACCTTCTGTGCAAGATCACGCAGCGGAATCACGCCGGCGGCGTTCTCATCGAGGATCGATAAGACGTGCCGACGCCGTGGTACGGAGAGTACCGAATATACATCGTCGGCCTCGAGGGGGATTGTTGGTTGATCACGAACGGTACGTCTGGACAGGATGCGTCTCAAGCCCATCACGCATACCTACGCGCGGGCTTGAGTACGCGACTCCCTGGGTATCGATTCAATGGAATGCAGCTGGCGCTACCGTGGCCTCGGGCCCGATCGGGCGCAACCCGGCCCCTTCGATCCATTGGTGTTTCCGTATCCGTTTGGGCAAATATTTGCCCACCTTGATGAATCCTCAGTCGGGTGTGGCGACTGAGAGTCGTCCACAACAAATGTATCGAAGTGGTGTACGCTACTCGCCGTTAGTCTCTGAATCGTTATCCGGCTCGAGAGGTTCGTACTTGCCCTGGTGATGCGACTTCTTGATCCAGCCCATCTCCGCTATCGTTGAAAGCGTGTCACGAATTGTCCGATTAGACGGCTCGGCCTCAAGTCGCTGTACGACATCTTCCCAAGTGAAGCGCCGCGACCAAGTTCCCTCGTCCTTTTTCTCCTCGGCGAGCTGGAGTGTTGCGTTCCAGATTTGATCACGGGTTGTGTTTTTTGCCATGGGTTAGAAGATATGTTCGTTCCATCTGGAATATATCTTCCGTCTTCGTCGACAAAGTCGGATCATATCTTCCGTGTCGGCGACGTCGGCAGATGGGAGATGTGTTCTCGCTCGCCTCGAGGGTGCTGCGCGGCCTCGCCTCCTGGAGCACATCCATGGTGACGCCCACGATCGTGCCGATCGGCGAGATCTCGACTGGGTTCCGTTGACGAAAAGAACGCAACTATCTAATCCAGAATGTCGCTGTCGAAGTCATCCTCTAAGTACCCCCGCTCTTCGGCAACAGACATCGCTCCAAAGAGAATTTCCTGTGGAGACAACGGTTCACCGGCCTCCACAGCCATCATCCGAATTTTCTCCACCAGCAGGTAGATCGGCAACAACTCCTGCACGGGCGTCTCTGTCGCCTTCACAAGGTGAGAATCTTGATCCTCAACCGTCACGAGAGTGAACGCCTCGGTGTCGTCATCGATTAGCTGCTTGATCGCCTCGTCTACTGACTCATCCCAATTGGTTCGTTCACTCATTTTGTTGGCTCCTTCTTCGCCGGTACCAGTACTGTCGTTCCCCTCTATCGGGGTTTCATCGATTGTATTCATGATCTACCTCAGGTGCTCATCGAGCATGTGATGAGCCAGTATCTTCGCCTCTTCCTCACAGAGAGGGCAGAGCTGAGAACCATCGTGAGAACACTCCGACCTCACATGTCTCTTGATCGTCTTCTGCGACCAACCCATCTTCCGACCGATCTCACCAAGCGAAAGCCCCTGGTTCGATAGCTCTCTCATCCTCTCACACTCGGATTTTGTAACTGCTTCTTTTGACGTTCTCATGGACTCTATCTGCCTGTGGTCAGGTTTTGGGGGTCGTGTCATGCTGTTGGGAGCGCCGTCTGAATGTACTGCTCGGCACCCATCGTTACCTCCGTTGGCGGGATGTCCGATCCGTCACCGCAACCGGCGCAGATCAGTTCCCAGATTGGCCCCACCTCGAGCGCCTCGATCGTCCCATCAACGTCCTCCGGTTCGGGGGGCCACTTCCCGCTGTATGCAAATTCCTCGATGGCACCGGTCGCCTCCGCCCCGAACTGGAACACCAGCTCCATCAAGACGTCCGTCGGGTGACGAGTCGAGCGTTTCATCCCATTGATTTGTGGGTTTTCGACGAGGAACCAGGGGAGGAATGCCTCGATGTCGCGGCCTCGTTCGCTCGAGAACGGCAGGCAAACCCGCCAGCCCCCACTCGACTTCTGGATGATCCCGGCCTCAACCAGCGCCTCCCGGTGGTTGCGCCACGACTGCGTGCTGATCCCCGCTCGTCTAGCCAGCTCGGCTTGGGAGATCGGGCGGTCGGCCTCGAGGAGCGCCGCCACTCCCTTCCGGGCCGCCGGTGCTGCTTCCGGCAGAAGACGATCCTCGTCGAGAACCGATAGCGCTCGGCGAACCTCGTCCAGATGGATTCCCCGGCTCTTCGATTCGTGCTCCAGTGCCCGGTTCAGCCCCTCGCAGACGGCATAAGGGTCACTGGCGAACCCGTGGAGGACATCGACCGCCTCTCGGGATGGCCGCATCCCCTTCCAAGAGAGGAGCTGTTGGACAGCCCGCGCTGTCGCCTGTCGAGTCGCCGTCCCGATCGGGATTCGAACACCGAACTCGGGGGCGTCCTCATGGAGCTCTCGCGGCCCCTCCAGGTGTGCTGCCAGCTCGTCCTCGAGGTTGGCCAGCCCATTACCCACCAAAACAAACGAACCAATCAGCGAACCCACCGAGTCACCCGGTCGAACCCGGGGGTTCCATGCCTCAGACCGCTTCTTCTCCCGGGGTTCGAACAATTGGCGGAACGCGGAGAAGTGACCGTACCGGCTTTGGATCGCGGCGCCGGTGGCGATCGTCCGGGCAAGGTCAGCGCGTCGATCCTCCCGGGTGAAGTGGCGACTGTACTCGGGTACCTGAACTTCTCGGACGACCTCGACGTCCAGGAGGTCGAGGAGGTGCACGATCGTCCCGGCCAGCCCCAGCGCCAGCCGGAGGATCTCACCACGGTGTTCGTTGCGATCCTCGTAGTTCTCGGTCTTCAGGTCGGACGTCAGATCGAGGAGATCTTCCCGAGCCATCCGAAGTTCATCGACAAGATCTTCGCCGGTGGCATCACCGGACAGCCAGCCGACACAGCGGGCGTCCTGAAGCAACTCTCGGTCGCTCGCCTCGAGCCCCTCTAGGTTCTCACCGAGTCGATCCGCGGTGAGAACTCTCTCGAACGTATTTTCCGACGCGAGAGACCGAGCGAGGGTAACCCACACCTGCATTGGGTTGTGGTACTCGGCGCCGACAACCATCTCGTCACGCCGCTCATCGTACGACCAGTACGGGCGACGTCCGTCCTCGTCGCGGACGATAGTGCTGTCTACGAGGCCTATCTCCCCGCTCTCCGCCGCCCCAGCCGCGGCAACATGGCGAGGCCTATCCATGTAGGCGACGCCTACCCAGCCTTCCGCATACCCCGTTTCCTGGGTTGCTACGGCGGCTTCGCCAGCGGGGCGATCCACGGCGTCTGCTGCGGTGCTGTCGGCGTCTGCGGTTGCCCCCGTCTCCTCCCCCCCATCCCGAGCGGGCGGGTTTACACGGCATGGCGGGAGGATTTTGGGGGGTCTGTCATCCGACTCCGAGGACGTCCACGAAGTCGAAGCCTTCCGTCGAATTTCCTCGTCCGTTTCCAGTTCCTGAACGACAGCTTCGCCAGCTGGGAGCAGCGACAGGGCCACTGATCCGTCCGGGCGCTCAATCCGCTCAGCTAGCTCGTGTTGCTCCTCGAGGCGCTTGGCTGTCTGAGGCACCAGTGAACCGTCAGCGGCCTCCAGTCGGAGCTCTCGCCGGAGATCGTCGTAAGAGAGGGCACCGCTCGGTGTCACCGAGAGTCCCTTCAACATCTGTGTGCCCGTTCCCCCACGCGTGAGCGAGCCGAGTGCCTCCTGAGCCGCAGCGGGGGTGTCCTGACCCCGGTGTGGATTGCACGTCGATGTCAGGTGCCCCGCGACCTGATCGGCGTGCTTCTCGTCGATACAGCGCTGCGCCAAGCCCGTTGCCACGATCGTGACATCGCACGCAGTAGCGAGGTGTTCGAGAAAATTGAGCACCTCCCGGCGCTGCTCTGGCCGGCGAGAGGCAAATTCCGCCGTCAGTGTGAGTTCAACAGTTGGTGTAACCTCTGATACCTGAAGAAGTGCAATAGGGCCACCACTGATGTCCTCCTTCGACGTCCGGAGTCCAAGGGAGGAACCTGTTCCGAGCTGGCGTGTGACTTCCACGAGTTCCTGACGGGCGCTCTCGGCGCGGTCAATCCGCTGGCCGTCGTTGGGGTCTTCTTGTGCCCACTCTGTCGCCGATGCAGCTGTGACAACAATGTCACAATACAAACCGTCCAACGCGTCGATCCCATTCTCATGAAGGATTGCTCGCTTCTCGCCCCTCTTCTCGCCGGGGATCGCCTCGATCGCCTCGAGGAGCGAGGCCTCCAGCCCACTGCTGAACAACGCCTGGTGCAGCTGGGCAACGGAGAAATCCACATCCCGATCGGCTATCTGGACGTCCGTATCCAAGAGTGGGTCTCGGCGGACATTCAGCGTCATCGCTGACCACCAGTTGTTCCTGGCGTTAACGGTACTCTCGACGGTGACGGGGCTTTACCCGCCATTAGATCGCACATTCGTGTCTCTCAGTGTTGTCGCGGTGACGCCCGAGGACGCCGCTCCGGATAGCGATGCTACTCTCTGTAGCGACACGCTTATTATCGGAGCACAAGAAAACCAAGTTGGATTGCGGGGCAGAACCGACTGCCCCGTCTCGAGGTTTTCCCAGACGCGTTCTGTTTTCGTCTAGTCTATCGTATCGTTCACCCTTTCCTACCCACTCCGCCCATATAAGGGTAAGGGCTTTCGTCGGGTGTTCCAGTGAACAGAATCGGCAGCTCATGCTTCACCCCGCTCGACGATCTCGAATCCGTGAGATTCGAGCGGTTCATGGATGAACCCAGGTAGTCGATCAAGTTCTGGGGAGTTGACGATCTCCTGGCCTTCGTAGGTCTCAAAGACGATAGTATTACCAGTAGGATCTCGACAGAACCGGGCAACATGCCAGTGTTTGAATCCCCACCAGACCGAGATTCTATCCTCTGTGACGAGGATCATACCCGCATTGAATTGTACACATTTGTCAGGGGATGATCCGCGAGACCCTCCATCAGAGAAACTCATCAAAGAATCTCCTCCGCTCGGAGTCGTGCGATCCATTTCGCCACTCTGACGGGATCGGGATCATCCAATTGCTGGCCGGCGATCCACAGGATCAGAGACGGCCCTTGAAGGTCAAGCTCAATCGGGCGTCCATTTCCTCTT
>NZ_PDBS01000008.1:300000-529308 GCF_002572525.1 Natrinema sp. CBA1119 | reverse complement strand
CGTGTATACTACCCAGAAACTCATTCCACGGATAATAAATCCACATCACGCGAGATCCCTCCGAACAGGCGAGGACCAGGGAGGAGGTGAAAGATACCAACCTGAGAATTGTGCCTATTGATCTTCTTCTGGAAGCCTTTGACGACGCTTGATGTTATAGAAGTCTTCTAACTGTTTTGAGAAAAAAGCTGCTAAAGCTACCGCGAATGTAAGTGCACTGGCTGTACCGAGAGCTGGAATAAGCGGTGTTGCAATAGAAGTACCAGCAGTCATAGCAATACCTAAACGGATTCCTTTCTTTTCTTCCTCAGACATACTATTCGCAAGACGGCCATTATCAAACGCAGCTGCAGTCACTACTCTAACAGCCAGCGATTTTGTCCTATGTATATCGTCTCGAAACGGACCATATGGATCAATAGTACCTTCGAAAATGAAAGCCGAAGGGTCTACATGATTATAGATTGGTTCACTCTCGTTCGAATCTGTGTCTTTGAGGATTTCTGCGGAGAAGTTCTTCGCTGTTTCAAAGACAATCTGTTCTCTATTATCTATCTCATGTTGATCTACAGAAACATCCTCAAATACTTCGGACGCAATAACAAGGTCTTCGAACCTATTCGTCGCTGCTACCAGATCTGCGATTCCGTGGATTGGAGTAGTCAGATCTTCGAATCCGTTTGTCGCCGCCGCCAGTTCTGCGATTCCATTAGTTTGGGCTGCTAAATCTTCGAACCCATTCGTCGCTGCCACTAGATCAGCGATTCCGTGGGTTTGAGTAGCCAGATTTTCGAACCCATTCGTTGCCGCCGCCAGTTCTGCGATTCCATTAGTTTGGACAGCTAGATCTTCGAATCCATTCGTCGCTGCTACCAGATCCGCTATTCCGCGGGTTTCAGTAGTTAAGTCTTCGAATCCGTTCGTTGCCGCCGCCAGCTCTGCGATTCCATTAGTTTGGATTGCCAAATCTTGGAACCCATTCGTTGCAGTGACCAGATCAGCGATTCCGTGGGTTTGAGTAGTCAGATCTTCGAATCCGTTCGTTGCCGTCGCCAGTTCTGCGATTCCATTAGTTTGGGCAGCTAGATCTTCGAATCCGTTCGTTGCCGTCGCCAGTTCTGCGATTCCATTAGTTTGGGCAGCTAGATCTTCGAATCCATTCGTCGCTGCCACGAGCTCTGAGAGTCCGTTCATCTCGGCAAATGGAGATAGTGCATCAAACTTCTCATCAGAGGTCATTCATTGCTTGACTAAGCAATGAGTGATAATAAGCGGCAGGGAAGGGGAGTGAAAGTAATTGGAGGCTTCAGCATCCTGCTTTCTATTTGGAGAATAGCAATCTTACCAGTATTATTGATTGAATATTAACCCCTGTTTCATGTGCTCCAACTGGAGATCCGCGTGTGGAGGCGGGGGCGGAGCGCTGTAATTTTTTGGCTCAGCCCCCTTGGGGACACAAATTATTCGAGTTGGCGAATTGCATCGCTTACTTTGAGTCCATGTTGATCAGCGATCTCGGCTGTGAGCTGGATAATCAAACCTAGCAAGTAGAACAGTTATCTCTCAGCTTTCGAGCCCGACGAACCGCCACGTATTCGAGTGTAGCCCCTGCGACTCGAGGTCGAACAGATCGGTCGCGGTGAGCGTTTTGATCCGGTCCTTCAACGTCTCCGGGTCCCGAACGTCAGTGTGGCCGCGGTACAGCTCGCGTAGGTCGTCGAGACTCACCAAATTCACGCCGTCGGCGACGATCGCCTTGACGACCTTCTCGTCTCGGTGGTCTGTAGCCGAAACATCGCCGAGATCGATCTCGCCACCGGAGAGGCCGTTGACCGCTTCGACCTTCTTGAGCCGCGTGGTCAACTGCCGGTTGCGGGCCTCGAGTCGCTTCAACTCAGTATCCATCTGCCGGAGCAAGCCCACAAGCTGTTCGACCTGTTCGTTTACCGCGTCGTTCTCGAGGTCGGTAATCCCGTCGGATATATCACGCTGGCGACGTTCAATACGCTCCCGTCGCGATAATCGCTCGGTATCACCGCCGGAATCGCTGTTTGTCGCGGACTCTGACTGCGCACTCATTATGATAGGTCCTACAACAGACACCACTATAAACGTGTCCCCACCAGAGTGAAAGTAAACTCAAATCGTCTGCCAGAGGAACGCTCCGCTCCGTTTCGTCTTTTTCAATTTGCCCGCGTCGGCGAGGTCGTTCAGATTCCGACGGGCGGTGTTCCGGTGACACTCGAGTTCGTTCGCGACCTCGCCGGTCGTCGTCGGCTCGAGGCGTCGAACAGCGTCGAGATAGCGATTCGAGGAATGCTTTGATTCGTATTGGCCGTTGTCCTCGTTGCGTCGGCGATCGGGAGACACAAGGCTGGATACGGTGGGTGGGTATATAAAAAGTGGTGCAACTGACCTATGGCCTGTGGTCAGATGCACCATGGACAAAACCTAAGTACTACCAGTCCTATGTACTATTCAGCACGAACCACTCACGGAAATTGACAGTCTCGCAGAAACGCCATGTTTGGGCATGGCGCGGGTGGTCCGTGTTCCACTGGGAAGTGAATAACGAACCATGAGCAGATTACAGCCAGACCGACTTAAATCTAGTCGGACTGAATCGCAGTCGGAGAACAGTACACAGACCACCCGTCAGCCACTCGTCATCGGAACGCCGGACGGAATCAACGTCGATCTCGAGGCGACCGCGGGCTACGACCGAAACTACGACCAGCTTATAGAGGAGGCCGCCCGCCAATGAACGGTCGTCACGCCGGAACCTCTGACCGGCCGACCTACCCCGAGGTCAAAGCCGAGTTCGGCGAAGATCCTGCCAGATATCTCGCAGTCGACCAGAACGACCCACACGACGACCACCCGCTCGCGCTGGCTCACGCACGCATCAAAGATCTCGACGACCTCGCGCACATCAAAGCGTGGCAGCGAATCGAAGCCGAGAACTGGGGTCGCCGCGAGGTAATGGCACATCTCGATAAACGCGAGCGCGAGCTGGCCGGAACCGAACCGATTCCCGAACCCGAGACCACGCCGGCCACCGCAACGGACGGCGGCACCGTCACCGAATCGAACCAGTCAGAACCCGCACCCGAACCGAAGGGGTCCGACGAACCCGACGACGTCCACCCGGACGTGCGCGGACTCGAGGCCGGACAGGTACTCGAACTCGAGCGCGCCGACGGAACGGAGTTCATCTTCCCGTCCCAACCAGCGGCCGACGAGCCGTTCCTCTGCCGATCCTTCGACGACGAGGACGACGAGCGCACGGCAGAGCCGATCCCGCTGACACTCGGCGAGGTCGCGTCGCGTCCGATCAACGACACCGATCCGGTGGCGGTCGAATCGATCGACAAGCGAGCGCCGACGCTGGCCGCGAGTAACGGGGCCGATTCGTAATGCCCGAGCGACAAGTCACGAACGAGGAACTCATCGCCCGCGTCGCTGAGTGCCAGGAAAACGGCAACACGCTCGGCGGCGGCGCGGTCGCCCCCGAAGCGGTGGCCGCGGGCCTCCCGATCTCCGCGTCGACGGCGGCCGAATACCTCCGCCGACTCGCCAAACGCGACAAAATCGAACCGACGTGGGGATTCGACGACGGGAAACAGCGCCGGGGCTACCGACCTCTCGAAACCGAGGAGGAACCGAAGCGGGTGATGGCCGACGGCGGTCAGTCGATGAGCGACACCGACAGCGCACCGATCGTCTACCTGCCCGATGGAACGCCCGTCCGGGTCCGACTCATCGGAGCGACGTGCGAGGGCGACGTTTCCGGAGAGGGTCACTACGGCTACTACCCGCAAGATCTGGATGGGGAAGACCCAACGGTCTACTTCGAAGCCGTCCCGTCAGTCGAGTGCGTCCACTGCGACGACGAGATCGCACAGGCGCACATCGAAGAGCACCACGTCACCGAGCACCCGATGGAACGGTGGAATCCGGCGTACTATCCGGAGGTGTTCGAAGACGACGAGCTTCGAGCCGACGGCGGTGTCACCGTCTTCGAGGACGGCACGGCCACGACCTGCCCGGACTGCGAGGGCGATCTCCAGTACCAGAACCGCGAGGCGATCGTCTGTCTCGGCTGCGGGACGAACTACGTCCATTGGAAGACGACGACCGAACACCAACTCCGCGAGGTCGAAGTGGAAACGGGCGAGAGCGAGACCGTCACGACCGCGCCTGTCGAAGACCACGAACTCGTGACCGACGGCGGGGTGTCGATGGGTGGCACTGATCAACCAAACCGACGAAAATCGGTACAGCCACAAGGGCATTCCTTCCCAGTTCCGATTGGGAGAAATACTCCATCTGGTAGTTCCCGCGAAGCTATTGGATCCCCACAATCTTCACAAATAGCGACAGTTGTCGGACGGTCTTGCAATGCAGTCATCGGTACAGGTGACAGATGGACCAATTCTGGCTTAAATCGAACTAGGAGACACCATGTTGTCTCCATTCATCTATTGACCGCTATATTCCAGCGTCTGCATCGGACACTCCAGCCGGCTACTTCTCGAGGGGTCCGAACGAATGATCTCGATAACTCGAGCGATGGCACTGTGCAGACAAGCAGGCAGTTTGATGTCAGAAAAGACGGTTTGAAACCGTCTCACAGATACGCCAGGGGAAGAGTACCTGTTTCCCTGGGTCTTGTCAGAGACGTCCTTGGATGTCGCACGCAGTGGACTGCCAGGGCATCCCATTACTCTATCACTCACGGTTATAAACCGCCGATAATGGGGCATGTGTTACCGTATCATTATATCCCTTTATATTTATATTTCTTACAAGTAACGGAAACTGACCACTCGGAGGGCTCGATCCAATGATCCGAACCAGAACGGTCACCCTCGAGATCCCGGTCCCACAATTAACCCGCGAACACGGCCTCTGGGCACTCGTCGCGGTGGCGACCGCCGCCGACGCGCTCACCACGCAGGTCGGCCTCGAAGCGGGCCTCGTCGAATCGAATCCACTCGCACGCGGGGCGCTCGCACACGGACTCAGCGGATTCCTGGCGATGAAAGCCGGCGCGGTGGGCGTCGGGCTCGCCGTGCGACCGCTCCTCGAGCGCGACCACCGATCGATCATCCCGGTGTGTCTGGCCGTCCCGTGGTTCGGCGCGGCGGCGATCAATATGTACGCACTCGCCCAAATCGGGGTGCTCGCGTAATGTCGACCGAGTGCGCCGAATCCGGCTGTCCGAATCAGACCGATTCGGGGATCTGCCAGCAGTGTGCGGCCGAACAGAAATACGGGACCACGTCGCGGGCCTACGACGCCGACGGCTCGCGTGTGGAACTCCGAGACGGCGAGACGCGGGACGACTCCGGGCACTCCAGCGCGGTGAATGAGACGCTCGCGAACGCCGACGCCGCGGACCTCGAGACGGCGGGGATCGATCCCGACGACGTGGCGTTCCCAACACTCGAGACGGACGATCAGCCCGTCGACCACGCCGGAACGCCCGTCCCGCCAGAGTACGACGGCGTCGACCTCAAGAACGAGGGCTGCCCGGTCTGTGGCGGATCGACGTTCCGCGAAGAACGCGCCGGCTACTACGACTGCGACGACTGTCTGAACGTGTGGGCCGGCGACCCGGAAAACGCGAGTATCGCCTGCTACGTCGGCGAACCGGACGAGGACGAGCGGGAAGTCGCGACCGATGGGGGCGAAGACGAACCGGAGTGGCAAGCCACGACTGGCCTTTCGTTCGATGAACCCGAACCCACCCACGAATCAATCGCCCGCGACCTCATGGACTACCTCCGCGAGAATCCCGGCGTCTGTGCAGAGGGCAACGTACACGGCTGGCGCTGGGTCCGTTACACCGACGGCGAGTGGCGAGCGGCCGACTACGGCGGCGAGCATCGGCTCTCGCGGTACGTCGGCGGCACGACTCTCGAGCCCAATGCGGTCGAACAGTGGCTCGCCGGAAAGCCGGTGACGCTACTCCCGGTCAGCGAGGCCTACCAGTGGGGACCGAGCGACACGACGGTTTGGCAGGACGCGGCCGAACAGGACGTGTTCACCGACGCCGACCGGTGTTTCTACTGTGGACAGAGCGACCGATCGGTCACCCTCGAGCGCTACGAGACGACCGACGAAGGCGAGTGTCTGTTCTGTGCGGACTGTCACGAACAGTGGGGCCGCGCGGACGAGATCGTGGGGCGTGCGGTTCGCGCCGACGGCGGTCAGTCCCCGAACGGCACCGAACGGCCTGGACACTCGCACGGGAATCTTATGGGGAAGTGCTCCGAGTGCGGAGCAATCATCAGGTGCGATAGATGCACTGGCTGCCCGGATTGTAGGGCCGATAGAGACAGCACGGACTCGACCACGGAGGCCCACCAATGATCCGCCTGACCCGACTCCCCACCTGCTCACACCAAGCCGCCCGCCGACTCGGGCTTGCGGTCATCGCGACGGTCTACGGGGGCGATCTGCGATGAGCACCGATCCGGCACAGTGGACGCCGACCACGACCACGGATTCATCGGCCCCGCGGTGTCAAAACTGCGGGAATCAGGTTTCGAGACGGTTTGCGCGCATATCCGGTGATAATCGGGACGTGGTCCATGCCTGTCCCGGCTGCGCGACGAACCGCGAACTACACCGCGAGGCGAGTAACGCCGATTCGGGAGGTGCGCCGGACCGATGAACGACCGATTCGTCGCCGTCGACCTGTTCGCAGGCGCTGGCGGCCTCTCGACGGGACTCGTCAAGGCGATCATCGACACGCAGTCGGATACGATCGCTCGCGAGACCGGCCTCGAGCACGGCCAGATCACGCCAAGAAACGAGCGCGTTCACTGGTGGCTCGCCGAGAACGTCGAACTCCACGCGGTCAATCACTGGGAACCGGCGATCGCCACCCACGAGCAGAACCACCCGTGGGCCGAACACTACCACGCGAAAATCGAAGAACTCCACCCGCCGGACGTCGTCTCACCGGGCGACGTTGATCTCCTGGTGGGCGGCCCCAGTTGCACCCATCACTCGCGAGCACGCGGCGGCAAGCCGGTCAAAGAGCAAAAACGCGCGAGCGGCTGGCACGTGCTCCACTGGATCGAACACCTCCAGCCCGACCACATCCTCCTCGAGAACGTCCCCGAGTTCCGCAAGTGGGGGCCGATCGTCGACGGCAAATCAACGCTCGACGGCTCGATCTTCCAGCGCTGGGTTGGGATGCTCGAGGCGCTTGGCTACTCGGTGCTGTACGACGACGCAGACGAGGACTACGGCGCGGTCCTGAACGCGGCGGACTACGGCGAGGCACAGTCCCGAAAGCGCCTGTTCATCGCGGGTTCGAAGGACCACCGCCCGACCGCGCCCGATCCGACGCACGTCGACGACGACCCGGAGAAAGCCGACCGCCGAACCGCGGCGGATATCATCGACTGGTCGGACCTCGGTGATTCACTCTGGACACGCGACCTCGAGAACCCGCGCGTGCAGCCGCTCTCGGAGAACACGATGGAACGAATCGCCGAAGGACTTCGCCGGCACTGCGCGGACCACCTCGAGCCGCTGGCCGACGCGCTCGCCGAAATCGGCAAAGACGAACTCCGCGAGCTTCGGGAGACCATCGTTCCGGCCGAACACGCGGCGCTGGTCGCCGACGCCGTCGACCAACCGTTCCTCGTCCGTGTTCCGGGCGGACGGCGCTCACGACGCCCGAGACGTTCTGCCTTCGCCAACAGTCCGGCGGCGTTCCGGCGGCCACTGACACGCCACTCCCGACCGTCGCGACGAAAGGGGCGATCTCCATGGCGACCGCGGAAGCGACGCCACTCATCAAACCGCGTAACGGCTCGCGTGGGGACCTGCATTCGAACGCGCTGTACGAACCCGACTCGCGCCCGCTGCATACGGTGACGGCGAGCAACCACGACGGCCACCTCGTCACGCCGACGCTGATTCACTACTCACATGGCGGGGCGCTGCGCGACCCGACGAGCGATGTGCTGCCGACGATCGCGACCGAGAAAGGCGGCGCGTTCGCGATTTCGAACCCGATCGTGGAACCGTTCCTCGTCGAGTACTACGGGAAGGCGACGCCGAACGATATCGACGACCCACTCCCGACGGTCCCGACGAAAGACCGATTCGCACTCTGTGTGCCCGAGGTGTTCCCCTACGGGCTCGACGTGCGCTACCGGATGCTCGAGCCGGACGAACTCAAGCAAGCACAGGGCTTCCCGGCCGACTACGAGCTGGCCGGCGACACGAAAACAGACGTCACCGAACAGATCGGGAACGCGGTGCCGGTGACCCTCGCCCGCGCGCTGTGTCGGCACCTACTGGTCGACGAGACGCCGAGCCTGTCGACTTTCGGCGGCGGTGTCTCGGCCGATCCCGATGCGGAGGTCCCGGCGTACTCGGAGGTGATCGAGAGCGATGACTGACCACACGACCCTCGTGTGCGAACACCACCGCTCCGCTGACTGTCTCCGATTCCAGGGCGGCGAGATCGACATCCGAGACGGCGAGCCCGTCCACGCGGAGTTGCACTACTACTGCGAGCACTACCCGCGACTCGAGGGCATCTACCGACTCGCCGAGGACGTGGAAACGGTCCACGGCGCACTCGTGCGCGTCGAATCTCGTGGGACGCCGCTGGACGAACAGCGCCCGGTCTCTGGAGGTGACGGGCAGTGACGGACGCGTTCAAGTGCGACGGCTGTGGCGAGTTCTGCCTCTCGGAGTACAAGTTCGTTGAGATGGCGGTGGACACCGAGAACGTCCGTCTCTACGACTTCATACTCGACGACATTCCGACCGACGCCTACGGGATGCTCACGGGCGAGGCAGGCGACTTCTGCGATGAGTGTGGCCTCGAAGCGCTCGAGGAACTGGTCGAACTGTTCGGAGGGCCGGACCAATGAGCCACCAACAGAGCCCGATCCTCACGCGCGAACGCGACCGGAAGTACAACGCCGTGTTCCGGGCGATCGCCCGTTCCGACGAGCCCCCGACGCGCCAGGAACTCACGGACGAGACGAACCTCTCGGACTCACAGATCGCTCGCGTGCTCCGAGCGCTCGACGACCACGGCCGCGTTCGACAGGTCACAGACGACGCGGACGGCCGAATCGTCCGCTACGAAATCTCGCCAGGTATCGACAAATGAGCATTCAGAACCACTCGAAAGAGCCGCAAATGGCAACCACAACCCGACCGACGACCGAGACGCAACCGACACTCCCGACAAACACCTTCCAGTGGCCCGCGTTCGACCGCGAGCACGACCCCGAGTACCTCACGACGAACGACCCTGCCGAGACCGAGACACGAACGCTCGCGGACTTCGGGGGAAGCGTTCCCGAGGAACCCGACCGACCGGAGATCCCGATCGACTCGCGGGAGACGACGGAACAGACGAGCGTGTTCCGCTACCCGGCGAAGTGGTGGCGCGACGCCGACCGACTCGCACACTTGTTCGACGAGCGGGACCTGTCGATCGGCGAGATATCGGATTTACTCGGCGACGACGTGGGATACGAGGTAACCAGAACGAATCTGAACGAACTCGGCGTTCGGGACCCAACCGACGGCAAATCGGGTATGGCGGCGTTTCTCTCGGAGGCGTCGCCCGGCGACGTGGGCGACCCGCTGCCGGATGCGTTCAACGAGGGCGAGAAAGCGTGAGTTCGAAAACGCGCCACAAGGACGAGAAACCGTGTATCGTCTGTGGTGAACCAATTTCGGCGAGCAAGCAGGCCAAACACCTCCGACTCGACTGTGAGGGCGAGCAATGACGCGACTAATCCCCGACTCGGAACAGGCGACCGACGGCGACGTTCGCGACGCGATTCCACAGCTCGAAGACAGCGAGAATCCAGACCGATGAGCTACGCACACACCTACGAATTTGCAGAGAATCAGGCATGGGACTTTGAAGCAACCGTTAGCGCACCGCCGTTCGCGGACGTTGTGACCGCGGTGGAACCGATCTCCGACGACGCCGTTCTCGAGATCGGCCCCGACGGGGTTCGGTCTGCGACCTTTGATCCGGCGAAGGTCGTCGCGGTCGAAGCCAACCGAGAGTGCGTCCAAGAGACCGACGGCGAACTGTCGGTCGGACTCCCGTTGCACAAACTCGAGGGGAACTGGCCGGGCTACTACCCCGGCGGGAATCCGACGTACACGCTGTCGGTCCACCACTCCGCGAGTTCCGAAGACGGCCCGGCGGCGAAACTCAGCCACACGACGGAAGGCCAACAGAAAATGGACGCTTTCGCGCCGCGGGACCGTGACACGCTCGAGGAGTGGCCTGACCGCGAGTTCGACTACGATACGCAGGTTCCGGCCCCGAAGATCCGCGGTGCGCTGTTCGGTATGGCCAGCGCTGCCGACTCGCTCGTCCGATTGACGCCGGGCGCTGAAACAATCCTACTCGAAGCCGACGACGAGAACGGCGAGTGGGAATACGAGTGGAAAATCACGGTCCCCGACGTGGGACTCGGCGATCCGCAGGTCTACAGCGCCGACTACCTCCGAGATATCGCGAGCGGGATGTGGCCGACCGGCGAGTACACCGTTCGGTTCGGCCCGGAACAGCCGCTTGAACTCGAGCGTGATGGACTGCGCTACATTCAGGCTCCGAGGTTGATGGACTGATGAACGAATCCGAATCCACGACCGACGACCGACAGGACCTCGAGTACGCACAGAACCGCGTCGCGGAGGTGAACGAAAGTGCGGCGAAAGCCGTCTCACGACTCGCGGGCATCGAATCGAACGCGGCCCCTAACGGGTCGCTCCGATTCGCCCACTCGGAACTGTGCACGACACTCATGGAGACGACGCGGGCAATCTCCCGCGTTGAACGGGCGATCGCCACCCGTCGCGACGGCCACGGGCGGGCGATGCCCCGCGAGATAACCAGCGAGCACGCCGACCGATTCGACGAGTTGTACGACGGTCCGGTGTACTATCTGGCGCTGCAACTGCTCGAGAAGAACCGCCGGGAGTTCCTCCAGCGTAAACCGGACACCTACGGCGCGGAACAGGTCGAATGCCACGGACTGACCGAGAACCAACGCAAGTGGCTGACTGAACTGTCCGACGCGTGGGACGCCTACGACGGTGGTGAGAGCGAATGACTTCGATCAACTGGCCCCCACAGTTCCCCCGAACCGATCCACAGGACCGAACCCCAAACAACCGCTTCGAGGCCACCCTCCGCGAGTCGATCGACGACCTCGCCGATGAACTCGAGCGCGTCGGGGCCGACGACTGGCGACTCGAGACGGCTGCCGAGCACCAGAAACGAAACGAGAACTATCCCTACGCGAACGCGAACCCGGACGATCCGAGCGCGGTCGTGCGCTGGACGATGGACGGCGACCAGTACGCCGCTGCGTGTGACGCCTACACGCGCCTACGGGACAATATCCGGTCGCTATACCTCTACGTCCAAGAGAAACGGAAGATGGAATCTAGACCGGTCACCACGGGCGAAAGCGAGTTCGCGAACGCGAAGTTACCGCCCGCCGACGACGAGATCGCCGTCGAAGCCGAGCCACCGGCCCACGTCGTACTCGGCGTCGATCCGAACGCGGGACCGGAGGAAATCACGCAGACGTTCCGGCGACAGGCGCTCGTCGCCCATCCCGATAACGGCGGGAGCGAAGCGGAGTTCCTCCGATTGAAGCGAGCGAAAGAGACGCTGCTCGAGCAGGTGACGGCATGAGCGAATCGGAATCTGAATCCGACCCGTTCGACTACGTCTCGCCGTCGGACCTCGAGAGTCCGCACGCAAACCAGCGCCGGGACGCCATTTCACGCGTCCAAATTGAGAATGACGACTGGCCGGACGAACTGGCAATCTTCGATGCGAGTGGCGAACTGGCAGAGCAAGCGTGGATCTCGGCGAGTGGCGAGTCGTTCGTGGCGCTGGCCGACTGGCGATAACGGCGGTTCTTTCTCTCCGATGGCTATGTTAAAATCCTATTCTTCATATGTGTTTTTGTGCGAAACGCATACTCGCTATATGTGCGAACGGAACGATGCTTCTCAGACGAAACTAAAGGTAATAAAAAGACAGTTTATACGCAACTGATAGTATTAACAACCGTTAGATCCATTCCAGGATATCCACGGCTTTTCATCTAATCGGTCGTACACAATCGTCACGATAAGACACTTTTCCGTGGAATCAATCTCGGTAGTTCGCAAGGGAACGTCATCGACAAATCCATGGACAGCGATTATTTCATTGAGATCGGAGATATCTACCACGGACTTATTATCTTCATTTGCATCTGCCCTCAACGATACCCAGTCCTCAAGTCCTTGTTTCGTCTCAGTAGCGAAGTGAAAAATGTTGGCCTCTGACGTATTATTGTAAACCACGAAATATAGCGTACGAGGATCAGAGAGGACGTTGGAAAGACGACTACAGCCGGAAAGTAGTGCAATCGTCGCACCGGTTCCAAGCAAAAACCTGCGACGACTTGAAGTCACCACCTAGGTATTATTTTACTGTTATATATTATTTCTGGATGGAAAATCCTATTCGATCAGTATATGACCTGTACTTACCCCAGAGGGTGACCACCCCATCATGTTCTAAGGGTTTCAACAGAGCCTCTCTGACACCCCTTTCACCCGTATAGGTAGGCAAGCAACCAGATCGCCACGGCCTCCGCAGCAAGGAGCAACAGCAGTCCGGGGTAGTGGTAGAGGTCTTCGAGGTAGTAGTACGAACGGATCACCATGTGTGCCCACCCGATAAACGAGAGAAAGAAAAACGCCGCCAGCGTCAGTTGAACGATTGTAACAGCGTCGTCTTTCAGTGTTCGTATCGCTTGTACCGTGGACATAAGTACCACTCGGACGCCAGTACCTTAGCCGTTATCGCGCCCGTTTTCGGGGGATAGTTTCGCACCGACTCGCTGATTCGCCTCGAGCAAAGCCTGGAGTTTCTCGATCTCCGCTGTGGTGAGCGTTTCATCGGCCATACAGTCCGTTCGGTGGACAAACCGATAGTCTCTCGCCCGGTTATCGCCTACGGAGAATTCATGTTCTTCTGAGGGCACACTCAATATACTATTTCTACAGAATGGAAAAGACGCCTGTCGGGGGAACGTTTATAGTTGATAGTCAGGTAGTTTGAAATATAGTACAAGCTGACACGACGCCACAACAGACGGTGCGAGAGATGACCGAATTTCGGTGGAATGCACTCTACGTGATCGCCGCCGCTGAACCAGTCAAGGGAACGAAAATCCGCGAAGAACTCGAGGACTACTACGGCACCGAGGTCAATCACGGGCGGCTGTATCCAAATCTCGACACGTTGGTCGACATGGGACTCGTCACGAAACGCGAACGCGACAAGCGGACCAACGAGTACCGCGTGACCGACCGCGCCGAGTCGGCAATGGCGCACCAACAACAATGGGAACGCGAGCGGTTCGACGGGGTGAGCGCGTAATGTCCGACTCCGACGACCCTGAATGGTTGCCAGACGAGTACGACCGCGACGCCGATCTCGCCGACCGACTCCCGATCATGGCGGAGATCGACGGCGGAATCGAAGTGTGGGGCGGCGACGAACGCGGACACTCGGAAATCCTCGGCGAACCCCACCGCGTCGAAGAAAACGGCCGTGGAACGCTCATACTGTACGCGGGCGGGAGGGAGTTCAACTGGAGCTACGAGGTGTACGTCCCGGCTGGCGACGCCGAGCCGCGTGTCGAGTCGGTCGACCCCGACCAAGACGTAGAGGACTACCAGCGGACGAAAGACACGATTCTCAGGGACGCCGACGTGCGGATCTACGGTATCGATCACGACCGGCTCGAGGACGTGGAGGTGCCAGCGTAATGCCGACCGAAACCATGGCCCCCGACGACGAAAAGACCGCTCCAGACATCGACTACACCGGGGTCGAGAACGTCAAAGACCTACTCACGTTCGACCAGCGAAAAGCGGTCACAGAAAAAGCGTCGCAGCTATCCGCGGGTGATTCGGTTCGGATCAACGACCGCGTTCGACCACTCACAGTCGTTCCCAAGGAGGATACTACCCTCCTTGAAATGGCCTATGAGGATACGATCTTCCTGAAAGGGAACGGCACTGAATACCGGATCAAAATCGGCCACCACTCTGTGCCGGAACTGGACCGCGGCCAATTCACGCAGTCAGAGTATGTCGGATTCCTCACCGTGCTGGACGACGCGGAGGCTGATTCGTAATGTCCGAATCGGAAACTATCGAAGGCGACACGCTCGGACACGCGCTCGCGAACCTCTTTGCGGTGGTCGACGGCGACGCCGAACCCGGAACAGAGGAATACGACCGTGCGATGGAACCCGGACTCACGGACGCCCAACGCGAGATCGCCGCCAAGTACGCGGGAGAGGACCGGTTCGAAGTCGATGAGAGCACGGTCCCGAATCTCGGACAGAAACTCGCCGCGGGCAAGAAGCTCCCGTGGACGTTCACGATCGACGGCGTCCGGTTCGTCAAGAAGACGAGCATGGGGTCGGGCTCGAGCGTCGCCGATAGCGAGTGGTGGTGGACCGACGGCGGCTACCGGTTCACGTTCTACAAACACCGCGACCAAACAGACGAGGTGTCGATCCGTGAGGCGTGAACTGTCCGAATCCATCGACTGCGTGCTCTGCGACGAGACGAGTGCCACGCCCGAAAAACACCACGAACACATGGAGGAAATCCACCTATGAGCACCACCAAACCCCTCTCGCGCGGACTCGAGATGTACCAGTACCGACTCGAGGCGGTCGCCGACACGGACCGACTTACACGCGCGGTCGGCACGCTCGGACAGTTCGTCAACGCCTACGAACTCCACTTCGAAGCCGACGCGATCGAGGCGGAAATCGTGGACGCGGCGAACGTCCTCGCGGGTGGCGTGTCCATCCCGGTCGAATACGAAACCGACCACGAGGCGGTCACGATCGCCGTCGAGCACGACGACTTCGACCGCGGTATCATCGGTATCGACAATCCCAAGACACAGAAACTCACGCTTCGGGACGGAGAGGACGAGTTCCTTGTCACGGCGGGATCGGGCGGCAACCACGTCCCGCTCGCGGACCCACACTCTCTCCGAGAGATGGGCGAGCCGGACGAGTTCGAGTACCCGACGACGGTCACAGCCCCGGCCAGCCGGTTCAAGGCCGCGGTCGGCGGCGTGGCCGGTCCCTCGAGCCAGCCCGTCCGACTGTCGACGACCGACGACTGGGTGGACGTGGCGACGCGAGTAGACGGCGACTGGTACACGTTCGATCTCGACGGCACCGCGACCGTCGACGGCCCGGACGCGGCCGCCTGCTACTCGTGTGACTATCTGACCGATATCGCAGCGGGGCTCTCGCCACGCGCAGAGGTCACGCTCCGGTTCGGGGACAACTACCCGCTGCGAGTCGAGACCGAACACATGTGGTTCACACTCGCACCGAATCTTGAGGAGGCCGATTCGTAATGTCGACCGACGACACCGAACTCGAGCCCGGCACGTTCTTCAAAACGTCTACCGGCGAGTTCCGGGCGGTCGACGACCCGGCACTTGGGACCGTCGTCACGGAGATCGGCGACCGAGAGATCGGCACCGACGAGCTGCCCGATATCGGTGACGACTGTCCGCGCCCCGACTGCGAGGGCCACGTCGAATCAGTAAACGATCGGCGTTCGTGTAGCGAGGGCTGTCTTGAGTGGTTCCGAACGACGCCAGCCGACGGCGACCCGTGCGACAAGTACGGCGACCGGTGTGACGGCACGCTCCGAACGACCGACGAGACCGAATGGGAATGCGATACCTGTTCCCGTCGTGGCGGATCGGCCCGCGTGACGTGGCGCGAAGCGTGGCTTCCGGGTGCCGACCGCGGCGAGCAGGAGGCCGATTCGTAATGGTGGGCATGGATCGCTCGCCGGCCCGCGAGTTCGGCCACGCGAGCACCGGCTACGCTGTCGAGTTCAACTTCGCCGGGTTCGCCTGTCGGTCGTTGACTGTCGAGACGCAAGACAAGGCCGAAATGATCGAACAGTCGATCAAGTCGAAAGACGGCACGAGCGATATTCGGGTGGTCGCCGATGAGTAAATCCGACCACGCCAACGGCGTCGATCCCGCACACGAGGAACGTGCTCGAGGCTACTCGATGCTCGAGAACGGCGCAACGATGGGAACGGTGTGTGAGTATCTGGTCGACGACTGGTCGTGGGTCGTCATCACTGACCTTCCCGACAAGACGTGGGGCGACGTCTTCGACGAAAACGACGACCGATCCGACGAGAAGGTGGTCCGATTCCTCAATCTCGAGAAGGTTTCCGACGCTGTGATCGGCCGCTTCGAGGACGCCGTGGGCTGCTACGAGCACGTCGTTATCGCTCGCGAGTACCGAGACGCGGAAGGCGCTGGCAACTACATGCGACGCTCGGATTTCCTCGAGAAGTTCGATGCCATGGGACCGATTCACCCCGACGCAAGGGGTGAACAATGACCGACGCTGGCGATACGCTCACGTCGATCGCCGCCGACGTGAACGTGCTCGGATTCAATCCCCACGCCGACGCGCTGGTACTTCGACCGAGTGGCACCACGTTCATCTACTACACGCGGAACGACGAGATTCGGTGTGTCTACCACACGGCCCACGGCCCGGATACCTGGACTGGAGGGAACGCGAAAGACGCCGATCGAGTGCGCGAGCACGTCCAGACGGTCGGTATCGAACACGTCGATACGACCGACCAGCGGCCGTTCAACCAACTCGTCAGTGGGCCGTTCCGTGACACCTCGCAGTTCTCGGACGCCCGGTTGTGGGCGCTCGCCTACACCTTCGGCGACTTCGAGCGGATCGCAACCGCGCGCTCGGATATGCTCGAGACTGCGCCCGGAATCGGTGAGACGCTGGCCCGGAAGGCCGCGCGTGAACTGGCACAGTACCCGCTCGAGAGGGCTGAGTCATGACCTCGCGTAGCGACCGATCGGTCCACCAAACCGACCCGGACACGAAACTGTTCTTTTGGAAGCCCGCACCGTCGACCCTCGAGCAAGCACTGGAAGCCGCGAACGACGACCCGACGCGCCAGGAACTCGTGAATATGCTGTGTTCGCTCGGCGGACTCCATGTGCATGTCGACGGCACCGACGAGGACTGGCGACCGACGACAATCGATATCGGGTGTGTCGACCCGACGTGGCAGTGCGACACCGCGACGAACGACCTCCTCACACTCATGCGACGAGCTGGCTGGCGACTCGAGAGCGTGTCGTTCGGGGCGCGAAAGCGACTGACGTTTCGGGAGGTGAGCGACAGTGGGGAGTAACGAAACGACCGGGTACGACCCGATCGGAGTTCTGTGCCTCGCAGCGGGGCTGACGTTAGTCGTCTTGTCGACACTCTCGCACCGACTGGCTTACGGGGGCGGTCTCGAGGGAACGCCGGTCGGAAACATCCTGACCTACATGGGGCCGCTCCTCGAGCCGATGTTCCTGGTTGCGTTCCTGTTGGGCGCGGTAACGGCGCTCATGGGCCTTGCGGTACTCCTCAGACAAGGCGTATCGATAGTGGTGGGCGTCTAATGGTCAATCCTGAAACCATCCCCGACGGCCAGTACACGAATCTCTACTGCCCGGAGTGTCAAGCCCACCCGGACGATATCGAGATCGTATTCGACCGCGAGGGCTGGTCGGTACTCCGGCATCCCTACTGTCTGGTCTCGCTCAACGCGGCGATCGACGCCGACCAGCCGGTTACGGCGAGCCACCCACCGGATGGGGAGTTCGACGACCGGCTGTTCGAAACGGAGGACGCATGAGTAACACCGGCACCTACCGCCGCTGGCACGCCGGGCAGGGCTCGCGGCCATGCGTCGGCTGTGGCGCGTACTTCGCGCCGGGCCATGCCGTTGAGTCGACTCGAGAGGGAACGGCCCACGTCGACTGTGACGACCACTGGATGGGCTACTTCGACGACTAACTGATTTTCACTCGAAACGCGGTGTCTCCACTAGAACACGAATAGCCCCCAGCCCGGCGAGAGCGTCTGGCAACGACTACCGCCGGACGGGATGATGATCGAACCGTCGCGTGGGTCACGCGACATGTTTGCGTATCACGACCCCGTATAAGTACTTCGTGGCCCGGATACTCCGCGGTTGAAAACCACTCGCCGGTGGATGACTGGGGGATTCGGCGAGCGGGTCGCGTGGTTGGGAACGCGACACGTGGAGAGACGCCCGCTGGCCTGTTGAGTCCAACGCCTACAGAAATTGGGCCGTGATGGTTGCCCGCCAATATGACGTCCTCTCGTTAGAATTATTGATTCGACCCGAGGTGCTGTGATATGGAATCGAACGAGGACACACCTTCGACCTACCCGAATCCTGACCACCCAGACGAGTACGAAGCGACGATCGGCACATGCGAGGTCTGCGAAGAACGGGATGGGGACACCAAAGCCGGCCTTGGACCCGATGAGCTTGTGGATATCTGCTATCAGTGCCTTGACGAAGACGACCGGTTTGGGACAGTGGGCCCGAATTAGTCACCACAACGGCTATCAGTCGCTAGTCGAAAGCCAACGCTGGCCGTCGCGTCTGCCGGTCGCGAAAGGTCTGACAACGTTGATCGGTCGGCGTTCTGCCTGCCTTCTCGTGACCGTCACGGTGGCGGCCGCTTTCATGCGAACATTGCCTGATTACTCGAGGATAGACTATCTTACTCGTGAGTAATACGGTCTTATCTACCCGATTGACGCAACGCCTTTCCTTGCCGCTCCCGTAGCCACGATCGCCGGCCCAACCGGCTGCTAAATACCAGGCTCACCTGGGGCGGCTCTGCCGCCTGTGATTCCTACACTCCCTCGAGTAGCGACGCTGCCTGCCGTAGCGAACTCAATTAAGTCGCCTACACCGGCTAACTCAGGTGACTTAGCCACCTTAGGCAACTCAACTGAGCCACCTAAGGCAACTGAGGCAACCACGTTAGCTGCCTCCGGTGGACATAAGTAGGTTTGAACGAATGTCTCGGGTGCCCGTCGAAACAGCCGATCGGTTCCGAAACCGGCGCTGCGACGGGCGGAATCACACAATGGCAGCGAAACCCACACCACGAGCCGTCTGTTTCCCCATGCTGAAAGGGGGATTCGGAAAGAGCACGTTTGCAAGCACCCTTGGCGGGATTCTCGGCGATTTCCGAGACCACAACGTACTCGTCGTTGACTTAGATCCGGCGGGACACCTCTCGACCGGCCTCGGCTACTACACGCGAGAGAACGACAGCGCGACCGATTTGGCCGACGTGTTACTCGAGGGAGAACCGCTCGAGTCGATCGTCAAGAACCCCGGCCACGGCTTCGATTTCATTCCGGCGCTGAATCTCGATACGGTCTCAGACGAACTCTCGAAAGACTCGGTGCTCGCGTCGGACCTCAAGATGAAACAGGAACTCGTCGACACACACCTCGGCGAGACATACGACTACATGCTGTTCGACGTACCGGGGACTCGGAAGAAACTCACGAACAACGCGGTTATCGCAGCGCCGAATGCGATACTCCCGCTCATGCCGAAACCAGAGGCGATGAACGGACTCCGAGAGACTGCGATTCGACTTGTCGAACCGATCCGACGGCAGCTCGGCGAGTTCGAAATACTGGCAACGGTTCCGAACGATCTCTCCGCTCGGATCGACCACCAAACCACGGATCGAAAGCTACTGGAGTCGATGAACACCCAAGAGAGCTTCGCGAGTTTCCTGCTGGCCGGCAACGACGGTGTAGACCCACAACAGGGAACCCTCTCGAATGGACACGACCTCGAGACCGTGCTCGACAACCATATCCCACCGTTCGCGCGGATCCGTGCCGACGAGTGGGCGGCGATCGACGCCGGCGACGTCTCCCCGCCGAAGCCACCGATCCGACACACCGCGGCGATCGGCGACGCATACGAGGAACGGAAACCACTCACGGCTCACGACCCGGAGAACCCACAACTCGAGCACTTCGGCGTGGTTGCGGACATCATCGAAACCGGAGGGGTCAACCAATGACGGACTTCGACCTTGGCGACCCGGCCCCGGACGCCGACGAGGAATCGGATTCGGATGAGGAAACCGCTGTGCCTGATCGAACGCCCGAACCCGAACCGGAGCCCGAGCCGGAACCTGAGCCGGCGACGGATCCAGGCGACGACGAGACCAAGGACGAACCGCGGGATCCTACCGAGACGGGTCCGGCTTTCCCATACAGCGAGGTCAAACAGAGTCCGCTGTACGCTCGGGAGGAGACGTGGAAACAGTTCGACCTTGAGGTGGACACGACTGTCGTCCCCGAACTACGGAAAATGGACATTTTCGACGACGAACTCCGAGAGATTCACGACGTAGCTCTCGAGATCGTGCTCGACAACCTCGACGAGATACCCGAACGTCTCGCGGAGAAACGCCGAGAGTCGCACTAACTCTCAAACCCCAACCCTAGGTTTAAATAATTTTACGTGAATGTTCTGGTATGGGGAATGTAGCAGTAGAGGGGCTTGGAGTCCTATTAGCACTGTTTGTGGCAGCGGCGACACTAATCACGTTCGCAGGAGGAAATGCGACGGCTATTGCAGGGCCATTCGTAGCACTGTTCACGATCGGGGTATTCGCCGCCCTGTTTATCGGTGCCTTCAGCGCAGCGAGCTGAACCCGAAAAGACGTTACTCGCATCCGTACTCGCCGGCCAGATTCCGCTGGCCGCCCTCGCGCTGTGCCCGATCGTCTCGAGCGGCGTCGACGTTCGCCTCGGTGTAGGTCTTGCAGTGGTCGGAACCAGCGTTCAGATCGGCACACCGGTCACACACGCGCCGCGTCACGTCCCGGCGCTCAAGGTCGACGTGCAAGAACGTCTCGTCGGGAGCGACCGCACCACACTCTCGACAGTAGGTCCACCCGTCGCGCCCGACGACGCCGAGGCCACACACGTCCCACGGCTCGAGGTCGTGCTCGTGGAACTCGAGCACACGGGAGCGCGCGTACCAGAAGCTCCAGTACTCGAAGCCGGCGACGGGCTCGAAGTCCTGTAGGTGTGCGTCTTTCCGCATCCCGGCCATGTCGTACAGGTGCTCACGCGTCTTCCCGTCGTTGTGGTCGGTTTCCGGGTCCCACTCCGGGGGCACGTCGGTCAGTATCCCCTCGCGTGGGTGTAACTGATTCGCCAGCACGCGCTCGCGTTCGATCCGCTCCTGTATCTCGGTGAGTACGTCGTGGCGGCGGTCGGCGTCTTCGATCACCGCGCCGAGACAGTGCACGCGCTTGAGGTCCTGATCGGCGATCGCCGCCCGAATCTCTTCCGGGTGGGGCATCGAAAACTCGACGACCGACTCGGTGTCCTGATACAGCGGGTGTTCCTCGCAGTAGGCACGTTCGGCGTCGGACAGTTCGCGCTCGTCGATCGACACCTCTGCGTAGATGCCGTTCGCGCCGTGAATCTGCCACTCGGACCCGTCGCCGTAGCGTTCGGCGCTGGCGATTCGAACCCGTTCGGGACCGCCTTTCCCCGGGACACACGTCACGAACAGTCCCGGGTACTCGCGCTCGAGGACAGTGGCCGACCGGTAGTCGTATAGGTCGCTCAGATTCCTCGTGACGACGCGGACGCCGCCCGGTACGTCTTCGACGCGACGGATGGGTTTGGGTTCACTGCTCATTCCGAATCACGCCCCGTCTCACTCGCGACGAGCTGCCCAATCGCTTCACGGATCGCCTCGCTTCGATTCGCGTACTCGCCGCGTTCGACCAGGGCATCGACGCGCTCGAGTTGGGACTCGGTCTCGCGGAACGTCACCCGTTCCATCCCCGCGGTCGTCTCGCGGTCGCGGCGGGTTGTGGTTTTGTGTTGGGTGGACATCTTACTCGGCACCTCCGAACGCTGGCGTCAGATCCAACAGCAATCCGATGAACAGCGTTCCGAACCCCATCACGGGAAGCATCGGATACATCGACGCGTACATGTCGTAGTACCTGTGGTCCGCTGGCACCGTTGCCGGCGCGGGTGACGTAAACCAGACGAGGAACGCGGCGACCGATACCAGGACGAACAGCCCGGCCGGCGACGGGCGGTCGGTGTCGATTCCGAAGCGTTTCAGGATGGACATAGCTACGAATCACCCGAATAGTGCCCGTCACTGACTGCATCCCACGTGTCGATCAGGCTCTTCATGATTTGGTCGTCGGTCGGCACCGGCAGTTCGTCGTTGGTACACTCGTCGCGAACCCGCTCGAAGCGTTCGCGCTGTCGGTCGGAGATCTCGAGGTGGCCGTCCTCGAGCGGCGTTCGCCCCCACTCCATGTCTCCCGTGCACGTCGCCCGGAAATCCCCGAACGAGTGGTAGATCGACTGGTGGCCGTTGTAGATCGTACTCTCCTCTTCGGGGACGCTTTCGGGAATCCACTCGAGGACGAGAAAGCCCGACGGGAAGCGAAAGCCCCATGCCTCGAAGCCTTCCGGTCCGGTGTAATGGAACGGGCCGGCCGGTGGGTCACTCATGCTGTCACCTCGTGCCGGGCACGAACATGCTCCGGTAGCTCTGGGTGCCGAGTCATATGCCAGCGCGGGAAGTACCGCCACTTCCGGTAGGTGCCAGTGTCCCGAAAGCGACCGTCGCCCTCGAGCGCGCAGTGGCGACAGGTGTGGAACAGCCAGAACTCATACGGTAGGTCGTCGACGGATTTCCCACAGCGGGTACAACGACGATCGTCGCTCATACCGACTCACCGGGGAGCACCGGATTCTCGCGTTCGGCGGCGTTCGGTTCGACCGCCCGCCACACGGTCTCGTGACTCTCGTCTTCGAAGGTCTCGAGTCTCGTTTCGTGGCTGTTCTTTTCCTGTTGGACGCGCTGTTTCACCGAGTAGCGATTCGACGAGCGGCCGGACTTGCGGTATGACCACTCGCAGTCGAGACACTCTCCGACAAATACGACGGGCTCGCCGGTACAGTCGATACAGAGGAATCGCCCGCCGGAGACGCCCGCCGTCTCGCCGTCGGCCGCGTGATACTCGCCACACTCGGCACAGTGCGCGCGGCGTTCGTTACTCATCGGCCGGCACCTCGGTCTCGAGCAGTCCGAAGTTCGTCTCGTCGAGACAATCGCCATGCACGCGAATCTCGAGGTCCTCGCGAATCACGTTCGCCAGCTCGTAATCCGCGCCGTCGTCGCCGACGGCCTCGAGTGCGTCCGCGACCGCGTCGGCCGCGTCCTGGTCGGCAAAGTCGTGGTCGTCGGGAAGGCAACTCTCGTCTTGGATCCCGAACTCTTGCATGACGAGTCGGTCGCCCGACGACATGTCGATCGGCGACCCACAGAGATCGCAGCGCCCGGCGTTCTGTTCGATAGCGTGCTCGCTACTCATACACGCTCACCCGCGTAGACCTCGAGATACACGGCCGATACGGAGTGCGTCGTCACATCGGCCAGCGCGACCGTCGCGGCGACGACGCGTTCGGCAGTCGCTTCGGGTTCGTACCCGTCCCGCTCGTGGAATTTCAGTACTGTGCCCCCGTCGCGCGTGTAAAACCACTGCCAGCCTGTCTCGGAATCCTCGCATTTGAGGACTTGCTGGCCGTCGCGAACGTCGGCGAACGGATCGGTCCCGAGTGCCGGCTGCGTGGTCGTCGGCTGTTGCGTTTGGCTCATGTCTCAAACTCCGATTCCGGCGGGATCGTGTGTTCGAAAGGCCGGAATCCTGTTTATAGGATATGTGAATTATATGTATAAGTGTTATCCCGACAGGCGGGCTCGTAGAACACTCGAGACTAGCGAAACCGAGCGAATCGCCACTGTGGACATAACAGCTATACTGACGGCGTGCACACGACGAGATATGCCGACCGATCTCCCCGGTCTCATGACTCGGCTCGAGGAACGCTATCCCGACGCAACCGCCGCCGACGCCCAACCCAACTGGATCGATGACCTTCGGGGCGCTCACCCGACGATCGAAACCGCGTTCGTTCGAAAACGCGGCCCGTTGCCGTTTCCACAGGTCGAACTCGAGGTGTACAATCAGGTGGCCGACGAGACGGGCTGGCACCGAATCGAACTCGCGGACGGTCACTGGGGATACGCCTATTCCGACCCGCCGGCCGGTGTGGTTGCGGCACAGGACGTTCTCACAGAGCGCGTTGACACCGATGCATTCGAACAGTGGTGGCGCGAGAACGTCGGATTTAGTGGCGACGAGTAGCCTGTCGGCGGTACTGTTTTCCTAGTTGAAAGAGACCGTTCTGGTATGAGCACGACACTCGAGTATGGGCCGTCCTACGAGGGCTGGTTCGGCCGCCTCTATGAGCGCGTTCCTGCGTTCGACGCGAGCGCACCCGACGGCTGGCGACTCTCCTATCGGGCCTACAACCGGACCGACTGGGTACATCCCGAAACGGAGGTCCGACTCACCTGCATCAAAACTCCGTCGGGGTGGGATCTGTTCGTCGAAGCCGATGGCGAGGGCTATCGGGTCCTCCCGAAAGGCGCGCGTCGGTGGAACGCGTTCGGCGCTGCGCGACAGTTCCTTGAGGGCGGCCCGCTCATGCTGGCCGACCGGAACGCGGCGATCGACGGGCCACTGACGCTCGAGCAGTTTCGGGAGGGCGTTTCGGACGAGGAATAGCCACTCTCACCCACTGAGTCATGCCCAAACGGATATCTCGAGGGACGTGGACACCCCACATGGCCGGCCGTGGCGACCGGCCGAAAAGGGGACTCCAGGGACACCACGGTACTCGCATTCACCCCCTTTCGTGCGATGGAACTACGCCTTTCGAGCCCCGACTGTGCGTATGCCCGAGATCCCCGACCCTGGTGACCTCGAGTTACTGGATACCACCGAGGGAACTGAGTTCTACAAACACGGCGAGAACGTCGTCGTTTCGAGCGAATCTATCCGTGCGGGGGGAAGACGGCGTCCAAATCACCTACGATTCGCTCGTGAACGCCGTCGTGGAACTGCGAGACGAGTACCGAGAGAGCGAGTAAGTATCTCTCGCACCCACTGAGTTTCACCCAAACCGATATCCCACGGGACATGAACATTCCGCATGGCCGGACGGTCGGCCAAACAGGGAGACGGCGCAACCACGGTCCCCGCCCGCTTTCGGCGATGGAACTACGCCTTTCGAGCCCCGACTGTGCGTATGCCCGACACACAGTCCAGAACCCAACGCTTTCGCGGTCGCTCGCCGCCCGATCGCGACGACGGCTGGCAGGTCTCGACCGTCTCCTGTCGAACGACGAATCACGGCAGAAGCGAGTACTCGCCGGTGACGGAAACCGATGTCTCGATCGACGAGTCGCATTTCTACGTGACGTTGCGCCGGGAGAGCGAGTATCGATTCAACCCTGCGGAGTATGAGTACCTGGTCGTCGCGGATGGGGCACTCGGCGAGCTGGAGGAATGGCTCGAGGACAGCGAAGAATAGAGGCGAGAACGGGATTACTCGAGGGCGTACGTATAGTATGTGACAACCCCTTCATCGTCTGGCACATCACTTTCCGAGCAGTCGATGGCACGAATTTCGACAAGCTCTTCTTCGACTAATCGCCGCAGTCGGAGCTCAAGGTACGTCTCGTCGATTCGGTATGTGGTTGATGGAATCCCATCCTCCCACTGATCGTGGTATTCTCCCTCCGAAATCTCGCCCGCATCGTACTGGTCGTGGAGGCGGCTGTTCGATTCCATTGTTTCGAAGTCCGTCCCAATCACCTCGTCTGCGATTTCGCGGATCCGAAAGGCCGAGTCTGGACTTGCTGCCAGAAACTCGAGGGCGCTCGCGGCAACAGATTCAATATCCTCCCCTTCTTCCCATGCGTCGGAATCGGTGTGGATAGGCATTCCATATTGGTATAGAAACGTGACTGTCTTTAGGGTTGTCAACTGAAGTGAAAGGTAATGCGACCGGCATCGAACTGGACGTGTGGCTCACAGACGACTAGCGGCCGGTACGGTTATCCCGCCGGTCGTTGGTCCGGACTGTAATGCGTGAGTGTCAACTCGAGGACGATACTCTCCTCATCACTGCGCTCGTCGAGTATCACGACGAGTTGCGCGATCGCGACCACGAGCGTGCGCGGCGAGCGTGGACACGGGCGCGTGATCTGGCCGCCGAGCGCGGGCTGACGATCGATGATGTGGTGGGACAACCCTGACTAGCGTTTCCTAGCTTACCTTTAAAACATCAAATACGGACATTCACTGCATTCCCAACTTATTTCCTCGGAATATTCTTCTTAGTGAGTATAAACGACCGGCAAATTGAAGGCCTCGTCCTCCATCGTAATTGATATGAGTAAATCCGAAGACCAGGGCGAGGACGAATCGGCTGATAGTCACGGCATGTTTGGCGTTGGCAACTTTCTGCCTGAGTTTCCGCGATACATGAAGGATAATCGGTTAGAGCTGGCCACTATGATGGCAACCAGTGATACGACGAATCCAGTTGCAGAAATGCAGGCCAATTTCTTGAAAGACCTCCCCTCGGTCGCTAGTCTTACAACGCCGGAAATCAGGCTCCACTCAGTCGAACGACTAACACAGCAGTTGACCGCTTCTGTCGTTCCTGACCCGTCCGAGCATATCTACTCCGATATCGACGATATCCCCGACGCGGGACTCGACGATCTCCACCTCCACCACGAGATACGGAACACGCCCGAACACACGAGGCAAGATACTACCTCTACTGAACTGGTCGTTCTGTGTGAGGGGTGTGGCGCACGCGAACTCTTTGAAAACAGTCACCGGTTCCTCACAAACGACGACGGGGAACTCTTATGCGGCAAGTGCCGTTCGACAGGCCGTAGTTTCAGCTAACCTCGCCCGACTCTTTTTATCCGAAGCCGAGCCCAACCCCGTCGATGCGAACCCCACAAGAAGACTTGCTCGTCGTCGAAGCACTCGTCGAATACCACGCGGATCGAATGGACGTCCAACCCGAACGGGCGGCTCGAGGTGATTGGTGACGGATATCATCTTCGCGTTCTCTATACCCACGACCGCTTCTGTTGGCCAGCTACCTACACATCAGTGTATCCGGCCAGTTCCAGGTACGGTGCTACCATACCCCGTTTGACCGCTAATTCTACTATTTCCCTTTTCGCATCGTACTCGATTAGTCCTGCCTCCTGCAAGTGAGGGAGGTGACAGTGAGCCAGATCGGTAAGTATCCGCTCATACCACTCGTACGATGGCTGTTCTTCTTTGATCGCGATGTACTCGGCAAGGTCACCGAGTGCGATCGCGGCCGGTTTCTGCGCCAGATATGCTAGGGTCTGCTGTCGGCGTTCGTGTGAAAAGGCTGTGAATAGCTGGGTCGGGGTGATATCGCGGCGGCCATCCTCCGGCTGATTCGTGTCTCGGGTTGTCGGCATCATAGGTCGGCTAGTGTCCTGTACTTGTGCGGCGTTCAGACCGGCTGGATCTCATGAAACGCCCTCAACAAAGTACGTCTACCTCGGGGCATGTGAAGGTGTCACATAAACCTTCCTGTCTCGAAAAGGTACTAGAACGCGGATATTCGCTGTTTTCGGGTAGTCAGACTGCCAATGAGACGAACAGTGGCCGGGGGTTACTCTTCGAGAAACGTCGGTTCATACGTGGACTCCGTGGGCGATATTTTCTCAATTGTCATCCGCCAATTCGGGGCATCAGAGACAGAAGATGCGATCTCCCACGTGCCTTCGATATCTGCGCCCCGACCAAATGCGGTGAGGATCAACTCCTGGAGATCGTGTTCGAATGCAGTTGTCACGTCAGCGAAGGGCTCGGAGGGGTCAGTGGCTTCCATGATAGAGAGAGTTCAGAACGGTAGAGACTGTTTGAGCTCTCACATCTTCCACGGACGGGACGGTGATAACCATATCGTTCGTTCATCCAGCTACCCGACAGTCACCTACCTACTGCAGATCCATTTGAAAGGATGTAGTGTGGGATTTGAGGGCGGCGATTAATTAACTTCCACCATGGCATTAGATGTCATAGACCGATTCTCATGGGACTGTTTCTATCCCGTGTGAAGATCGTTGTTGGTGGAGAGCCATCTGGTGGTTTCGACACAGCACAGAGTTCATCAAGCGCCGATCAGATTATCGATCTGAGAAGCTATGAGGGTGGTTTTACGGTCGGTCCTGACCGTTAATCGCGGTTACCAACAATCTCCTGCACAAGAGCGTATCCCGATTTCGGTGAACCAACCGATACGTAGGCTTGCGTATTGATCGCTGTAAACAGTCGTTTACTTAATCTTGCGGTTCGCCACAATTGTACGACTCGACGAGAGGCGTCGCACAGGTCTCGCAGTACGTATAAATCAGCTCTCTTTCCACCGTGCCACAGTTCAGACACCGCTTGCATTCCTGTACAGGCACACTCATCTTTCCCCCCATTCGTATGAATGCTGAAAATTATCGGTCATTCGAGTTGCCAGACCTGGATTTCCCAATTCGGATGTTCAGTTGTCGACTGGATCCGTAGGCTCCCCTCTATTTCGACATCGTTAGTTTCTGCTTCTTCTAAGATCGCTTGGAGAGCGGAACGAAGTGATTCAGTATCGTCAATTGACTGGTTATTCGCCATGACGTGTGTTACAGGTCGACTGTACTGCTGCTCTCCGATCCTTCTACCTGAGAGACGTGAACGTAGTTGGCGGTCACTGCGACGCGATACGTTGTATAGGTGAATTCCAGATACGCTTCATCTTGATCCGCCTCATCACTGGAGTGGGGATGAAAGAGAGTGTTCAGGGCATCAGGGTCGATATATTCGTAGAGCGGATCTAGTTCAATAGGATCACGATTTGATGCCTCTGCAACAGCAGCTATGACTGTTTGGCTGACGGGGTCATCCTCACTGCACGTATACTTAACAGGGGAATCTGTGCTTGACATCTATTTCCTATTGAGCACTCCATACATGTGAGTCTCCGTAGTCAGTATCTACGTGTTTAAGTGGCATCTCGTTCAGACGATGATCTATGATTGATATCTTCGGTGTCTGAACGGACCGTCTGGTCAATGAGTGTGTCTAGTGCTCGTCGCAGTCGCCGCCCAAGTGCAGATGAGGTAACTTCGACCTCATCTGCCAACTCTTCGAGTGTAATGCAGCGTGGCTCGTTAAAGTAGCCACGCTCATGTGCTCGAACGAGTACATCATGCTGAGCAGAAGTCAATTCGAACCGTTCAGCCGGGTCATCAGGCTGTTCCTGATAGAGACGGTGAAGATGAAACGGAATCCCTTCCTCTTCGCAGGCTTCACGGTACGCTTTTAGTGCCTCCAAAGTTGGGATGCGAGCACGAAAGCGGGACTCCTCATATGTAGTTGTAACATCGAGATATACCATATCATGCTCAGCCGCTTTTGGATATAATAACTCCTGTACAGCGTCTTCGGGGTACGTCACACGATATAAACGTCGGTCGTCAAGTTCAGTGAGACAGGCATACTCTTTGGTAGTGGGGTCGGCTTGGAGTGCTGATTCAAAGGTGTCGAAATCGTCACCAGAAGCCCAGAAGACGTGTTTCCCTTCCCCCGCCTGCGTCATATGTATGTCCTCCGTGTGGAACACCATCTCTGGGACTGCTTCGGCTTCTCTCATTAGCGGAGAGACAATGCTAAACTCGGCGATCAAACTCATTTGTCACCCCGTGTGTCTGAATCGCATGACGTTGGTACTTTGATCACGCCATACAGAGGGGGTGATAACTCCCGGCCACGTCTACCCCGTTCAGTCCCAATTGACTGCATCAGGTTCTCACTCAACAGATGCGCTTTTGTCATACGGACTCCTAACAGGGTGCATCATACCAGAGGTATTGAATCCCCTCTGATCCCATTAGCCGGATTACAGAACCATAACTAATAGCGTGTCACCACCGCAGTCGATAGATGATATAGTGGGCGTTATTTATTTAATACATAAGCCTTGGAAGTTACCCGCAAATAAATCTACAGTTTTCCATCGTTCGTCTGTACTTACCCCAGTTTCACGTCATACTCTGAATAACGAAATCGTGCTACGATCTACTGCTAACCACTGGCCGAAGCAGTTATCCCGTCGGTCATTGGCTCGGACTGTAATGCGTGAGTGCCGACTCGAGGACGATACTCTCCTCATCAGCGCGCTTGTCGAGTATCACGACGTCCTCCGCGATTGCGACACCGAACGGGCTCGCCGGGCGTGGATACGAGCGCGGGATCTGGCCGCTGAGCACGGACTGACGATCGACGAAGCGGTGGGTCAGTACCTTTCCCGATAGTCCGACTCTTTTTATCCGAAGCCGAGCCCAATCCCGTCGATGCGAACCCCACAAGAAGACTTGCTCGTCGTCGAGGCACTCGTCGAATACCACGCGGATCGAATGGACGTCTAACCCGAACGGGCGGCTCGAGCGTGGGTGCTCGCGAAAGAGATCGCCGCGAGTCACGGGCTCGAAATTGAGGATGCGCTTTCGCAGCGGGATAGCGGTGTAGTCCGAACTGCCACGTTAGCTCTCGAGGCGGTACAAATAACCACAAGAGAGGGAATGCAGGAAAGTAGGCCTATTTGACAGACAGATGGTGATTTATAGGAAGGGTGCCAATATCTACCATGGTGCGCAATATCCTCGTTCCAGTTGATCATTCAAGTCAATCAACTAATGCGCTCGAATATGCCCTAGAAGAATATTCGGATGACAACCTTACAGTCCTCCACGTGATCGACGTCAATCAAATCGCCATGTACGGCGACGAAGGCTATCGCTTTAGTGAAGAGTACATCCAACAACTACGCAATAGAGCGGAAGAACTACTCGAGCGCACTCGTCAAACTGCAGCCGACCATGGGACTGTCATTGAAACCGAACTCGAGACGGGGCCACCAATTCAGACAATTCATGAGTATATAGATGAGAATGATATCGACCACGTCGTCATGGGGAGCCATGGACGGTCCGGTGCCAGTCGTATCCTCCTTGGAAGCGTTGCGGAGGCCGTGACACGGCGCTCACCAGTTCCAGTGACTATTGTCCGGTAATCCTTCTCACCCCTTTACTTTGTGTAGACGCTCTATAGCGCGCCAGACGGCTCTTTCCGAGGAGACACTATATACATGAAGAGATAATATAATAACAGCAAAATAGTTCCGTATCTCTTAGACTGTAACGGTTTCTAGTGGACCGAACCATATGCCGACTCGGAGAACAACTATGTCCGGAATCAGGTAGAACGGCTATTCGGTCCGTCGGTAGGTGATAGTCCCATTTGCATGCTTCCGGCGCTCGACCTCATCTTCCTCCATGATATCGTTGCGAGTCACGGGCTCGAAATTGAGGATGCGCTTGGGCAGCGGGATAGCGTGTGAGAAAAGAGTCGGGCTAGAACCTGCCGTGTTCTTCGCTTAATTCCACGACGGACTGACTGTTCTTCATTAACAGGGCCAGTAGAACAGTATTGACGAACACCGCGAAGACACCAATTATCCCGTTTGCGGCATTTGGTAGCGGTTCAGTGGCATCGGCGATCGCGGGGGCCAGCCCAATCCAGTCGAGGTAGATGAGAGTGGCGACCGACCCGGAAACGATGAAGTATCCCATGATGAATCCGAACAGGCTGAGGAATTTGAACACCCCATAGCTTGCACCTTCACCACCTGTATTATCGGATTCGGCCTGCGGTTCGCCAGAGACCTGTTCGGCCATAGTCTTACGCCTCTCCCTCGGTCGTCACCCGATACAGGTGCCCGCTATCCATCGCGCCATTCAACTCCGCGATCGCCGCCTGCCAGTCGCCGACCGTCGCGAAGCCCGACAGTTCCCGGTAGGGCTCGAGCGCCGATTCGTCGGACGGATCGACGGCGTCGATATGCGCGACCCGACAGTCGCCTTTCTTCGGCCCGAGTCGGGACTCGCGCCACCAGGTATCGCCTTTATCAACTAATTCTACGCGAAACGTCTTTCCACGGAAGCATTTGGACAGGAGGATGTGGGCGCTGTTACCACACTGTTTGGCTTCGCGTGCTTCTTTCCACTGCTCCGTCTCGGCCACCAGTTCTGCCCGGAACTGTTTGCCGCGGAAGCGTTTCGGCAACAGGATGTGCGCGCTGTTCCCGCACTGGTCTGCGTCCCGGGTCTCCACCCATTTCTACCGTCATGAGTACATACTATGTAAGAGGATTTAAATAAGCTACCCAACCGCTTGGAACTCCGAACGTTTGTATATCCGTTCACAGCGACTACTCTGCAGCCTTTCCGTTACTATATCACATCCTCAATAGGCGATAAGTCTACTGCCAACACCAGACCGAAGACGAATAGATTCTCGTATTCTATCGGTAGATTATCTTCGTAGGAGGAATACTTGCGACAGTTTCGCTACGCAACGTTCTGCTGTATTACCGTAAACTGCGGTGGCTCTCCGGTAATACCGAGTAGAAGAATAACAGCCTGTATTAACGTCTGAAACAGACGCCATAGCATGTTAATAACTAAAATTATAATCCTCTGTTGTCATCTGTGGCGATTACACCGCCATACTCCAGACGGAGGAGAAAACCATGATTGAGAGACGCAATGCACTCAAGCTCACCGCAGGTGCACTACTCGGAAGTCAGTTTGGCACTGCGGCCGCAAGGAGTGATCAAGATAGGGCAGGGAACGACCAGGGCGAACAGCAAGACATCGGGATGTATGTCGCAATACCAACAGGTGGACAGCAGGTTCCGCCAGTCGAGACAGTGGCCCAGGGCGCAGCAGCATTTGCTGTCACCGAGGACAGGAGCGCAGTTCATTACGGGCTTATTGTTCAGGCGATCGAAAACCTCACGCAGGCTCATATTCATCAGGGAAGTATCGACGAGAACGGTCCGGTCGTTGCATGGCTATACCCGGGTCCTGAAGCACAGGAACCGAGGCTGATAGAAGGGCGACATGACGGCGCCGTCGCTGACGGGACTATTACAAGTGAGAACTTGACGGGACCGCTCGAAGGTGAGTCGATCGAGACGCTTCTGGAAGCGATGGCTACCGGCAACGCCTATGTTAATCTCCACACTGAGCAGAATCCAGCGGGCGAGATTCGTGGCCAGATTGCTCCCGCGATGGCAGTAGTTGAGAGTCTTGGGCTCGGACAACAGCCGACACAGGAAGAGGAGACACAGCCCACTACGGAAGAGAACATGACCGGGTGAGCTGGTAACCGGTCATCTCTAATCCACATGCAATTTTCACTGCACATCTTCTGGATCCGAACATTCTGCCGTCCACTCCTTGACCGTCCCCGTCCATTGCATTATCGACTACCGCTCCGTTCTCTAGGCCGCAGATTGGTATATCATCATGCAATTTATGAGGTGCCGTATTGACTGCTATTGTACTCGAGACGGCCCGAAACGCCTGTTCTCTCTCGTAGCATACCACTGTGTCAAAGACGAGTTTGACACAGTAACTTTACTAGGGGCGCTACTGTACAGACATCCGAACAGATGGATTCCAGCGAGCAGCGGGTTCCTGACCGCTCGAAGGGTAGGGGAAACCCGGTCAAAGACGCAATGCAGTCGTACCTGAAAACGCTCGGCGAAGGATCACGGGCGACCGTCGACCACGTCCTCGGCGAATTTCTCGCGGAGCGTGGCGTCGAGTCCTACGACGATCTCGACCGCGACTGCTGCCGCCGCTACGGCGAGTACCTCTCCGACGAGACCGAAAGCGACGACCGCGAGCTATCGGGACGGACGGCCCACCGATACTACGCGTATGTGCGTGCGTTCCTGTCCTTTTGTGTCCGCGAGGGGAAACTGGACACGAACCCGGCGAAGCAAAACGACGTGGACGAGTTCTTGCCGGGGATCGACTCGCAGGTCGACCGTCAATTCTGGACCGCCGACCAACGCGAAACGCTGATTCGACACTTCGATCGGCAGGTCGACAGCGCCCTCGAGTTGCCCCAAGCCCCGCCGTCGATCCGCCTCGAACGGTACCGTCTCCGGGCGCTGGTCGCCGTGCTCGGTCTGACTGGGGCGCGTGGGGCCGAACTGTTCTCGAAACCGCGTGACGACCGGCGAAACGGGATTACGTGGGCCGACGTGAATCTCGAGGGGAACACGCTCACGGTGCGAGGAAAGGTCAAACGAACCCATCCCGACCCGTTCCAAGACGTACAACTCCCCGATCGGGCAGCGTCGAAACTCGAGAAATACTACACCGTCGCCGACCCGCCGACCGACGAGTGGCCGGTCTTTCCGACGAATCACTACCCGTCGAAGCGAAAGGCGCTCGAGTCGGAGTTCTCGAAAGCACGCGTCGATACGATGCTCAAGCGAGCGTTGATCGACGAGCTGCTCCGCGAGCACGAGGTGCTGCCCCCGGCGATCTCGACGAACGGGGCGCGGTCTGTCCTGCAACGGATTTCAGCGGACCTCGCGCCGCTGTATGAGTGTATCGAGTACGACTCCGACGAGAACGTGTATCTAAAACCGCACGGCGCGAGACGGGGACTCGGACACGAATTGATACGAAAAGGCCACACGACAATCGCACAGAAATCGTTGCGCCACGGGTCGCCCGACGTGACCGAACAGTCCTACCAGGACGTGAAAACCAGCGAGACCGCGAAACAGGTCGGCGATATTCTCGAGGACGGGAGCGGTGAATAGACGCGAACGGAAGGCGCGGCATGAGCCCGATGACCCGGTTGAATCCAAAATCGTCAGTGTCGACCGCGTCGATCCTGCCGATGCTGGCGATGCATTCCACTCTCATGGCGGCCACCGGGCAGAGATCACCGATCATCGGTACGTCTCGAAGCTCGAGGGTGCATTCGAGTCCGAAGAATGGGTTGCATTTCGAGCCACCTACCGAACCTACATTCCGCGGATCTGGCGGTGGGACCACGATCTGCCGCAAGGCGGTTCCGAATCAACGCAACACATCTCGCTCAAGGTTCTCGCCGCAGAGTTTTTAGACCGATGTGGGCACGCTTTCTCGCGGTTAGATAACCTGTTCTACGATGGAACGTCCGAATACAACCGCGAGTGGGTGTACGACCCGCCCCGATTCGAGGTCGGATATGATGCGGGAATAGCCGACGTTGCGTGCGACTGTGATGATTGCAACACCTACGTCGAAGTGGGCCGCATCGCTGCAAAAAAGTGGTACACGGCGAGTCAGTACTGAGGGACAGATACGCTCATTGTGATTCCGTATCAGCACGCAACAGACCACGGCGACCGTGGAGTAGAACGCTACGTGTATCTATTCCACCGGCTTGAAGAACCAGAAGGGCCAGTACCGATCCACCCTGACGGGCTGTGACCTGACCCCGACACCTTCAACTATCAATATGCAGATCTCGAAAACGAATGAACTTCTTACCGAAAGGAGCCGAAAACATCGCGACAGCCGCATTTCTGGCCTTCGGAGTGTTCGCCGGAGTCGCCATCATAATTCATCTGGCCGGTGGCGGGATCGGTGACTTTGGGGTTGGGTTAGCTATAGTTCTCTCCCTGTTGTGTGTACTCGAGATTATTCGACGTCTTGCTTAATCCGGCCTACGAGGCCGTCAACGGTGAAGCAGCGCCTTGATCCTCGAGAATAGCCCGCCTGAATCATCTTGCTCTTCTTCCTGTCTCACCTGCCTTCCGTTTGATTCGAGCGAACCGTCTCCACTTACGCCAGGGCTTCGTGAGGAAATTGTCTGTTCTTTTCGCCGGCAATCGAGGCAGAGACCATGGTCAGGGGTAGTGTAGTTCGAACAGCGATCACATTCTGATTTCTCTGCCGGTTCACTTACCGGCACCTTGTCTGGTATGGTTTCTGAGGAATCAATATCGCCACTAAAATCTGGTCCGAGTGTGTTCGACTTAGATAGCGAAAGACAGTCGTGATTTTCTGGAAGTCGATGTTCAGAACAGTAGCTGTACCCACGGTAAGAGCAAGAATTCTCTATGCTGTTATCCCCAGGACAGTTCGGGAAATCACAGTCGGCCATTCGTCTCTACAAGAACAGTCTGATATAATGAATCTAGGGTGCAGCGTATGCAATGCCTTGGTAACGGAACTGTTCAACGTACTCGTTCGAGTACTGCGTTGGCCGTCTCGTCCCCAACCCCATACACGTCCTCCAGTCGCGCCTGCTCGCTCCTCCGAAGCTCGTCCAGACTGTCGAACTCGCGGACGATCGCCTTCAAGGTTGTCGGCCCGACTGCCGGCCAGAAGAATGCCATACTGAACGTCTGCTTTTTCTCCGTGCAAGGCGTACCACACTCTATGCTACAACAGAGGCGGGGAGAGAAAGTAATCCGTAGCCGAGCGAGGGCTGCGGAAGTCGAACAATTATACTATCAACTGGTAGAGGTGGAGGCTGACCAGCGCCGAATGCTAAATACACTTCGCGGAGTACTCCATGAGTCGAAGATGGAACTTGGTAGTCCGTGCCCTCGCTGTGATGGCTCATACATGCTTATCAAAAATGGATTGATGACCTGTCCAGCGTGTTCGAATCGAGTCTCGGTCTAATTCCGGTTTCAAATCCGCGTAAGAACCGCCCCAGCTATCACCTCACCGACGCCGTACACACTCTCCAGCCGCTCCCGCTCGCTCTCCCGACCACCCCTGAAAGAACTAAGCCGTTCGTGCTAATAGAGACCCGCGCCGTGCCAACCGACGCCTGCCACGTCTGTGGCGCAACTGAAAACCTCGAATGGGCCCACGAATCGAGCGTCTACGATATCGTCTGTGTCTGTGGGGACTGTCGTGATGATATCCCGTCGTTGATTCCGATTCGCTAGCTTACTCCCCCTCGAGTACAGCCTCATCCGTTTGCTTGCCAACGCCAGAGACGCCATCCAACCGCTATTGGGTCCAATAGACGGCTGCTGCTGGCATCACGTTCAAGAGCGACCCTGTAGTGTCACAGGTATGACTGATGTGGACGACGAACCGTCGCCCCCTGTCCTGTATGTGTCGAATCCCGGCACTGACGAGTGGGTTCGTCCCGACACGCCGTCACGCTCGCGCTGGCGGCATGGGTACCGGTGGGCGAAACGTGTACTGCTTCGACCGAAGCTGTGGATCATAGTGGCAGGTGCGGTGTTGCTCGTGGCCGAACTAGCCGCTTGCTGCTCTCTGAGCTAACATTGTTCTTCATGGATCGTTCTGGGAAATGAACACCAATCATAGTTGTTATCTTTAAGTTTCAATATGATAATAACCGGACAAGCCGCCCGACTACTAGATACTTGACTATTTCTTAGCTGCCAGTGCTCGTGTCTTGTTGTCGGTCGTTCCAATCGTACTCGGCTACAGAAACCCCGCACCCATGCAGTAGCGAGGGGTGCTCATGATCGAGTTCTCGCAGAATACTTCGGGGAGTTCGTCGTCTACGCGGTGGTCGTCACCGTATGTCTCTTTTCCGCAGTAGGGACAGTAGACTGCGCTCTCGACCTTTGGAGAGCAGGTACACGGTTCATGCGACATTCGCTCAGTACCGTCGCTACTCATTTCGACCAGTCTCCGTGTCTTGTATACGCTCGTCCCGGCACGCTTCGCAGATGGTCTTACTGTCGTCGTTTTCCTCGAAAAAGTACAGATGAAGGACTTACCGCAGAAGGTGTGCTCGTCAGTCCACTCGCATAACTGCTAACTGAAACTGCTCGAACGACCGAATTATCTCAACGAACTTGCCAGGGTCAACTGGCTTTTTGAGGACAGCATCTTCGTCTGCATCGTGATCGAGGTCACGGGACTCGATCAGATCTTCCTTCATCCCGGTCAAGACGACTACTGGGACATGGCCCAACTCGGAGTGGTGTTTGATTTCGTGTAGAACATCTTCACCGTCCACCTTCGGCAGATTTAGATCGAGTAATACAATGTCCGGTCGAGGAGCGTCCTCGTACTCTCCACGTTGATAGATGAAGTCGAGTGCTGACTGGCCATCAGTGACGGCGTTGAGTGTGTTTTCGATGTTGCCGTCTGAGAAGGCTTCTTCGATGAGGCGAACGTCGCCAGGGTTGTCTTCTACTAGCAGTATCACCGCCTCTGATGACCCGTTTCCCATGGTGTGATGGATTGGGTAACTCGATATAAGAGATTTGGTGAGGTGGCTAATAGGTATAATCTCGAGCCTTCAACATCGACTATTGTTTCCTATTATCGTTCAGTACGCAGACCTACTGATCAGTTGATTCAGTACAGATCACTCGGAACAAACGAAGCTCGAGTACGATTACTTCGAACGATACACTTTGTTAGATAGTGAATGCCACACTCTTATTGGCGCACTGAATATTAGTCTGCTTATGGAGGACTCATCGCACACCGCATCCGATGGCAGTCGCCGAATTGATGAAATCTTGACTGCGATCGCCGACACTCACCGGCGATACGTGCTCTATCATCTGCGTGACGTCGAACAGGCCTCGGTCACAGACACTGCCAAGCAGGTCATAGCGTGGAAAGAAGAGAACCCTCCATCTGCTGTCACGGATGACGCAGTTGAGAGATGGGAGCTACGATTATCTCATAACCATCTCCCGGCCTTGGAGGAGATGTCTCTCATCGAGTACGATGATCGATCCGAGCAGCTCGTCTTTAGCGATCCGCCGAAACTTGTTGACCTCTGTCTTGAGCACTGTGCAGACCGAGACCTCCCCGATTGAGCTACGCCGGCTCCTGAATGACGATCTCCCCATCGCCGTGGACGGTAGTCTGTGTCCCCTCATAGGTAAACGTGACCGTGACCTCATCTCCAGTATTGACGAGCGCATTAAGTGCGTTACACGGAATCGCGTCAGCTAATGGAGAGAGATCTATCGGTCGCTTGTTTCGAAGAGACGCGTGGCTGCGGATCACTGCCTCTGTTGGTGTCTCGTCCGCTATGGAGTCAAATCGGTGAATTCTCCCATTTCCGTTCTTAGTCATAGTCTCCCTTGAGTATTGATCCGCTCGGTGGATTTCTGATCCTACCCTTCGGAGGGAGACGATGAGGAATAACTGTTCAGCCAACATTGGTGGGCACTATATTTTTACCGATGACGAAGATGAGCTCGAGTAACGCTCGGACAAGGCGTCGCGGTCCCAGCCTACTACCGTCGACGATTTGACTTGGTCAAACTGTTCCGCAATAAGATCAAACGAAGTTGTCGTGCTGAACTCATCCTCTGGACCTTGTTTGAACGCATGATTTCACGGGTGTGAGTCCTCGATGGCGCGTTCGATGTTGCGGACCGCGGATTTCATGACAAGTTCACGGAATTGCCCGAACCAGGTTCTCGACCAGAGCGTATCGCCGTATCTGCGCCGGAGTCCGAAAAACACCGATTCAGCGTTCGAGCGCTGGTGATACGCCCGATCCTTGATGAGCAAATTTCTCGCCCACCCCCGCATCCCAGGATCTCGCTGCGGAATCAGCGGCGTGATACTTTCTGCACGCAACCTCGTGCGAAGTTCCTCCCAGTCGTAGCCCTTATCGGCAGCGACAGTCGACAACTCGTCCAGACTCTCGAACTCCCGGGCGATCGCCGTCGAGGTCTTCGGCCCGACGGCGTCAATGTATAACACAGAAGAGTGTCAAGATGAAGGAGTCATCCAACAACTTCGACCGTTGCATTAGTCTGCTCTCGGAGATGGGATTCCACCGCAGGTTCGTTTCCCATGATTTTACTGATAAACCGTCGCCATTTCGGTGTTCGATTTTTGCCGACAACAATAATATCTGCACTAAGCTCGCTTGCCTCGGTTGAGATAATCTCTTCAACGAGAAATCCATTTCGAGTGACTACGATAGGGGTGCATTCCTCAAAGAGCGGAGAAATCGCCTGTTGAATTTCGCCCTTACGGGTCTTGTCCCCATTTTGGAAGATATTTACATGCAATACATAGATCTCCCCATTGTCGGTTGACGCAAAAAGATCGTTTGCAAACGAGAGCGTTTGAATACTTGTTTTTGTGAGTGGATAGCGAATGGGTGCCAAAATGGTTGTTGTATCCGACATTATAGATTTTCTGTGTGGGCGAAGTATATACGTGACGGCCAATGGTAATCTGGCCTGCAGAAGTAGTAGTCCCGAGAAGAGATACTTCGCCTCGGTAACGGGGTCCTCCGAGGCAGAGAGGCGGTCATGAGTGTAGTAGACGAGTGTCCCTACGGTGGCGTAGAACAGGGAGTCAACGGTCTTACCCTTCCCTGTATTCGACAGGCCAAGCATTATCCGATTCCTCGGTATAGTATCACACGATCTGCCCGAACAACCGATAACTGGGACTTTACGGGCAGATCATGCCGTGACCGACTCGGCGCTCGCCAGTAATGGTGAGTGTTCGCACTGAACCCCTGAACGTGACCTTCCGATTGCCTGTTCGGGCCAGGGACAAGCGCACCTATCTCGGTCTGCGTTTGTCCCATTCACTGCGATCGTGAAAAGTCCAAGAGGGAATCCAGCGATCGGTTCCTCACCACTCGAGGACAGTTGTCGCCATCTCAGTCCCCTTTACCGGGGACTGCTCCCCCGATTATACGTACTTCAATCCACAAGTCACGGTCGTCACACGGCACCGCCTCGTCAGACATCTCGAGCGGTTCGAATCGCAATTTGCCCTCTACTCTGTACGCGTCGGGCGACACACTCGAATTAGCAAAGACACTGTATCGCCGCGACGGGGATAGGCTCATGGTCGAACTCCTGGCGACAGATCGAGGCCCGACGAGTTTCGATGTTCGGCTTCAGGTCCGTTCGGAGGGGAATGATGGCAAGTGAAGAAAGTGGGGCTCGAGAACGTTGAACCGATGGGTAACTAACCTGTCTAGGCCCGCCCGAGAACCGTTTTGTTGTGACAGCAGTAGCTACCCATATGTAGTACCCTATCCGACTAACTCTCGCCTATTCAGAGTCCTCAGAACAACCGCCGAGATCGCTAATCGATATCGTCCCGTCGCTATCGACTGTGATATTGTAGTCTTCGATAGCCATTTCTACGGTAATATCCTGATTGGAATCGCGAGCTGTCTCCATTAGTCGGTTCATAGCATCGGGATCTGCATACTGATAGAACGGGGGCATATCCTCGGCTGGGGTGTTCTCAACCGCGGAAAGCGCCCGTGCAATTGCTTGAACAGGCCTCTCATCACAATAGTTCGTTTGAAAATTAGTGCCACCGTCTGTAATTAGGGGGCGGTATTCCTCGATTGTACCCATGCAAAGGGCTACCAGTGCGCGTCTACTAATAAGTCTATTATTTGGAAAGCAGTTACTCGTCTGTACTAAGAAGTTGGAAGCGAACAGCAACTGGCTTGAGATCATTCCCTTGCAGGTCCTCTAAGATGCCAGAATCGACCTCCCGAATCACACCGTCGACCGAAAACTCGAGCGGGAATCCCTCTGAATCAATCTCGACCGCTGTGAGTTCCAGTTCCGTATCGTCTTCAAGCGAAACCTCGATCTCGTCTTGGTTTGGTGGATCAGATTTCATCTTCTCTAAATTGTAGTATGGTTGACTATAACGGTCTGGATCAACAAAAGCTGTGTGGGAGACAACATAACAATGGAATGCCTCTCATGCCACCAGATGTCGTTTACTGCACTCGATCCAAAATAGTCTCAGCCGTCTCGTCCCCAACCCCACACACACTTTCCAATCGGGCCCGCTCGCTCTCGCGAAGGTCGTCCAGACTGTCGAACTCTCGGGTGATCGCCTTGGAGGTCGCCGGCCCGACGCCGTTGATATCCTCGATGAGGTGTCAAACTACCTGTGAAAGAAATGGATCGTATTATCAGTAGCTCTATTCCTCGACCGGCCTTAGCATCGGCTGTTTGTTTTCGGCGGCAATATCGCTCCAGGCGACAGTCTCTGCTTCGACAACCGCCTCCGCCTCGAGCGCGGGATCGCCAAGCACGGAACCGGCGGTGTACTCCGGTGGACGTGACTGTTCGTTCCCGGGTGCCTCGCCGACGGGATTTGCACCAGGACCACTCGCCGATCCGACAACGATCCGGCCAACCATTCCGAACAGTTCATGTGGCGCACACATGATATCGTGGACGCCCTCTTGCTCGAATGTGTAGTACCACGCATCGCCGCCTGACAGAATCGGCGACGAGTAGGCAGGCGTCTCGTCAGGAACCCGCTGGTTGTACCCGAATGCTGGGTGATAGGCGTTGACGTTGTGATGTGGTGTCGACATGTTAAACTTGACCGTGTCGCCAGGTTCGATGTACAGCCCCGTCGGTTTGAAATAGAACTCTGGCATCGGGGCGCTCTCCCGTGGTTGGAGCAGCAGATCAACAGTGTGGTCGGCGTCAATCGATGCTGATTCGTCGGCAGTTACCGTCGCTCCAAAGCGTGCGTTAATAGTCATCTCTGAATTGTCCCCAGTTCCGTTTCCATTTCCGTTGCCGTTTCCGTTCCCATCGTCGCCATTGCCACCCGAGCCAGCACATCCGGCGGTTGCCGCCATGCCACCGACACCGAGTGCAGCAAGGAATCGGCGGCGATTCGAGTTAAGCATTGTTTGCGATTCGCTTTCCCCATTTCCGTCTGACAGTGAGTGTTTGTCAGCCACAGTCATGGCGACAAATGACGGACTGAAATACTCTTCCACTTGAATGTATTATTTCCTTATATTTTCAGCACTCTATACGATGTGGGAGAACTACTGAATTCGCTAGAACACAGTATCGGCCATCTACTCCCCAACGCCATAGACGCCTTCCACCCGCGTCCGTTCTATTCCCCGCGACTCCTTGAGCGTCATGCGTTTTCTAACCTAGAGCGGGATCTGGGTCAAAGTTCTTGCTGGAGTACCGTATCCGACGACGATGCCTCTCGTCACCGACATCGTGCCAGCGACAGAACGGGGCGCTGCGATGGGTGGCTTCAACGTGTTCGGAAGCCTCGATATGCTGAGCGGGTTCGTTATCGGTGGAACCGTCACAGAACTATTCAGAGATGGTAATGGAACTCGCGTTCAGTCTTGCAACGGATCTCCCCGGTCGCGTCTCGATAGACGCGGTGCGACCGCCGATCAACTCAGTCTGAAGTGTAGCCCAGTATATTTTATTTGTAGCCGTCGTAGGATCGGTATGGCGGACGACGAACAAGAAGCCGAGACTGAAGCGGAATTGGCAGATGATGAGACGGAACGCGAAGGGGAGCGAGTGATGGATCGGGCAGACGGCGCGGAGATTCTACGAGAAGTCGCTGCCGGTGTCGAGAACGGGACGATAGACATTGAAGGAGAGAACGGCTTCACGGTGGCGGTACCAGAGCGCTTCGAACTGGAAGTCGAGTACGAGACCACCGACGACGAGGCCGAGTTCGAAGTCGAACTCGAATGGCAGATGGAAGACGGCGAAGCAGTATCGGCAGACGAATAATTCGAACGGTAGTCCCTGTTGTAGCCATACGTGGTAATCTGGCTCTGTTGAAACCCTCCGGTGGTGGTAGGATTGCCCCCATCAACGGTCAGTACAGGGAGATGATGTCACGCCGTGGGTCGCCGTCTATCGACCAGCTACCGATAGAGTTGGAGGGCACTGTCGAGTAGAGCCAGTTTGAGAAACGAGTAGGTCGTTGAGTAAATTAGTGAGGATGCCCACAGACCTGCTCAGCGAGAGCTATGACTCGGGTTTAGAAGAATACTGAGAGATGAGCGGACCCTTTGCTCAGGCTTTGTCGGTTTCGTGCATCCACTCGAGGGCGGCCTGCAACCCCTCCTCGTCTCGGATTTCGCGAAACCGTTCCGGCGACGAAGATTCCATGGTGAGGGCGCCCACGTACTCGTCGACGCGGCCGTATCGTCTGAATCCCTGGGTCTCCTGTACATCGTTGAGCATGTCTTTCGCGATCGCAACGGCCGTACTCGGGGTCTTTTTGATCGCAGCCACTTCCGTCTCGACGGTTGCGTCCAGTTCGCCCTCGGGGACGACTCGATTGACGAGTCCCATCTCGGCGGCGGTCGCTGCGTCGACGGTCTTCCCCGAATAGAGCAGTTCCCGGGCGTCTTTCAGGGAGTTCGTTACGAACGGTAACACGAACTTCGGCGGGGGTTCGCCGAAGTGCATGTCTGGATAGCCGAATTCGGAGGGCGCCGTCGCGAAGGTAAGATCACAACAGATTGCGAGGTTGCACCCACCGGCGACTGCGGGCCCGTCGACCGCCGCGATGACTGGAAGCCGCGACGAAAAGATCGCCTCGAGGTGAGTCCGCTGGTCGAGGATGTGGTCGTCGGTCGATTTGTCGGTCTCGGCCTCGCTGATGTCGTAGCCCGACGAAAAGGCTCGACCGTTGCCGCTCAGGACGACGACTCGAACCTCATCGGCGCCCTCAGCGCGTTCGATCCCGTCCTCAAGTTCGCGCAGTAACGGCGGATTCAATGCGTTGAGGGCCTCGGGTCGATCCAGTGCGATTCGGGCCACGCCCTCGTCTATAGCGTACTCGAGACAGTCATACGTTCCCATACCACACCCATTCTGAGCCACCCACATATACCGTTGGGCGCCTCTCAGCGACGGAGCAGCGATCCTAATCGAGGAATGGAGACGCTCTCACTCGGAATGGCACGGTCCATAACGGTCAGTAGTGACCTTCTCCAAGAACGAGTCAAATGTTCCCGCACCCACGCTTACACGGTACAAGCAGAATTCCCCGGGTCACTGTACCCGGGGGATGAATGCGACAACCGACGATTTCAATCGACTTTTCAAGCGGCCCGCACCCCAATATACTGTTATAGTAACAACTGCAACTATTTACACACTGATCGCACAGCTGTCGTGCAATCAGGTGTGCATTGACTTGCAGTGGCTACTATAGCTGTGAGCGAGTAGGGTAGGGTAATTCACAAGCCCCAGCGAAGGCCAGACATGGTAGCGACAATGGCGACCATGAGGAGGAGCTCAACTAGACTCAGCATGCCGTACTTCTTATTTAAAGAGGAGAGTCGCTCGTGGTCGGTCTCTTCGGCGTCAATTTCGTCGAACATACCGGCTGTAAATTGGTGAAGTGGGCCAAATCCAAGGACGAGCAGCGCGATAGCGAGGGCAAGCGCCGCCCACAGTGACGGTGTCGGGGATGCCCAGAGTCCCATCATGCTGGCAAGGCCGATTCCAGAGCCGATAACGCCGACTGAAACTGGTTCCATAAGAAGGTTCATCTTCGGGACGAATCCTTCGGCGAACTCGGCATTCGCGTCCTCAGAGAGACTCCCCATTACAGGGCCGAGGACGACTGCGCCGAGCACCGCAGTACCGAACCAGAACGCACCAAGGAAGAGGTGGACGGTAAACATAATTCGGACATCAGCGGAGAGATAGCCCAAAACGGGGAGTACCAAGGGAACGGTGACGGAACCGACCGCAAACGGTCGAGTAGCGGCATCAGCCATCAAGCGGTACCGTTCGCGTCGATTCGCTGGTCGTTGTGCCCCGGTCAGTGACATACAGTATCACTCCTCACGCCGAGACAATCACAGGTATCATACAAAAAGTGGTTGGGTTGACATAGAGTTGTGAATGAGCCCCAAAATGTCGAGGCGTCTCCTCAGCATTTCCAAGTGGATAGATGATGAGATCCCTCAGCCACGATCACACGGTAGAAATCGGTCAATAGAATGGTCGTACGTTATTCTACTTTACTGAGCGTGCGTCCTTCCCTGTACGTATTGTTGACTCGAGATCGTCTGTCCAACCCTGCTCAGACGCTCGGACGTAGCACTCGTGGTAAGTACAGACGAAGGCGGTAGCGGAGCAGGTATCTAACTATATAATATATTAAAAATAGCCTGCTGAATACAGAGACTATATTTAGCACAACCGTCTCGTTAGTGTCAAAATCCAGTTAGGACGGTTACCCGTCGCGAAAGTTCTCTTTCATGTACATGAAGTTGGTAGTTGATTCCGGATTGGCTTGGTTCCAGTTTCATATATAGATATCCGTACGTAAGGGCCCATTTCGGACATTCATCGGCTCTCTGTTCACTTCCGAACCATTAAGAACAGATCGTCCGAAGGGAGAACATGCCATCTATTGACTCAGAACACGATATTATCGTCGTCGGAGTCGGTGGTATGGGGAGCGCGACTACCTATCATCTCGCGCATCGAGGGCTAGATGTCCTCGGCCTCGAGCGGTACGATATCCCCCACACGAAGGGGTCCTCTCACGGATATACCCGGCTCATCAGGCGAGCCTACTACGAGGACCCATCGTACGTCCCGCTCATCGAGCGCGCATATGATCTGTGGGACCAACTCGCTGACGAGACTGAGCGAGATATCATCCATCGCACCGGTTCCATCGACGCTGGACCACCAGATGATCCGGTGTTCGCTGGGTCGAAGTCGTCCTGCGAGGAGCATGACATCCCGTACGAAATACTCGACGGAGCCGAACTCGCAGAACGGTTCCCGGGATACCAACTCCCTGAGGACTACCGGGCCGTGTATCAACCCGACGGCGGGTTCATCGTCCCCGAAGAAGCCATCGTCGGACACGTCGAAGCTGCACAAGAAGCAGGTGCGACGGTTCGCGCCCGCGAACCCGTCGAAAACTGGGAAGAGACGGCAGCGGGTGGCGTCACGGTTGAGACGGTTCACGGTACCTATCAGGCAGACGCACTCGTACTTGCCGCAGGCGCTTGGAACCAGAAGCTCACTGATGCACTCCAGGGGCTCGCCCAACCCGAGCGCCAGGTTCTGGCATGGTTTCAGCCGGAGAGACCGGAACTATTCCAGCCGGGTTCGTTCCCAGTCTGGAATCTCAGCGTGCCCGAAGGTCGATTCTACGGTCTCCCCGTCTACAGAGTTCCCGGATTTAAGCTCGGCAGATATCACCACAGGGACGAACAGATCGACCCCGACGACTGGAATCAGGAACCGGAGCCAGATGACGAGCGGCTCCTTCGAGAGTTCACCGAGTCCTACTTCCCTGAGGCCGCCGGTTCGACGATGGGGCTGGCTACCTGTATGTTCACGAACTCGCCCGACGAACACTTCATCATCGATACGCTTCCGGAGCATCCGCAGGTGGCCGTTGGTGCGGGGTTCTCCGGGCACGGCTTCAAGTTTTCGAGCGTCATCGGGTCGATTCTAGCCGACCTCGCTGTCGATGGCGAGACTGATCACCCTATCGAGAAGTTTCAACTCAATCGGTTCGACTGAATCAACTTGACGATCGCTGCGAGGCGTCTAAACAAGACCCAGAGAACTACTCAACATTCACCTCGAACAACGTTTTGTCCTCACTCTCGTTACGGTCAAAACGCAAATCCGGGACTGCTACTGTGCTGCCTCATCAATAGCCCGAACGAACTTTTCAGGGTATTGTGATCCGACGAGTACTGTCCGTCCATTCGTCCGTTCGATCAAAACCCCTTGATTGCCACTGGCGTTGTATGCGAGCTTCCCGGGTGTCTAGCGGATTCCCCAGCCGCCGAACTCACGAAGTGGGCGATACTGTTTGGGCTCGTATCAACACTTCCATTGCCAAAAGTGCAGCTACGAAGTCAATGCAGCGAAGAATATCGGGCTTCGATACGCCCGGAAACGACACCACAGATTCCGTTCCTCGCTCACGTCGGGGAGCAGAGTCGTCTTGGAAAACGAAGTTTTCCAATGGTCAGGAAATCTCCGATTTCCTTCGACACCAGTAGACGTGCGTATAAATGGTGGGACGTTGAATGGCAAGAGTCACCGGCCTGTTGTCGGAGACTGATTGCCGGGAGTCCACATCAAAGCTCCGCCCTCAAGACTGAGCCGCGTATGCACCGAGGGAGTAGGGTGGGGGTAGTTTACGTGGTCAGTTCCGCAACCGTTCCAGAAATTCCAGGAAGATGTTAACGTCTTTGATAAAGTGGTACCCGACGTAGATGAGGTAGCCGACGATCAGCACAGCAAGTGGAACGTAGAATTCGAACCACAAGCTGATAGCGACGGCCAGCACCCCCACGGCAACGACCCCTTTTCGGAGGGCTTGCTGCCGGAGCCAGCGTCGGTGCCCATCGAAACCCTCGTCGGAGAGAAGAATTGGTATGTCGTCGGTTCCGCGAAGGACTGGTTCGCCCTGATAAACGTGTAGTTCTCCGCTGATACTCACTGACGTTCCCTCAAGCAGTGGACGCGCTTCCAGCAGATAGCGATCCAGATCTACGTCGTCGTTGTGCCGCTGTACGTGGCCAACGAACCGGCGGAGAGAGCGGTGTTCTGTGTGGTCCCGAAGGTAGGTATACCATCGGTCCCAAAGGTAGGTTGAGAACCGTTCGGTATTCGTGATGCCGCCGATGGTGAGGTCCTCCAGTGGTTCGCTTCCAGTCGTTTCCTGAAGCCACGATGGGTCGATGTAAACCGTCTGTCCGTCAGCAGCGACGCCGAACCGACCCCACTCGATACCGGAGGCGAACGTGTGCCAGTGTTGGCGCTCCCATCCCCACTCGTCGATCGTGAGGTCGCTGTTGGTGTTGTCTGGATGCCGGGCTCGCCAGAGATACGCGCCGACGGATCGGTCTGTGTCTTCGACGGCTGCGTCGCCCGACTTGACTGGCTCTTCGACCACGAGTTCGCCAGTGAGCGCGATCGGCTCTCCATCAACGATCGCTGGTGACCTATCTACGTCACCCGACGATAGCGATCGCAGAACCAGCAGCGCGGTGAGCGTCCGATACCCATAGACGAGTGCAATCCCAACGAGGACAGCGATCACAATGAGGACGATCGTAGGGGGCATATGTGGAAAATTCCGTACGGAGCTGTTGAACCGAATATTGTCGGATTGATAACCTAAAGGTACCGCATCTCAGTGGTGTCTGACGTTTGACTTGTGTTTCCGCCCTTCTAATTGAGAGTCCGTGACCGAGTAAGGGCTCTGTGCTGACGTAGAAGTACCTTTTTCTCGTCGGTTCGCTCGCGCCGCTCACCAATCCTCCAAAAATCCACGCTAAAAAGCAGATCCCAGAGCCATCCGGCGGGCGCGCCCAGATTAGCGAACTCCTTGAGTTCCCGATCCCGTTCGTCAGCGAACTTTATGAGGCCGAGATCGATCGTATCGATTTCCTTGAGGACTCGCGGATGCAGCAGTTCGCCTCGACGGAACTGCTCTCGACCCCATCGGTCCTCTACGGAATGGTCACGTTCACCTATCCCCAGGGGCGGCGCATCCGCAATTACCTCGCGGAAGAGAGATAGGCAGCAGCTGTCAATTGCCTTTTTGATGCCATTTGGCGGTGCTGAGAAGTAGTCTCTGTCATGACCGTGCAAGGAGGTGCTCGACTCGACGCCTGTTCGTGCTCGCGCGAGTGGACCCCCAGTGGGCTCAGTCCGTGTTGATCCGGACGCCGCATTCACCGGCACGGCGCGGCGGTGAGGTCTATCCCGTGTGTCGACGACAGAGTGATCGCTGACGGTTCTCGCGGTTCCGCAGACTGAGCTCCAATAGGATACCACTTTTTCATCCAAAGTTCGCTCGTCCTCAAACACGTCGTAGTCCTCGGCCGCTTGTCGGTCGGTACCGAGATATCGGTCGTCCTCACAGTCGCCAGCGACGATAGAGGGCTGTTTCCTCTGTCACCGTATTCTGTCTGGAGAACAAGCTTCGGTTAGTCCATCTTCAATTAGCCTATTCTCGATTAGCCTATTCATGATTAGTCTATTCGAGAGTCTTATTTGGCTGGACGCCGGTTAGATGATATGGATCGATTCGTGGATCGGGAGGATGAACTCAGTCGGCTTCGAGATTGCTATGAGTCGGATGACGCTGATATGGTTGTGATTTTTGGACGTCGCCGTCTCGGGAAGACTGAACTCGTCCGAGAGTCACTAACAAACCGCGATGACGCCGTTCTGTACCAGGCAACTGAAACAACCCGACAGATCCAACTGGACGCGTTCGTGGACGTAGCGGCTGAGTCGCTTCCGGGGATCGATCGGATCGAGAGCGAATGGGAATCACTACTCGGGTATCTTGCTGATCAGGATGCAGTCATCGTGCTGGACGAATTCCCTTATCTAATTGACGCCGACGAGAGCCTCCCGTCGGTTATCCAACGACTCTGGGATCAGGAGTTGCGTGACACGGGTGTGACGCTCGTACTTGTTGGATCCTCGATCAGTATGATAGAGGAGGCGACACTCCTCGGGAACAGTCCGTTGTATGGTCGATTCACCGAGAAGATCGATCTTCGCCAACTTGACTTTGCTGCCGTACGGACGTTCTTTCCCGAGAACTATACCCCCGAACAACTGCTGTTCGCGTGGGGTGTGTTTGGCGGGACGCCATACTATTTGGACGGTATCGATCTAGATGGTGACCTCGGGACAGTCATCCAGCAGTCGCTGCTGTCACGGCAGGGATTTCTGCATGACGAACCAGAATACGTGCTCCGAACTGAGTTGACGGAGCCGAATCGATACTTTGCCATCCTGAAAGCGATTGCCGCCGGGAACACCACGTCAAACGAGATCGCACAAACAGTCGGGATCGATGGCAAACAGATTTCGACGTACACGCAGAAACTGGAGCGGTTGCGACTAGTTGAACGCGAAGTCCCGGTGACGGAGGACAAGACGAAGTCACGCCGAGGGCGGTATCGGATTCTCGATCCGTTGTTCAAGTTTTGGTTTCGGTTCGTCTATGGGAATGAAGACCGCTACGAGCGGTTGGGTACCGATGCCTACAAGACGGTCATCGAACCGGAACTGGCGGACTTCGTAAGCCAGGAGTTTGAAAATCGCTGTCGGGACATCCTCCCTGATCTCTATTCCGATCTGATGTTCACCGATATCGGCCGCTGGTGGTACAATGAGTACGAGGTGGATGTGGTTGGGTTCGATGCAGATAGGACGATGGTAACGGGTGAGTGCAAGTTCACGTCCGCGCCACTCGATTACAGTGCGCTTGCTTCGCTTGAAGACCACACAGATGAGATTCGATGGTCGCCTGATGGTGGCGAGGTAGAGCACGAGTATGCGATGTTCGCGCGGAACGGATTCACGCAATCTGTTCGTGACGCGGCAGCTAACCGCGACGATCTGCAGTTGTTTCCCCTCGAACGCATCGTTGACCCGGTAGCGTAGAAGTAAGGATGTCTGGCTCTACTAGTGTGCATGTGTTTCGTTTTAGATCAGATCTGTGGTGGTGTTCAGATACGGTTGAAGGAGTGAGGCGTAGCGTTTTCAAAGTGTTCTATGGCCGAAAACTCGCGCCTCAGTTCTAGTATCGGCCAGATTGACTTGGATTTTGTGGAGCGCGAGGCAACACCGCGACTGTTGATGAAGTTCAGTATTCAGTTCCATCTTGCTGGACTTCCGCTTTCAAATACTGTTCTAATTTTCGATATACTCGGTGTTGAACGGGCCCGATCGACTGTTCATAACCTCCCGGAATTCTCCGTCAGATAGTTCTGATACAGCAGGGCGACGCTGCCCTACATGTGGCAGCCGACTCGAACGAGAGCCGTCAACCGGGAATTTGGTATGTCAGGCCCCGACGTGTGGATTTCAATCAATTAAATTAGAGTAGCACGGGGACAGAAGACGCTACTGAGACTGTATATCGCATCCAATTAACTGGCATCCCGCTATGTCTACAGTTGCTGTAGTCGGTCATAGAACACGTCATTGAATTGTTCACAGTTCTCAATCATCCAGTCAAGATACGTACCCCACTGTTCCTCGTCACTAACATCACCGTGTTTCGCGATCCAGATTCGGCTTCGTTTCTTCCCGAAACGTGTTTCCTTGGGTTCATCCCAGACAACATCCTGGTCGAATTGCTGATCAATTTCGTTGCGGTCCTCTTCTAACTGCCAGTACGCATCGGTATCATCCCTCTTGCGACTCAAGTGATCCGAACTCTGGCATACCTAAAAGCATAGGATATAAAGAAGGGAAACGAATTTTCATTCAGTATCACTACCTAGTGGAGTCTCTATTGATCGAATTTATGTTTCTGCTGATGAATGTTCATGTGCACGTTTCTGGAGCCAAGACTCAAATTCGTCAGGGTAGTCATCGGCAAGGAAACTTAGCCACCATCGGTTATCTGAATACGTACGTAGCTCTTCAATTATACTCTCGCCTCTAAGGAGTTGCTGGGCTTGGTCAGGAGAGATCATACTGAGTGCCTGACTGAGTTGTATTGGTCCGATGCGTCTTGGTAGCCGTTCCGTGATTTGTGGTGTGACCGATTGCGTTACGGTCGGTTCGATCGGACCAAGTGAGTAATACAAATCAATCTCTGCAGGATGAGCGAAATGATGGAAAACCGGTCGAATTTTCCCACCTGGTCGGAGAATTCTCCCCATTCGCTGTACGAGTTGGAGGCGTGATTTCGTTCCGGCAACGTTGATACCGACATCAGCATCTGGAACATCGATTCCCTCGTCTAAGAGCATCGGTGCCACGAGTGCACCAGAGTCTCTGCCCCGGAAGTTAGCGATTTGTGTTATCGTGTCCTCATTCGACAAGTGACCGTGAACGACAAACGAATTTGGTACTTTGGATGCGATGGCACTGTCTAGTTCTGCACCTCCTCAATTGGCGTCTTTCCATCAAGAGCTTGGTGCGGTCTCTGGCGGTTATAGTAGTGCATAAATTGTTCAAGACACTCGCGGACGCTCGATCGATTGCCCACCCATGAGTTATGGAAGCGGTCGATCCGAATTTTGAGGGTGTGAAACCACTTTTCGATCTGTGCCATTTCGAGTACTTAAATCCGATCTCAGCCCGTTAGATTGAGCGAGACGATGACAGAAGCAGTTCATTCTCAGACACAGCGTTCTTCGCGTCAGACCCGATCCGAGGAGTACAGTCAGTCACCAACGACCGCAAGTAAATTTTACTCGTTGCTCGACGAAGTCGACAGCGAGTTCATCGCCGACCAGTTCAAGATCGGCAAGTACACTGCCAAGCACGACTTTGAGAATCATCTCAAGATCGGTGTCTTCGAAGGGATTCACCCGTCTGATTCACTCGCTGAACTGGCCGAGAAGACGGCCACGCATAATCAACTGGAAGAAATGGCTGCGTCGACGTTCTCCCGGCATACGAACGACCGCGACTATCGCGCGGTCGTTCGTGTCCTCTTTGGGCTACTCCATTCATCGCAGCTGTATCACCAACGTAATGTCCAGCGTAAGCGGTTGGAACGGCTCGATCGAGCAGTCGTCGCTCTCGATGGAACAAATCTAGCTCTCACTAGATCAGTTACTATTCCGAGTGAATTTGATGATGACGAAGTCATTGACGAGATCAACCCAGGTAACTGGGGTCTCAAACTCAATCTTGCTGCACGTGTGGACGGACACGCCAAGCAGCCTCTTGGCGTGTCCGTCACAGCGGGTGAGACACGTGAACCAACCCAGTTCGATCATCTCCAAGACGACGTCGAGGTCTTCGCAGACCTCGACTCGCCGATTCACGTGTTCGATCGTGGCTATCTTGATTATGACCGCTTCTGTGCGTTGAAAGAGCGGGAAAAGGACTTCGTGTGTTTATTGCAATCAGATTCTCGGGTCGATGTCCTGGAGGAAATCCAGGACATCGACATCACTGACGAAGCAGGAACGCGCCACGTACGTGACGAACTGATTGAACTCGCCGAGACCGGCGAAACGTTTCGACGGATCCTGTTTGAGGACGTGGACGGAGAGGAGATAGCGTATCTAACAACGCTATCTTCTGCAAATTACGATCCCATAGATGTGATGAATATCTACACACTTCGGACATTGATCGAGATTCTGTTCCGAGAGTTGAAGCAGTATACGAACATCGAGAATTTCCACTCACAATCGGTGAACGGTGTGTTGTTCGAGCTGTTCTGTACATTGATTGGTTACGTCCTGATCGAATGGTTCCGGCACTGCCACCCCCTTCGGGGTGGCGTGCCGGAAGCGATCCGTCTCATCCGTACACGCTGGAATCAGTCGCTTCCCGTGTACGGGTGACTCACTCAAGACTCCATGAGAGCGCCGCCGCAGGAGCGGCGGCACTCTCCAGAGGGGGAGAGTCACGCATAATTGGAACTGAATCTAGAGAATTACGGCTGGTTGAGTACATTTGCAGCAGGTTCCTTCAGCATTGACCGCTTCGTGATCTGATGAATCACAGCCTCTCGTGTCGTCGATCGCTCAGTAGTCTTATCAAGTCGAAACAGGACAGTTTTCGATCAGGTTTCGCTCGGTATAGTTGACCTGACCGCTCAGTCCTAACCGAGAGAGGGCAGTCCGATAGCCGAATTGATCGACGAGAAACGTAGCCTCCGAAAGATCGTGTTTCTCCTTGAGTTGATGCAGAAACGCAGCCGCCGGATCGGTGCCGTGCCGACCAAACAGTGCGACGTCGAGAATCAACTTTGTCTCGATGTCTATTGCAGCGTACAACCAAGACCACTCGCCATTGATTTTGACAGCAGTCTCGTCAACCGCGACCCTTGACGGCTTCGCCGTCGGCGGGTCGCAACCGCTGTCAGCCAGCCGATGTACCCAATTCCAGACCGCTCCATACGAGCGTTCAACGCCTAATTCGGCTAAAATTGTTGTTGTCTCCCGAAGAGAACAACCAGTTTCGTGGAGGCGGACGGCGAACGCCCTGACGGGCGTCGCCGTCCGCTCGTTCTCCCAAGATTCTTCTAAATCCGCCGCATAGCTCTCACTGAGCAGGTCTGCGAGCATCTTTGGACAAGAAACTCAACGACCTGCTCACTTCTCAAACTGACTCAACTAGACAGTGCCTTTGGAAGTTTAAAACCACTTTTCATTCAGGTTTCGTTCGTTATAGTTAGGTCAACCGCTCACCCCTAGCCGAAAGAGGGCAGTCAGATACCTATAGCCACCGACGAGAAACTCGGCTTCGGAGAGATCGTGTTTCTCGGCTAATTCACGCACAAACGCAGCGGGTGGATCGGTACCACGTGGTCCAAAGACTGCGACATCAGGAATTGCTTCGAGTCCATACTAATTGTATTGGAAGAACAATTCTGTTCTCTCCCCCATTATGACGATTTTTATCAGTGAGACCTCGAGACGACGCCGTCCATGTGGGCAGATAGCTCTGAGATGAGCTTCCGGTAGCCCAGCGAGCGGTTCTTGATATTCGAAATGACTCGAGCCGGCGCGATGTTCGCCTGCGAGCAGAGCCTCGTCGGTACTCATCACTCAGATGTGTTCTCGCGAACGAACTCGATCGTCTCCTCGACCGATGTCCCGGGGCCGAAGATTGCCGAAATGCCCGCTGCCTCGAGTGCGGCGCGATCCTCTTCGGGGATCACGCCGCCGACGAGGACGAGCGTGTTCTCCATTGCCCCGTACTCCTCGAGGCCGTCCATGATCTTTGGAACGAGCGTGTCGTGAGCGCCCGAGAGAATGGAGACTCCGAGGATATCGACGTCTTCTTGGACGGCAGCCTGGACGATCTCTTCGGGTGCTTTGTGCAGTCCGGAGTAGATGACTTCGAACCCGGCGTCACGAAAGGCGCGTGCAATAACGTGAGCTCCGCGGTCGTGACCGTCGAGCCCGACTTTTGCAACCATACACCGAATACTTTGCTGATCGCTGCCAGCACTCATAGGTCTGTGTTTTACGTATTACCGTATGATACTATCGGAATGCCGGATGAAACGCAGTAGATTTTCAAAAGTGAATTTGTATCGTCTCGACGGTACCGTTTCCAGAGCTGGTGAAGATGGTTACTTCCGCTACTCTCTGTGGTAGTATATGACGGTCCACGAAGCGGCCGTCGACAATATCGATGCAATTCAAAACGTAGGGCTTTGGTGAATCGCCATACGGCGTTAGGTTGAGTGGTTTTAGCGTGCCTGTGGTAGAGTCCAATCACTCCGCTATCACGGATTCCTTGGGATTGTGACCAAATTGCCCCAGAGTAGCCCCTCAAGTCGTCGGGTCTATACCCCTGAAGTCGATACAGTCTAGTGATTCACCAGAGCCAAACGTAGCACAGGAGTCAGCGATCCACGATTGTCTCGGCATCTTAAATCGGGGATTGTTCCAAGAAGGGGTTAGCAAGTGTGTGACTACAAGAAAGTCGAGGTCGACGAGATACCGATCGGTGGAGACACCTATCAGAAGTGCACCGTCTCGAACAGGAGTCGTACACAGAAGGGATCGACGAATGAGCGGAGTCGCCTCACTCAGACGGGTGAGAGTTCCTCCTGATATGCACCGTGGTGATCCTCGAACACCTGCATGATTTCGCCCATCGAGACGTACGCTTTTACCGCGTCAACGATGTACGGCATGACGTTTTCCTGGTTTTCGATGGCGTCAGACAGCGCCGACAGCGTCGCGTCGACTTCCTCGTTGTTGCGTTCGTCTTTGACACGCTCGAGCCGATCGAGTTGACGCTCACGAGTCGTTTCGTCGATCTGGAGGGTATCCGGCGAGGTGTCCTCCTCGATGGTGAACTTGTTGACGCCGACGACGACTTCCTCGCCGTGTTCGACGCGCTGTTGGTACTCGTAACTCGCCTCACCGATCTCGCGCTGGAAGTACCCCTGGTCGATGCCGGCGAGGACTCCGTCACGGATCGAGCCGTTGCCGATTTCCTCGATCTCCTCGATGTACGACAGTATTTCGGCTTCCATCTCGTTTGTGAGTTTCTCGATCGCGAAACTGCCGCCCATCGGATCGACGATGTCGGCTGCGCCGGATTCGTCGGCGATGATCTGCTGTGTCCGCAGGGCGACGCGGACCGCCTTCTCGCTCGGAAGCGCCAGTGCCTCATCGAAGCTGTTGGTGTGCAGCGACTGGGTTCCGCCGAGGACGCCGCCCAGCGCCTGAATGGTGACGCGGACGATATTGTTCAGGGGCTGCTGGGCGGTCAGCGATTGGCCCGCCGTCTGTGTGTGGAATTTCAGCCGTTTCGATTCAGGTTGTTCTGCGTCATACCGTTCGTCCATTATGCGGGCATAGATGCGACGTGAGGCCCGAAATTTTGCGATCTCTTCGAATATGGAGTTGTGGGAGTTGAAGAAAAACGAGAGTAGCGGCGCGAACTCGTCGACCTCGAGCCCGCGTTCGAGGCAGTCCTCCACGTATGCGAACCCGTCTGCGAGCGTGAACGCGGCCTCCTGAGCGGCGGTCGATCCGGCTTCACGGATGTGATAGCCGGAGATGGAAATCGGGTGAAAATTCGGCGTTTCGTCGACGGCGAACTCGATCGTGTCCGTGACGATTTTGAGGGAGGGATCGGGGGGGATAACCCACTCCTTTTGGGCGATGAACTCTTTGAGCATGTCGTTCTGAAGGGTCCCCTTGACTTCGTCACGGGGGATGCCCTGCTGGTCGGCCAGTGCAATGTACATCGCATAGATGACAGCCGCCGAAGGGTTGATCGTGAACGAGGTCGACACGTCGCTAATGTCGATCCCGTCGAAGAGGATTTCCATGTCACGAAGGGTATCGACGGCGACACCTTCCTTGCCGACCTCGCCTTCGCTCATCGGATGGTCCGAGTCGAGACCCATTAGCGACGGCATGTCGAAGGCAGTCGAGAGCCCCGTTTGCCCCTCGTCGATGAGGTAGTGAAACCGCTCGTTGGTCTCCTCGGCGGTCCCGAAACCCGCGAACTGTCGCATTGTCCACGTGCGTCCGCGGTACATGGTCGGATACGGTCCCCGAGTGTACGGCGGCTCGCCGGGGAAGCCGAGGTCCTCGTCGAAATCGAGATCGGCGATGTCGTTCGCCGTGTAGAGGCGATCGATCTCGTGGTTTGAAACCGTCGCAAACCGCTCTTTACGTTCGCCACGTTCCAGAAACGGTTCGAGCGTATCTTCCTCCCACGACTCCCGTTGCTGGGAAATATCCGCCAGTTCTTGCTCGTCGAACATTGTCTACTGTATACAGACAACTATTCTAAAGTCTTGCCCTAGTCTAGTGTCTGACCGGTCACAACAGGGTCTACCAATCGCCGCTGGACTTGATGGTACGTCTCCGGAGACGCCCGTGACGGCAACCCTCGAGCGAGCGGTCACCTGTCTCGAGACGGCACGCTACGGCCAGGAGGGACAGTGTCGCATTTCGCCTCAGTCTGACTGTCAACCCAGGGGTCACTCTCAGCACGGACCAGTTCCACGTTCTATGATACGGAATGCCACGAACAACAAAAGATTCAAGCCGGCGAGCTATGATTAGCCGAGTATGGGTGTAAATTACGACGCAGAAGTGGAGAGCTTCGAGTGGACCATCCCGGACTCGTACACGATCACGTCGGTCGTCGCCGACCACGCCGAGGAGTTCGGCGATCGAGTCGCCGTTCGGTTTCTGAACGAGGACGGCGATCGCGAGGAACGGACGTACGCCGACATCCGGGACGACACGAATCGGTTCGCGAACGGGCTCGAGGCGAGCGGTGTCGGCAAAGGCGACCGGATCATGCACCTCTTCCCCCGTCATCCCGACGCCTTTGCCGTGCAGCTCGGTGCGCTGGCGACCGGTTCGCTGTTGGTCCCCTGCTCGTCGATGCTTCGCTCGAAAGATATCGAATTCCGGGCGAACGACTGTAATGCAACGAGCATCGTCGTCCACGAGTCGCTGACTGACATGGTCGAGCCGATCCTCGACGAGACGCCCCTCGAGCGCGTAATCGTTCTCGATGGCACCGAGGCGGATCTACACGGCGAGAATTGGACGACCGCCACGGATGTTATGGCTGATGAATCGGCCGACTACGACGGCCCGGAGCTGACGGCTGACGATCCGATGACGATCAACTATACCAGCGGGACGACCGGTCAGCCGAAGCCGGTCTTACACAAACACCGCTGGCAGTACTGCTTCAATCGCATCAACGCTCCGTACTGGTGGGGTGTCGACGAGGAGACCGACCTCGAGGACGAACTGCTGTGGGCGACGACCGGGACCGGCTGGGCGAAGTGGTTCTGGAGCCCGGTCGGTGTCGGCCTGACGACCGGTGCGACCCAGCTCATCTACGACGGGGCGTTCGAGCCCGAAACGTTCCTCGAGATCCTCGAGGAAGAGAGCGTTACCAAGCTCTGTTCCGTCCCGACCCAGTACCGGATGTTCGCGAACGCCGACCTCGAGGCGTACGACGTCCAGCTGAACGACACGCTCTCGGCGGGCGAACCGCTCAACCGCGAACCGATCGAGCGTATCCGGGACGCATGGGGCGTCACTCCGCGCGACGGCTACGGCCAGACCGAAACCGTCGCGCTCGTGACGAACTACCCCGGTATCGATATCAAATCCGGGAGTATGGGCAAGCCGACGCCGGGCGTCGGCGCGACGATAATCGACGTCGACGACGAAGAAGAGGTCGAAACCGGTGAAATCGGTGAGATTGCCGTCCCGGTCGATTCGCCGGCGATCTTCGACGGCTACTACGAGAAGCCGGAACTCGACGAGCAGAAGCTTTCCGGGGACTACTATCGTACCGGTGACCTCGCCTCTGCCGACGAGGACGGATACTTCTTCTTCGAGGGGCGAGCCGACGATATCATTATCTCCTCTGGCTACCGTATCGGTCCGTTCGAGGTCGAGGACGCGCTTGTTAGCCACGATGCCGTCGCCGAAGCCGCCGTGGTCGACAGCCCACACGAAGAACGCGGCAACGTCGTCAAGGCCTACGTGATCCTCTCCGAGGACTACGAGAGCAGCGACGAGCTGAAAGACGAGATCCAGGCGTTCATGAAAGAGGAGACGGCTCCCTACAAGTATCCCCGCCGGATCGAGTTCACGGACGAACTCCCGAAGACCTCGAGCGGGAAGATCCGCCGCGTCGAACTCCGGGAACAAGAACAGGAAAAACACAACCTGTAATCGGATCGCGAGGGCTCACTCGAGTGAGCCACTGATTCTCTGCTGCAGTATTCGACACCCGTTCCAGGGATAGAGTGTTCGTCAATTTTCGAGGCCGGCTCACTCAGTCGCGTCGCCGCGGTTACAGACGCAGTCGTGAAACGACTCGGGCAACGACGCCGGCTCGAAATCGGAATCGACGAAGACGAACGACACCTCGCCGTCGGCGGCCTCTTCGCCGCTCGAGCGGTGCGTTACCGAAAACGCCACCGTGAGCGAGGTGTCGCCGATTCGGACGATGGTCGTCTCGATAGTCGCGCCGTCGCCGGCTCGAAGCGGCGAGTGAAACGATGCCGACGCCTCGACTGCGGGAAGGAGATACCCGTCCGATCGGTAGGCCTCCATCGGATGGCCGCCGTCGACGGCCGGAGTGAAGTAGTCGTTCAGCCCGACGACCACGAAGTGGAAGAATCGCGGATAGTAGATCAGCCCGCCAGCGTCGGTATCTCCCCATTCGACGGTGATGTCGGTAGTGTGGGCCATTCGATTCGTATTACTGCGCTGGACGGAACGTGATCGTCCGATCGGCCGTTGTCTCGCTCGGTTCGACGGTTGCAGTGACCCGCTGTTCGATCGCGACGTCGTCACGGTCGACTCCGCGGACGATCCCCGTGAGCCGTACCTGTCCGAAGTCGACGATAGCAGTGACGTAGGGGGCATCGTCGTCGAACTGTGGCGTCGGAACGGAGACCGTCGTGTGGGTAACGATCTCTCCCGTCTGTGGCAGTTCTCGGCGTGCTAACTCACGGTCGCCGCAGTGCGGACAGGCCTGCCGCGGCGGAAGCAGGCCGTGCTCATTCGAGCAAGCGTAGAAGTATCCCTCCCCGTCCGCGAGCGCCTCGAGGAACTCGTCGTACCCATCGTTGGTGGCATCAGTCATTCTCCCATCACCTCCAAGACGTGAACGGTCGCACTGGCAACCGTGCCGCCGGCGTTCTGGGCGACGCCGATCGTCGCGTCGTCGGCGACAGCCTCGGCGCGCGGATGGGTTCCGTCGAGCAGCGTGGCCACAGCAGCTACCTGTGCGGCCCCGGTCGCACCGACGGGGTGCCCCTTCGCTTTCAGCCCGCCGGAGAGATTTACCGGCAGTCCCCCGTCACGGCGCGTCTCGCCGCGGCGAGCCGCTCCGATCGCCTCGCCGTACCTATACATCCCAAGCGCCTCGAGGGCGAAGACCTCCGCGATCGTAAAGCAGTCGTGGACTTCGGCGATGGCGACATCATTCGGATCGATACTGGCCTCGTCGTAAGCCGCCTCGGCGGCCTCCCGAGTAGCGGGTGTCCGCGAGAGCGTCGGCCGATCGTGAAGCGCCATCGTATCTCCGCCGTGTCCAGCGCCGGTGATCGAGACGCTGGCTTCGAGGTCGTGCTCCGCAGCGTACGCCGGGGACGTCAACACGAGTGCGGCTGCACCGTCGCTGATCGGACAGGCGTCGTACAGGCCGAACGGGGCCGCAATCTCGGGCGCTTCGAGCGCCTCCGCGACCGTAATATCCTGCTGGAGGTGGGCGTGATCGTTGACGAGCGCGTTCTCGTGGTTTTTAACCGCGATATGGGCGAGGTCCTCGTGCGTACCGCCGTACTCGTCGAAGTACGCTCGCGCCATCAGCGCGTACGCTCCCGGGAAGGTGACGCCGGACCGGACCTCGTAGAGGTCGTCGGCCGCCCTGGCCAGCCCGTCGGTCGCACCGGCTGTTCCCATGTTCGTCATCCGCTCCATTCCGCCGGCGACGACGACATCGGCGTCGCCGCTTCCGATCGCCCGAACGGCGTCGTGGACCGCGAGCCCGCTCGAGGCACACGCGCTTTCGATGCGGCGTGACGGAACGGTCGTTCCGAGGGCCTCCGCCATGAGCGGGCCCTGGTGGCCCTGTCGTTCCGAGAGGGTGCCGACGAAGTTGCCGTAGAAGAGTTCGTCGACGTCCGCAGCCGGAACGCCGGCGTCTTCGAGGGCCTCGAGCCCGGCGCTCGCGAACATGTCCCTGCCCGTCCGATCGGGATGCGATCCAAACGAAGTCATGCCTGTTCCTGCGAGGCGTACCTGCGACATTAGCTACCACGCGTACGTACTGACTCGTCCGGTATAGCTGTGTCGAACGGTGACCAGCAACAGGCGGTCGGCGTCGCCGACACCGACGCGAGTCGGGACATTTACTACGACCGTCCGACCACCAACGAGTGATGGCTTTGCACGTAGAGACGATCGACCGTGTCGGCGTCGTCGGCGCGGGCACGATGGGCAGTGGCATCGCACAGGTTACCGCAGCTGCGGACTACGATGTCGTGATGCGCGACATCGAACAGGAGTACGTCGAAAGCGGCTTCGAGACGATCGAGGAGAGCCTCGGTCGGCTCGTCTCCAGAGACCGCTTGACCGAGGATGAAGCCGACGACATCCGTGACCGAATCACCGGCACGACTGTCCTCGAGGATCTCGCGGATTGTGATATCGTCATCGAGGCGGCCCTCGAGGATCTCGCGGTCAAACGCGACATCTTCGCTGACCTCGATTCGGTCTGTCGCGACGACGCCGTCCTCGCGACGAACACGAGCACGCTCTCGATCACCTCGATCGCGTCCGACCTCGAACACCCCGAGCGCGTGGTCGGGTTGCACTTCATGAACCCGGTTCCGATCATGGAGGGCGTCGAGATCGTGGTCGGCGAGAAGACGGCTGACGATGTTACCGAACTGGCTCATACCTTCGCCGAAGACCTCGAGAAGACGACGTGGGAATCCGACGACAAGCCGGGGTTCGTCACAAATCGCATCCTGATGCCCTGGATCAACGAGGGGATCCGGGCCTACGACGAAGATGTCGCCACGAAGGAGGACATCGATACGGGGATGGAACTCGGGACGAACGTCCCGATGGGGCCACTGACGCTGGCCGACCATATCGGACTCGACGTCTGCCTTCACGCCTCCGAGACGCTCCACGAGGAACTGGGCGATCGGTACAAACCCGCCTACCTCCTCAAGCGAAAGGTCGAGGCGGGTGACCTCGGGAAAAAGACGGGCAACGGGTTCTATGAGTACGAGTAAGTCACTCCGTCAGGTGCCGTGAGATAACCTCTTTCTGTATTTCCGAGGTCCCTTCGTAGATCGTGGTGATCTTGGCGTCCCGGTAGTAGCGTTCGACATCGAAGTCCTTGGTGTACCCGTAGCCGCCGTGAACCTGGACCGCTTCGTTCGCGACGTCAACGGCCGTTTCGCTCGCGAAGTACTTCGCCATGCTCGCCGCTTGCGCGTCGAGACCGTCGTCGTTCTTCCGGGCGGCGTCGCGCGTCAGCAGGCGTGCGGCCTGGACATCCGTCTGCATATCCGCGAGCTTGTGTGCGATCGCCTGGTGGTTGATGATCGGCTCCCCGAACTGCTCGCGTTCGTTGGCGTAACTCACGGCAGCGTCGAGGGCTGCCTGGGCGACTCCGACAGCCTGGCTGGCGATTGCGATCCGACCGCCGGTCAGGATCGAAAACGCGGCTTTCAGCCCTTCACCGACCTCAGTCAAGCGGTTCTCCTCTGGAATTCGCGCGTCATCGAAGAGCAACGTCGTCGTATCGCTCGCGCGCAGTCCGAGTTTGTCCTCTTTCTTGCCGACTTCCAGTCCCGGCGTGTCTTTGGGAACCAAGAACTGCGTCACGCTGTCCGGATCGTCGCGATCGGTTTTCGCGAACAGAACGACGACGCCCGCACGCTTTCCGTTCGTGATCCACTGTTTCTTCCCGTTGATCACGTACTCACCGTCCTCGAGACGAGCCTCGGTGCTCATCTCCGCCGGGTTCGACCCGGCGTCCGGCTCCGAGAGCGCGAACGCTCCGACCGGCCGGCCGTCGACCATCTCCGGCAGCCACTGCTCTCTGTGCTCGTCGGTGCCGAACTGGCGGATACACGACGTCGCCAGACAGTGAACCGACAGCGCCGTTGCGACTGCCAGATGTCCGCGCGCTACTTCCTCGTTGACGATGCTGTAGGTCACTTCGTCGGCATCGAACCCGCCGTACTCTTCCGGGACCGTCAGCCCGGTTAGATCGAGCTCGGCGAGCCCGTCCCAGACGTCTTCCGGAAACGTCTGCGCCTCGTCGTACTCGTCGACCGCATCGACGACTTCCTCCTCGACGAATTCTCGGACTGTCTCCTGTATCAGCTGCTGCTCGTTTGTCGGCTCCATACGCGGTGATTCGTGAGCGGGATAGTAAAGCGTACGATTCCATCGTTTGTTCCGACAGGCGATCCGAATTCGGCCGCTCGGTCGACGCGGCAAACAGCCACTCGAAGATAGGTAACTAAAAATAGCGCGTCTCTCGAGGCATACGTATGACAGTCCGCCAGTCCAGAGAGGCTGCTATTGAGTGCATCGACGACGGCGATACGATCGGAATCGGCGGCTTCGTCGCCGTCGGCATTCCCGAGTACGTCCTCGAGGCGCTGGGTGAGCGATACGCTGAAACCGGTACACCCCGCGATCTCACTCTCTATCATCCCGCTGCGGAGGGTGACCAACAGGGCCGTGGGCTCTCGCATCTCGTTCAGGACGGCATGCTCGAGCGCACTATCGCGAGCCACTGGGGCTTTACGCCCGATCTGATGGAGAAAATCGTCTCAAACGAGATCGAGGCATACAACCTGCCGTTCGGCGTGATGGATCACATGCTTCGCGATACTGCCGCGGGGAAGCCCGGTACGATCACCCACGTCGGCCTGGGAACGTTTGTGGATCCGCGCCAAGACGGCGCGAAGGCAAACGATGTCACCGAAGATGACATCGTCGAACTCGTGACCTTTGACGGCGAGGAGTACCTCTACTATCGCTCGGTCCCGATCGACGTCGCTATTATCCGGGGGACGACGGCCGACGAAGACGGCAACATAACCACGGAGCGAGAGGCGCTCGATTCGAACACGTTGGCGATGGCTCAGGCTGCACACAACTCCGGTGGCACGGTGATCGCACAGGTCGAGCGAATCACGGAGTCGGGAACGCTCACCGCTCGCGACGTCACAGTCCCCGGCGTCCTGATCGACACCGTGGTTGAGGCACCGCCGAGCCACCACCAGCAGACGTACGCGGAGGACTACAATCCCGCCTACAGCGGCGAAATAAAACGGCCGACCGACGACGGGAGTGACGGTATTCCGCTCGACGTCCGGACGATTATCGCTCGTCGCGCTGCGATGGAACTCGAGCCGAATTCGGTCATCAACCTCGGCGTGGGCGTCCCGGAACTCGTGCCAGTCGTTGCGGCCGAAGGCGGAATCGACGACGAGATCACGCAGACCGTCGAGTCGGGGCCGGTCGGCGGCGCCGCCTCCGGCGGGATCAGCTTCGGGACCGCGAGCAACCATCACGCGCTCGTGTCCTCGCCACAACAGTTCGACTTCTACGACGGCGGCGGTCTCGACATGGGCTTTCTGGGAATGGCACAGGCGGACGCCGCGGGCAACATTAACGTCAGCCAGTTCGGGTCACAGCTCCCCGGTTGTGGCGGGTTCATCAACATCACCCAGAACGCCGAGAAAGTCGTGTTCTGTGGCACGCTGACTACCAATGGACTCGAGATCGAGACCGGAAGCGGAGCGCTCTCGATCGAACGCGAGGGGACGAGTCCCAAGTTCATCGACTCGGTCGAACAGATCACCTTCAGCGGCGAGTACGCCGCCGATATCGAGCAGCCGATCGTCTACGTAACCGAGCGTGCCGTCTTCGAACTCACCGAGGCCGGACTCGAGCTCACGGAGGTCGCACCGGGTATCGACGTGGAAACCGACGTCATCGACGAGATGGGATTCGAGCCGCTCGTGGCTGACGACCTCGACGAGATGGATTCGCGACTGTTCGTCGACGAACGGTTTGATCTGACCGACGTGCTTTATAGTAATAACTGAAACTATTCACACACTAATCGCACAGACGTCGTGCGATCAGATGTGCATTGACTTTCGGTGGCTACTATAGTTGGGACTCGAGGCTGAACGGGGATTCGTCGGCACCCGGAGCGACGAAGCACGAACCGTTAAGCGGGACCGCTCCAAACTCGTCTCCGATGGTTGCGTACGATAACCTCTCGGTCGATCACGACGACGGCGTTGCAACGGTCACACTCGATAGCGCGGCCGGTCGAAACGCACTCACCCTCGAAATGGCGAACGAACTGGTGTCGGTGGCGACGACCCTCGGTGAAAATCCGGATACTCGCTGTATCGTGCTCACGCACGCGGGCGATTTCTTCGGGTCCGGTGCCGATCTCAGTGCCCTATCCGGGGACGGCTCCGATGCGGCCCACATCCGGGAGTTGGCCGGACGGGCCCACGAAGCGATCGTCCAGTTCCATCGGGCGGAAACGCCGGTTGTCGGCGGCGTCAACGGTATCGCAGCCGGAATCGGGTTTAGCCTCGCGCTGTTTCCGGACCTGCTCGTCCTCGGCGAGGACGCGACGCTCAAATTTGCGTATCCGGGGATCGGGCTGACCGGTGACGGCGGTGCAACGTTCTTCCTGCCGCGACTGGTCGGCCTCCGGACCGCCAAGGAGATCGTCCTCCGGGACGAGCCAATCGACCCCGACGAAGCCCGCGAGTTGGGACTGGCCAACGAGGTCGTTCCCACTGACGACTTCGATGACCGGTTGGCCACAGTCGCCGCCGAACTGGCAGCCGGGCCGACTCGCGCGTTCGGGACGACGACCCGACTGCTGACCGACAGCTACGATCGCTCGCTCGAGCGACAGCTCGCGGCGGAGACGGACGGTATCGCAGGTGCAACGCGAACGGAAGACTACGAGCGCGGGCTCGACGCGTTCTTCGGCGACGACGATCCCGACTTCGTCGGCCGGTAGCGTTGCCCAGCCCCCGGTAAGCACCGATCGATGCCACCGGTCGGATCGCGACCGGACCCGCCAGCCGTGGACAGTAACCACGGTAATTTATCACAGTATACGTCCAATCGAGCGGCATGCATCTCGGAGTAGTCATTCCGCGGACCGGAACGCACGATCCAACCGACCTCGCGATCAGCGCGGAAAAACGGGGATACGACTCCGTCTGGATGGGGGAGCTATGGGGCTCGAGCTCGGTCGTAAAACTCAGCGAAATCGCCGCGAAGACCGATGAAGTCGAGCTCGGAACCGCCATCGTCAACGTCTTTTCGAGAACGCCCGCCGTCCTCGCGATGACCGCCGCGACCCTCGATCGAGTTTCCAACGGTCGTGCGTCCCTCGGGGTCGGGACGAGTACACCGACCGCCGTCGAGAACGTCCACGGAATGCCGTTCGACCGACCGGTCCGTCGGTCCCACGAAACTATCGAAGTGATTCAACGCATTCTGGGCGACGACGAACCGGTCACTTACGAAGGGGAACGAGTCAGCGTCTCAAGCGTTCCGCCACTGGACAGGGACGTTTCGGTCTACCACGCGGCGCTCGGGCCGGCGAACCGGCGCGTCGTCGGCCGGCTCTGTGACGGCTGGATGCCGCACAACATCCCATTTTCTGGGTTGAACGACGCGTTCGAGGTCGTTGCAACGAGTGCTCGAGAACGCGACCGCGACCCCGACAAAATCACGATCGCTCCGTACGTGCCGGCAGCCGTGAGCGAAGATCGCGACGAGGCCTACGACGCCGTACGCGGTCACATCGCGTATTACGCGGGTAGTGCCGACGGATATCGGAACGCGATCGCCACCGAGTTCCCGGAGCAGGTCGATCGCGTTGCCGAGGCCTGGCGGGCGGGCGACCGGGAAGACGCGGCAACCCTGGTCACGGACGAAATGGTCCACGACCTCGGTGTGGCCGGGACGCCGTCGGAAGCTCGCGATCGGCTTCACGAAATCGTGAGCGAAACGGTCATCGATCGGCCGCTCGTGACGATTCCGGAGCAGGCCGCCGACGGAATAGCCGAAGAGACTATCGAGGCGTTGGCAGCCGTTTCCGACGCCTGATGCACGCCTCAACACGTCGAACGTCGGTCACACGTAGTCGAGGTTGACCTGCGTCACATTCGCCGACCGTTTGACGATATCCGCGATTTCCTCGCGTCGTTCCTCGTCGATTCGGCTTTGCGGGCCACAGACGCAGATCGCGCCGCGGATGTGATCGCTCTTGTCGAGCACCGGAGCGGAGATACAGACCATTCCCGCGATGCGTTCGCCCTCGTCGATGGCGTACCCCTGGTCCCTGATCCGCTCGAGTTGTTCGAAGAGAACGTCGGGATCCGTGATGGTTCGGTTTGTCATCTCGATGAGTCCCTGCCGGTCGATGATCTCCTGTACGCGGTCCTCCGGCATGTGCGCGAGGATCGCTTTCCCGGGAGCTGCTGCGTGAAGTGGCATTCGTGCACCGGGATACGCGAACAGATTGACGGCGTCGGGCCCTTCTTGCACCGCGACGATTACGCACTGATCGTTTTCTTCGATCATCAACGTGACGTGCTCGCCGGTCTCCGCCGCTATATCCTGGAGTTTGTCGCTGACGACTTTGAATATCTCTAGTCGGTGGCGCTGTTGGTTGCCCACCTCGAGAAACCGGGTTGTAGTCGAGTACTCTTTCTCTTCGACTGTGATGTATCCCGTCGCAACAAGCGCTTGGAGATAGTTATGAACGGTACTGACGGGCATATCGAGCCGTCCGGCGAGATCCGAAACACCCCCGGATCCGTTCTCCGCAAGTTCGTCGACGATCTTGAACGCCCGTTCGACCGACCGGTTTGATGTGTTCGTCATCATGGAAACCATTCCGTGGATAGTATAGGAGTCTTTCGGCTCTACCGAATGAAAATTCGAGTGTCAGGAGAATACCGCAAACGACCGAACGCGACCACCAATTCGAACAACTGGATCAGAACACGGTCAAATCCCCCACGCCACCGAATAGAAAGTATACAACAGATTCGATGAGAGCGTAGTACTGGCTTATTTCTGAACGATGGCAGCCTCGGTTTTCGAATCAGTCGAAATATATTTGGCGCTATTTCAGCGATTTCGAGCAAGAATTATGAGTTAGCGGAAGTCTGTTCGATGATGACGACGCATTCAGCGGTACTGAAAGAGACTCCCACAAAAACGCGGTCGTTGCTCTCACAGCAGGCTTCCCGATCCCGATTTTGCATCCGACCCTCTTTTCGAGAGAACTGGGACGATCCTTCGCTGTTGCTCGAATTTGCGATTCTCCGCCATACTATACGGACATAGGGATGTAAAGGAGGCAGCGACTGGACGGTAGTTTCGGACTGTCCTCTTCCAGGGGTATGGCCCTCTCAGTTCGGATTCAGATGTTCCGAAACAGAGTATTCGGGAAGTTGGATCAGCCTCAGCAAGTTTCGGGACGATCATCGTCCGAACTTTATTTCTAAACTCGTTTACCGTTTGGGTGCGAGCGTAACGCGGCTTCTGTTTGCCCCCACTATGGTCGAACGCCGGCTTCGTTTCCGCGGACAATATCGGTTCATCGGCGCTTTCTCTAGAGTTCGCTTAGTCATCTGACGGTTTGTGTCTGGCGTATCATCCGTACTCGAGGACGGAGGATTCACCGTCGACGGTTCCTCATCGATCTGCCTTGAATCAGTTCTCGAGTCAGTCTCGATCGTCTCTTCCAATCCGAATGGGTCCGTGCATCTCCTTTGAAATCGTCGACTGGACCGCACATCGTTCGACCTCTCCAACGTGACTATTTCGGCGAGTACCTCGTAGAAGTCGATCCGGTCGTTCCCTGGGTCGTAGTCCTATCAACAGTTGATCAGTTTCAGTAACCTTGAGAACGCCGATCAGAGACGGACACCGAGCTTCGTCTTCGTACAGCTCACCAATCCGATTTCAGCCATCTTCGATCATACTGTTATCTCTCATCGTATCATGATACTATTCACTCAGATATTGGTGGCACTTCTGAACGTATCTTGTCTATTACCCGACTCGAATAATCGTACTCCGGGGTCGACTGAGTAGGGACTTCCACGACGTGGAGGTCATTTTCGAGGTCCGATTCATACACCGATTGTACTCGTCCATCTTGCTCAGGATAAAACAAGCACCCTGGCCCATCGTACGCCACCTGATACCCAGTCATCGGCCGTGGTGAATCGCCAGACGTAGCTTGATTTCACTGTTTTAGAGATCGCTTGGTGTTGTGAACCACACACATCAAAACGAGTTCACGAAATTCACCGTACCAAGTTCGCGCACGCACGGCGTCGCCGAGCGTGCGCTTGATCGTTGAAAAGACGGTCTCACACATCGCTCGTTGGCGGTATCGAGGCCCATCGATCCGCGCGTTATGCGCGTGATCGATGGGCCGAAACTCACGATGTTTGATCAGCGGTCTCACGCCGTCTTCGCGGAGTTTTTCGCGTAAATCCATCCAGTCGTAGCCTTTGTCGGCAGCGAGGCTGGCGAGGTCGCCCGCGTTGCGGCGGGCGACCTGCCAGCCGAGCTGTGTGTCGTGGCGTTTCTCGGTCGTACAGTGAACGTCCAGAATTGCTTGGCTTTCTGTGTCGACGAGAGCTGTCGCTTTGAGCGTCTGAACCCGGTAATTCGTCCGACGGCAGTAGTGTTTGCTAGCGTTTTCGCGGTCGAAAAACGTCGCGTCAATGGCGGCGTGACCGCTCTGGCCGTGCAGCTGCGCCGAGAGGCGCAGCAGCACTCGCCAGAGTGCGGTCTTAATCCTATCAAACCACTTGACTAGCGTCGAGTGATCGGGGAGATCGGTCGGTTCAAGGCCGATCTCCCCGAGTATTTGTGGCATCTCGCTCAGCAAATCGAGTGCTTCTCGGTAGGATTTTTCCAGGTAAACCCGCAGACAGTGCAGCGACACTACCGCATACTCGGCGAAGCCGCCACCCCCTTCGGGGGCGGCGACTTCGCCTCGCTCACCAACAGCATTTTTAGCTAACTGAACGACTTTGCTCGTGAAGCGGGAGATTTTCGACATAGAGCATCGGCGGTTTCCCGCTTCATACTCCTAGTTCTGACGGTCGAAACCGACGCCGTCCAACGATTCACCAGAGCCCAGTCATCTGACTTAGGTCTCCACTTGAGGGGTTTCGATTTCTCTTTTGATCAACCTTCCATTTCGCATCCCCGACGAATACCGTTTCCCCGCCGTCGATGACAGCGATATCCGGCTTAACCGGAACCGACCGTGACCCACTATAGAACAACTCTCGGCGCCGAGCCTGGGGTAACACCTCAACGGCTGTCCGCGCGTATATTTGTCCGACTGCCTCGACCACGACGCTCTCGAAGATGTTATTCATATTCACAAGCAGTGACGACGACGCACGTCCCCCCGCCTGCAACTCGTCGATATAGAGTCCGCTGAGAACCAGTCTAGTTAGCCGATAGAGGTCTTCGTAGTACTCGGATAGTCGGGAGAACTCGACGGCGTCCAGTTCCACGAGACGGACCGGTCGTAATTCCACGCGACGCTGGAGTTCCTGCTTGTGCCGCTCTAAGGCCTGACCAATCTGTCGACGCCCGACTAAGCGCAACAGCACGTCCGTTGCATACAGTACGGCTTGGTTCAATACGGTATCCTGCGTCAACTCATCGTAGGTACACTCGAACTGGGTCGGCTGAGGACCATGACGTTGTAACTGACGCTGGACATCTATCCGACCACGAATGTGTTCTTCCGACCCTTGAGTACGACGATAGGAAGTGTGTAAGCCTCGCGTCAACACCTGATTCAGCTCGGACTCGAACAGCGTCGCCAAGGCCTGAATGAACTCCTCACCATGTTCGAACTGAGTCTCCTCGTCGGTTGTCTCAGCTCCAATTCCTTGAGAGAACTGCAGCATCGCCAGCAGGTCCGTCCCTTTGACCTTCGGGAGAATTTCGATCGTCAGCCCACCGGGCAAGGTGACCAATCCGACAAAGCTCGTCGCATGGAGTTTTACCTGCTCGGATTCAAGCTATTCGATTTTCAGGCGCTTGCCGCCTGATCGCTCTCCATTGTCATCCTCAGTCCCTGCATTGATTTGGTTCTCAACGACTTGGCGGGCTCGGTCAGGAAAGTCCTCACGATCAATCGGATCCGTGGTCTCGTACTCGCGGATCCGATGATCGACCTCGACCCCCTGTAACCCACGGTGTGTAGTTCTGCTCATCTGGGTCCAATCTGAGCGTTGTTCCCGTAGACGTGCCAGTTCGTGGCGTCTAGATCACTCCTCATCAGCATCATCCTCGACCTCGGCCAAATCATCAACGACCGCTCGACACGTCTCTTTCAGATCATCAGCTGTAAAGTCCCGAATTTCCTGAGTAGCCAAGTCGAAGAGGTTGTCACCGTGCCCGTCGAATAGTTCGTCGTTCATGCGCTTGAACTGCCCGAAATAGTACTCTTCAAGCAGTGGCATTAATTCGTAGCGCCAGGTGTCGATGATAGCCTGTTCACGCCCTTCGGTAGTCTCGGCAATAATACCTAGTAGGGGTGTGTGGCCTAGCTGTTTGCCACGACCTAGGTCATGTGCCTCCCGAATTTCGGCATTCAACACATCGACAGCACAGACCGACATTGCCAGCAGCCGGTCGGCTTGGTCGGCTCCGTTTACCGCGACATCCTTGGCACCGTCTAAGTCCCCATTCCCAAACCCGTATTGTTCGCAGACCAGCTCCAAGTCGGGTCCGAAATGAATGAACCGAAACCGACGCCGCAAGGCGGCATCCACGAGTGCAATCGAGCGGCCAGCCGTGTTCATGGTTCCGATTACATAGAGGTTCGGCGGTACATAGAAATCCTCACCCGAATGGGGCAAGGTGACGCTGGTTTCGTTCTTGGCGTCCAGCCGCTTATCATTCTCTAGCAAAGTAATCGTCTCCCCGAAGATTTGGGACAGATTCCCACGGTTAATCTCATCGATTATCAGTACGTAATTGGGAGCGTCATCGAGCGAATCTGCATCCTCGTAGGCGTCCTTGGCGCGAGTAGCGAATTCTTGGAAAACCCCTTCGTCGACGGTATATTGGCCAGCTCCGTTCTCGCCCTCTGTTGCGGTCAGCCCCTCGATGAAGTCCTCATAGGTAAAGGAAGGATGGAACGTAACCGTCCGTAGTTGCTCTTTATTGGGTTCAACCGTCGTCTCGTGGAGCCACCAGCGAGCGAACTGTTGGACCGTGAAGGTCTTCGAGGTGCCCGGTGGGCCGTGGAACACTAACTGGTGTTTGGCCCGGACCTGACGCTCGAGTTCAGACGCAGTATCAGGAACCGTGTGTGGCGTAGCTAGGGACCTCTCGTCTTGGTAGGTTCCCTCCAAAATCTCGGGAAGTTTGTCGTGGTCTAGGTTTGGCTGGCCGACGTCAGCATCCCGCTGTGGTTCCCTGACGAGAACAATAAACAGCACCTGCGCCGGCGAACACTGGTCCAGCGAGCCTACATTCAGATGCACTGCTCGCTCCTCAAGCGAGTCCTCGAAGGACTCGTAAATTGACTTGATCTCGTCCAGATGTTCGTAGTCACCACGGCGAACTGCTTTGGCGACGAGGTCATTACGGCGGAGCGCCTCTGTCCAGTTCTCGATTGTCGCTTTGGCCAGCGCTCCCCGCAAGCCGTCAGCCGGATTTATGTACTCTTCGAGTCTTTCGATGAGGTCTGATTCAGCCGCTTGCAGGCTCTCGTAGGCTATTTCACCATCAGCCTTGTTGAGTAGGTACTTGCCTGCCTCCTCACTGAGATTAAACAGGTACTGCTGATTGATTCCGCCAGGGTTTACCGGGTAATAGTTATCCAATTTATATTTAAGCAGCGTCTCGAATACTTCGACGAATGCCAGTGGTTCATCGAAATAAGTAAAGGACGTCTCAACGCGGTATCTGGGTTCAGTCCCTGTTTCGGAATCAGGATCGTCTAGCTCCTCAACGGGGACTTGGACGACCTGAGCAGGCTTTGCCACCGTGTGATATCCGAGTATCTGTCCGTTGTTGTAGCTGAAGACCCTATCACCAACCTCCAGCTTGGGGAGGTCATACTGGAACAGCTCTCTGGTCGGGGCTCGAGGGTATTCACCCTCGGTTTCCTCGTGGCCCTGATTGACCCAGTAGTAGGGGGCCGAGTTGGTGAAAGCCTCAGGACTATAGTGGAAGTTAGAAATAATTGCTCACTTGTGGTACAGAGAGCTGGTCAAGTGCGGTATCGATCGCCGTTGTTAACTCACCAAGTGAGTCGAAAAACCGATTGCTGAGAGCCGTTTGTAGCTGTCGCCAGCACTCTTCGACTGGATTGAACTCAGGAGAGTATGCCGGTAACGTGACGAAGGCGAGGTCGTCACGGGCCGCTAGGTCCGTGACGGCCGAAGCCTGAAAGTACGGTGCTCCATCTAACACAATGATCAAATCATCTTCGAACTCTTTGCATAATGCGAGAATGAAATGTTTCGCGTGTTCGGCGGTCACGTACTCCTCGAATCGAGAGAAAAAGCGATCACCGTCTTCGGTGATTGCGCCGAGTAAACATGTCCAATCGCGTTGTCCAGAGAGTTCAACTGCCGGCCGCGTGTCGCGAGGAAACCACGCGGCACGCGGCTCAACTTGCACGGATTTCTTGGTCTGGTCGATACAGACTACTGTGGCGTCCATCTCCCGCCGCTTTTTTTGAGTTCTTCGCGGAACGTTTCTTGCTCGTCAGTCTCTGATCCGGCGGCTGTGCGGCGTGGTTTTTGATAGCTCAATCCTGCTTCTTTGAGTAACCGCCGACAGCTCGGAAGTGAGTATTCAACATTGTAGGTCTCGTCAAGATACTGCTGGACGAGCGCCGGCGTCCACGCCGGCGCGTCAACTCCAACATTCTCTGGTGGTTCGTGGACAGTTTCTTTGAATTTTATTTGCTCTTCTTCTGAGAGTTTTCGTTTTCTCCCAGACCGATGAGCATCAGTTACAGCCTGCTCAAGCGACTCGTCGGTGTCGAGTCGCTTGAGCCAACTGTAGATTGTTCGTCGGCCGGTATTGTGCCACTCTGCTAGTTCGGTCTGCGTAACACCGTTTTTGTACGCAATTGCTGCTAATAACCGCTGTGTCGGCTTGTTTCCCTCAACGTTGTTGAGAGCCTCTTGGAGTTCTTCGACGGAGATCTCGTCGAGATGGTCCATTAGTCTACGCAACATTCCTTGGGTGGAAAGTTCTAACGGTTACTATAGGTAGCGTGAGGCGGCTGAATTCTGGCATAGGCACCACGAATTTCACCGCCTCGCTTCTTCAAACTCTAATCTGAACAGTACCCGACGAGACCGGCCGACCCGTTAAATACACCATGAAGAATCGCTGCGGCAAGCACGGACCTCGCACGGAGGACAATGTAGGTGTAGACCGGTGAGAAGGAAAGACAGGCGATTGTCATGGCAATCACACCGATATAGGGGAAGGAGGGGTAGTTGTACCCGGCAACGATCACGGGTGTATGCCAGATCCCCCATAAGGCACCAATCGCGAACGACGCCTTCCAGAAGCCCCAGGGCGCGAGTTCCCACAAGAGATACCCGCGCCAGCCGAACTCTTCGCCAAACGCAAAGATTGCGTTGACCGTCGCCCCGAGAACGAGCGCAAGTCCGACCGTTACTGCTACGCCGAGGAGGCCTGGCGGCAGTGCAACTCCTGGGATCGGGTCGGCAGTTGGATCAAAGCCTATCCCGGGAATTGCGAGTGCGAACGCGAGGGTCAGTCCGATGAGTGGGAGTGCAACCACGGCGGCCGCAGCAAGCCATCGGAGTCGGCCACGTTGCAGTCCGGCATCTGCCAGTGGGATACCCTGGGACAGGCAGACTGCGAGGCCAGCGACCATCGGCGAGAACATGTAGGCCGGTGCAAGCGTGATCGGGTTCATGTCCAAACTGGCTGCAATGAGAACAAGCGCTGCGGCAGCAACCAGCAGGATACCGACAAATATCCCGATTCGGCCGCTATCGGGATCAGTCATCGAAACCACCCTGAAATACATCGCCGTATATGGACGGCTCACCCGCTTCAAGGGTGGTCCAGCAGAGATGGTGACAACTCATTTTCATCATGTCGAGTCCCTACAGAATACGGATACATGATATTACCTGACAACTTCTTCTGACATCAGCCACCGATAGAGGAGTCCTGAGTAAGTGCCGGGTGATTTCCTCTTCTGTTCAACTCCGTGTAATCAGTCGCTCTCGGCATCTACCCAACTATGTTGGCCATACAGCTTTGTCCTCTAGTGATATGGAGTGAGATGCGGTTAATCCAGATCCGGTATCTGGATGTCCCGCACACGGCTGGCCGCTACGCAGCGGTCACTCGTGGACATCATCTCCGTTCCAGTCACGGTTCTGCTTCCAGTGATCTATCCGCTGTTGCTTGTCTGCTAATTATTCACCGGTAATACCACTTTACTATGGCTGTTCTTTCCCTTGATTTTCTGCCCTGCATGTGCATGTGTCTCAGTCTGTCTTTATACGTCGGGCTGTGGGAGTAGCGGGTGATGTCCACGAGTCAGCAGCTGACCGCGATTCCAGGAGATCTTACATCACCACAGGCAAAACTTGTCTATCTGTCCCTCCTCGTGACTGAGGATGCGACAGTGACCGATCTCCAGGAACTGCTCGGACTATCCAAGCTCACACTGTTCGCCGTGCTTGAGTCGCTTCTTACAAAGGATCTCGTCCAGCGGACGGAGGATGGCTATGCCAGCCAATAACGTTTCAGCGTCCCCGATCGTCCCGACCGAGACAGCGACCGATCTGCGGGTTGACTGTTACGTGCGGTCGACCATTTCGGGACCGACTGGCGAAACGATCACCACGATCGACAACCGGCTGCAACAGCTCTGTGACCACGGGCATATTAGCGCGTATCAACTCCACTCATGGCCGCCGGAACAGCATGCGGTCAGTGAGACGGACGACACACATGAACCGACGCGACACGATCTCGTGGCCGAGTTCGAACGCTGGGCTGACCAGCACGGTGTGACGCTCGAGCCAGCATTCCGGCGACAGGAGGTTCCCTCGTCACCACTCGGCATCAGCGCCGACGAACCGCGTGAACGCGTTCGGGTTCCGATCGTGGCGCTGGCACTCTACGAGGACGAGTCCTCTACGGCAGATCAGGAGAGAGCGTCCCTCCAGGGAGTTGTCCCCTATACGGACCAGCCACGGACAGACACCGCGCGGACATACACCGTCGACGAGTGGCTTACTGCAGTCGGCACGGATACGGGAGAAATTGTTACGTATGATTCCCAGGACGATCAGCAGCCCCTGCTGGAGCGACAACAATGAGTGTCAAACAGAAAGAGCGGCCACCCGAACTGGAACAGCCGTCTCGCCAACTACTTGCAGGCCGGACGTGTCTCGTTACCGGCGGCTCGTGTGGTATTGGTCGCGGGATCGTCCGTGAACTAGGCCGTCACGGTGCGACTGTCATCGTGAACTATCGGTCGTCGGAGGCTGCCGCCCACGAGATCGCTGACGTGATCACGGAAGCCGATACCGAGGGAACGGCCCATCCGATTCAGGCCGACGTCACGAACCGTGACGAAGTCGACGCGATGCGCGAGGCAGTTTCCGACTCGTTTGGGTCGATCGACGTCCTCATCAACAACGCCGGGATTACAGCCGATTGTACGCTCGCCAATATGAGTCATGAGGACTGGCACCGTGTGATCGATGTCTCTCTCCACGGGTCGTTCAATTGCACCAAGGCGTTCTACGATGATTTCCAAACTGTCGACGATGGACGGGTTATCAGCATCTCGAGCGTGATCGGGAAGCAGGGGAACGTCGGCCAGGCGAACTATGCGGCGGCGAAAAGTGGTCTGTTCGGCTTCACCCGGTCGCTTGCGCTCGAGTTGGCGGATGTGGGCGCAACGGCGAACTGTATCGCGCCCGGCTTCACATTGACGGAGATGGTGGAGGCGATTCCGGACGAGATTCAGAACGATCTCCGTGCGGATATCCCGCTTGAGCGGTTCGCCGACGTGAGCGAGATTGCAGGGCTTGTTCGCTACCTTGCCAGTGAGGAATCGGGCTATATTACCGGTGAGGTTATCGACATCAACGGCGGACTTGATCTGTAAGTAACAGCATCTAATCCGCTCTTCGGCATTATTCAGATTAGCTGATTCCAGCAGTATGCGTAGCTCTGCAACCATGTTTCAGCGGTTGCTGGATCGGCGTTTCTAAAGTAGTTTCCGAGCTGAGTAGTACGTCGTTTTTATCTCTTTGAATAGACGTTCGACGGCATTCCGGTTTCCATGTTTCTCATATCGAAATCGGAGCCCAAGGTGATAGAGTGCAGCTTTAAGCCACGGAGCTGAATCAACGAGAAACACGGCATCTTGGACATCGTGTTTCTCTCTCAGTTCACTCAGAAACATCTCAGTAAGTGCGGTTGTACGCGTTGGGTAGAGCTTGACATGGAGAAATTCGTTCGTTTCGGGATCGACAGCAGCATACAGCCAGTAGCGCTGATTATCAGGTTTGATCACAGTTTCGTCGAGCACAACGTGATCTGGCTAGCTTCCCGTTGTCGGCTGTAGATGTCTTTCTGTACCCAATTATGGATCGTCAATCTCGCCCGTTCGACACCGAATCTCTCTAAGACAGAAACAGTATCTGAAAGTGACAAGCTCGGTAAATGGAGCTAGATACTCAATTGCATCAGCTCGCGCGGTGTCGCTTCTCGCTCCACAAAATCTAATTGAACGCCGTTACTAGAGCCGTTGGGGTGGCTAAATTCGGGCATGGACGTCTAGAATTCTGACCGCCTCGCTTTTCAGACCTTATCTGAACAGCGCCAGTCACCCCAGCAGGATTCATGTGGTGGGAAACGTAGTTACCCATGAGTGAAGCAGACAACAGTCACAAAGCCGCAGTCTCTCCACTGTACATGACTTCCGTCTCAGCAGATCAACCGGCCAGTCTTGCAGTAATCGATGCTATTGCGCGGTATCGGACCGCTCGTCTGTCTCTGGATCGGTGGCTGAGGAAGAGGGTACTGAGGCGCTCGACCCGCTCTACGAAGCGATCGATCCTGACGCCTTAGATTCGTTCTTCCTGTCAGAAACCGCTGGGACACAGCTCACGACGGTCACGTTCACATACTGTGAATATGAGGTAACAGTCAATAATAGCAGAACGATAACGGTTGTCGAGAACTAATGCATCGGACGCCACCCTTGGACTGAATTTCTGCTGGTTTGTATCGATATTTTATCAATTGGTTGAATTATCTGTACCGATACTCCCTCCCCAATTGAAGGCGTCAGTGACTGCTGAATCCGCGCGGTGGGGCTTGTTTAGACGTGTGAGATCAGTGGTATCAGAGCTTCACGGCTTGCTCGATGTTTCTGACGGCAGCCTTTAGGACGAGCTTTCTGAACTGACCAAACCACGATCTGGCCCGCAACGTTTCGCCGAACCGATGCTTCAGCGCGAAGAAGATCGCTTCGACGATCGAGCGGCGGTGATAGACGTTCTCGTTGTGGCGAGCGTTGTGCGCTTTGTCAAGTGCGTAGAACTCTCGATGTTTAATCACCGGACGGATGCCAGCATCCCTGAGTTCGTGCCGCAGCGCGTCCCAGTCGTAACTTTTGTCAGCAGTGATCGTGTTTAGCTGTGCCAGGTTTCTCGTCAGTACCTGTCGTCCAACTTGTGTATCGTGCGGCAGTTTCATCGAGCAATGGATATCGAGGATGACGCTGGTATCGCAATCTACGAGCGCTGTCGTCTTAATATCGTCAAAGTTGTAGCCGACGCGGAGGACATAGTGGCGGCTGGCTTGATGGCGTTTGAAGCCGGTCGCGTCGATCGCCTGAACGTCGCCGAGGTCGTGCAGTGAGACAGACAGCCGCAGTAACACCCGCCAGATCCGCATTTTGAGATCTTGTTTCCGCGTACAGACGGTGGTGAAATCCGGTAGCTGATCCACAGAATGTCCGAGATTAGCTGCGATTCCGGGGATCTCGTACAAGATATCGAGTAATCGGCGGTAGGGCTGGTTCAGATACTCTCTGAGACAATGGATCGAGACAATCACCCAGTCAGCGTAGCCGCCGTCACCCTTCTTGATCGCCGGCGCTGGCTTGCTGATGACAGCGTTCTGGGACAAATCGACGCATCGGTCGGTAAAGCGGGCGAGTTGAGACGGCATACTCGCCGCTTCCTCGCTCAACTCCACATAATCCTGGTCGAGGCGTCAACTGAGCGGCGTCTAAACACGGCCCGCGCGGTGTATTCAGCATGGCTCTGCCGATATCACCGATAGCTGATAGAATTGCCAGCGTTAGATTTGCACAATCTATTTAACGGCTCGTTCTTGAGCGGCTGCATTGATGAATACACCCTCTGGGCCTTGTTTGAACGCGCGATTTCACGGGTGTGAGTCCTCGATGGCGCGTTCGATGTTGCGGACGGCGGATTTCATGACAAGTTCATAGAACTGTCCGAACCAGGTTCTCGACCAGAGCGTATCGCCGTATCTGCGGCGGAGCCCGAAAAACGCTGATTCAGCGTTCGAGCCCTGGTGATACGCCCGATCCTTGATGAGCAAGTTTCTCGTCCACCCCCGCATCCCAGGATCTCGCTGCGGAATCAGCGGCGTGATACTTTCTGCACGCAACCTCGTACGAAGTTCCTCCCAGTCGTAGCCCTTATCGGCAGCGACAGCCGCCAAATCGTCGAGATTCCGCACTAACACCTGCCAGCCAACTTGCGTATCGTGCGGTTGTTTTATCGAACAGTGTATATCGAGAATCGCACTGGTTTCACAATCGATGAGCAGCGTCGTCTTCACCGCCTCGAACGTGTAGTCCGTCCGTTTTGCGTAGTGCTGGCTGGCCTGGACGTGATCGACACCGGTTGCGTCGATCGCCTGCACATCACCGAGATCATACAGTTCGACGGACTGATCGAGGATCGCTCGCCACCGCTTCATCGGAATCGCCTGCTTTCGCGTACACACCGTCGAGAAGTATGGCACCGTTTCAGGCGTCAAACTGAGTGATTTCGTCACTCTTGGCATCTCGCGGAGGACATCCATCAGCTTCCGGTACGGATGGCCGAGATACTCTTTCAATCCCTGAACGGCGAGAATCACCCAGTCAGCGTAGCCTTCCTCTCCCGGTCGGTACGCCGGAGCTGGCGGACCAACGACGGCTTTTTGAGCGAGCGACACAACCATCTCTGTGAAGCGGGAGGTCTTCGTGTGCACAACGAGCTCGTCCCGCTTCCCTTCCTAGTAGATTTGGTATTTCCTCCGAGATACTAGCACAGCGATACGAGTTCGATCGACTCTACACTGCTAAAGTTAGAGCATCTAAACAAGGCCCACCCTCTGTATTCAGCACGGCACTTTTAACAGTAACTGGACAGATTAGGTGCCGCTTCGGTAACTGTCTCTCCTGTACTTACCGCGATTTTCACACCATACCCTGAATAAAGAAACTGTATTACCAACTACTGATATGAACTCGAGTGCTAATGAGTTGCAGGTGGAAAATGACCAATACCTATCTGTTTTCTTCAATTGGGAGACTGGTAAGGATATCCTCAAGGACAGCATGACGCCGGTACCGCAGTTCCTCGGACCGCTGGTCATACTCAATAAGACCCACCTCTTCCAACTTTGGCAAATGAATATGATGGAGAGAGATTTTGATCTCGGCCGAGGAACACCCCGGGTGATTCCCTATCTGCTCGGTTTCTCGACTTCTAAGGTGTTCTACAAGGTCATCAATGGTCGTTGTAGCGTCGCAACTGTCCATGAGAAACCGCAGGATTTCACGTCGTTGATGGTGGGCGATTGCTTCAAGAATCACCGTCTCTGACAGGTATTTAGTATGGACGGTTGACTTGATGGATACCTCTGATATGGACGTCCGATCACAATCATCATCTGTCATATGTTCGAGGGGGAGATAGCGCCATTGATGTGGAGGATTTTGTCATCGGTGGTGTTTATCGCTAGAGCGGATACGCACAGTGATTTGTATGATGGCAAGCCACGCAACCCCATCATTGCTCTCCTTCCACGAGTGACCACTGTTCATCTTGGCAGTCGTGCGCTTTATTCCCGTCCTCTGCTCGTTCAACTGTAGAGAGCAACTCTTCAACGGTGTGTGTCCGCTTACCACCTTCAGAGGTCTCTTCCGTGTATGGAATGACACCTTGGAGTGTCTTCGAGTCGGCTTCTCCATCAGTATCGGCCTCGTAGAGGGCGAGCGCTACAACTGGCACTCGAACGCGCTCACAGGGGTCGTTGAGTCCAGGCAATGAGGGGGTGATTTGTTTTCGGTGAAATGCTGGTTTTAGCGAACACTCGTGCTGCTCAGCCCAGCTTTCGAATTGAGCTATGAGTTCATCACGCGTTGGTACATTCGTATTGACCGTTTCTGGCGGCCAACAAGTGACATGGCAGTCAGCAATACTTCCGTTCTCACATAGATACAGCAACCGGTCAATAATTGTATTGATTGTCTTGATAAGAGGTGCCGGGACAGTGGACCGGACATAGCAGTCGATCTGAATAGACTCTGCTGTATCGATCGCGATAGCAGGAGTCGTTAGTGGCTTATTGACTGGCATATTCTTCCTCCGTACTTTGAACAGAACCCTTTGCTCTAATTGTCATTATGAATGGTCGAAGCGTATACCTAGGTAGACTTGACAGGGCCTGGAGGCAGGTTACTGCCGTCATTTCCGACATGGGGATGGCTAAATTTCCACGTTTAGCCTGTGGTAACAGGGAACTGTCCGATATTGCTAGTTGGTGTTTACTCGCGGACATCATCCTGGTATGTGACGGATAAACACATAAATTCAGGTGATTAAAACTCTCCCACTGTTTCAGAATAATTGCCTGAATAAGACCTATTCCCTGGTTTTAGTAGTGGGAAATAAATTCGAAGACTGTTTTTCATTCTCCGACGCTCTTGTGAAGGGCGTTGTTGGTTAGTGAGAGGGCAGTTTGAATAATTTCTTTCAAGGCTTCTCGTCCCGGTTTGCGTAGGATTCTCCGGCGAAGTTGGAAGAATCTGAGATACGCTGTGAATTTGTCCTTCGAGATTCCTCTCGCACGTATTCACGTACACGTTTTGAACCGGACGTGCTGGAGCCGCTAGAGGGCGAGACGCAGGACGAGTACTTCTACGCGGAGTTTCTGGACGAGTAGGCGTTTTCCTGTGGATCCCGTAGATCAGATTCGCCACGGAGTGAGACACAGGAAGACTACTTTACACAGAAGAATCAGGGTGAGTAGTGCTATACAGAAGGCTGAGTGGCTGACACGAATCTACTGGTGCCCCGTACGCATATCTGACTGGTCGGTGTAGGTCGCCGGGCATGACTCCAGAGACGCCTGACGTGACGTTTCACCGGTCAGCCGATCTCGATGCAGCGGCACCGACACTGATCGAGGGACTGCCAGGCCACGGATTGGTGGCTTCAATCGCCGTCGATCAGATCACCGACCAGCTGGGCCTCGAGCAGTATGGTGCAATCCGGTCCGACACCTTGCCACCCGTTGCATCGTTTACGGACGGTCTGGTTCAGGATTCGGTACGCGTCTACGGTGGTTCGGATCCTGACATTATGACGCTGCAGAGTGATGTCCCGATCCCGGAAGACGCATTCTTGGATCTGAGCCAGTGCGTACTAGAGGAACTGGTCGAGGATTTCAACCGGGCGATCTTCCTTGCTGGTGCACCAGCCCAGTCAGAGGAACAGCAGGGCAACGTCGTCGGTGTGGCAACGACCAATGACCGGAAGACGGAACTCGAGGAGGCGGATATCGCACTCGCAGAGGAGGACGGCGCTGTGAGTGGTGTGACCGGTGCCCTCATCAATGCGTGCTATCTGGCGAGTGTTCCGGCAGCGTTGCTGCTCGTCCGGGCGGATCCACGGCTCCCGGATCCGGCCGCGGCCCGGTCCGTGATCGAGAACGCGCTTGAACCGCTCGTCGAGTTCGAGATCGACACCAGTGAGCTACAGGAGAAAGCAGAGGAGATTCAGCGCCAGAAACAGCAGGTCGCACAGCAATTACAGCAGGCGCAGGGCCAGCAGGAAGAACCTGTCCGGGGGATGTTTCGATAGGAGAGCACCTCGATCTTGGGAGATCACGCTGACCCCGGTATTTCGGTTACTCGATCGCGTACGTCGCAATTTCTGATACACCGCATGCCGGACAGTACTCCGTTCGCTGATCCACAGTCGTTCCACAGTGCCGACACTCATAGATCACGTCAGCGGAGTCGGTTTCCGTTGAGCGCCTCGGTTCCCCATCTGCCGAAACCGCTCGTTTCAGTCGCTCCCAGCCCCCCATATTGAATCACTCGTGCCTGTTTCACCAGTAACGCCGAAAAGCGTTTCGCTGGTCCATCTCCTCGCCGTCCGGCGATATACACGTCACTAATGCTGGACGACGTGGACTTAGATGTCTTCAGGTGGCTCGGTGACGCGGAGTTCGCTGTCAACCTCGTAGAGATAGCCACGCTCGAGCAGCCGCGTCAGTGCATGGTCAGCATCCCCCGGTTCAAGCCTGATCTCGTCAGTGGATCGCAGCACTTTGATCGCCTCGTCACGAGGGATCGCCAGGACGTGGCGCTGGCTTTCACCGTGTTCCTGCTTGGTGATGTGATCACGGAGGATAGTGTATGCGTCCAACACCCAGTCGGGAAGTGGTGGACGGGGATCAGTGGCCAGGGACATCTGTCAGATCACCTGTCAACAGACCGTTCCAGATGCTCGGGCTTAACTATATTCCCCGATCCGACTGCCGGCACTGTACTCGTGACTGTTCACACGGTGACAGAGTGTACCGAATGTCAATTCATAGTATATAATTAGCAGTATCTCGGAGCACGACTTCTTGATTCGGAACTGCTCGCGAAACTCGTGTTCAATACAGGGCACCTACCTAGTAGGGTAGTCGGGCCGGATTAGTCTGCAAGATACGCCAGCCTCATTCCATCGCCGGCGCGATGAATCCGTACAGAATCGTCCCCATGCCGAAAATTTCGACGAACTGTGTCGCGCCGCCGACGACCAGTGGCGGTATGGGGAAGACCAGTGAGACGATGAAGATCAGTCCGGGTCCTCCAAAGGTGAGGACGAATCCAGTTGCGATGAGGAGCATCGGTCGGCTGTCGTTTCGACTATACCCTTGATAGGCGATGTACGCGATGACGAGTGCTATTGCGACAGTAACGTAATCTGAAAGCAGAAAGATGAGTTCGACGGAAACTCCCCATTCGTCTGTGCAAAGATCGTCTCACTCATCGTAGAGCCCCTCAATGAAGTTCGTGAATCGGTCGGCGGCGCGTTCCCGTTTCCTGATCTTGACCTCGAATTCACCGTCGGCGAAATCGATCACCACACGATCCAGATTCGATACGTAGACCGTGTGGTGGTGCCCCGCTGGATCTGGCCTAGTTTGTTCCACGAGCAATTCACGGCAGTCAATTCGTCGAGACGGCGATAGACGGTCGCCAGTGAGGCTTCACAAGTTTCGGTGAGTTCGGCTGCCGACATGGGTTTCTGGGTAGTCTCTTTGAGGATCGACTGAACACAATCATCCCCGAGTAGCCGTGTAATTGCGTCAAGTCGGTTGTCAAATCGAGGCGTTTCAGTCGGGTGCCTCATTCTGGGTACACAGCCTATATTCTCAATCCAGCAGGATCACGCTGCAGGGAGGGTGAACGAGAACGTCGTTCCCTCACCGGGTTCGGAGTCGACCCAGATTTCGCCGCCGTGGCGTTCGACGATCCGCTGACAGAGTGCAAGCCCGATCCCGGTCCCCGGATGCTCCTCCCGGCTGTGAAGCCGCTGGAACACTTGGAAAATTCGGTCCTGATCCTCAGGGTCGATCCCAATCCCCTCGTCGAGAACTGAGATCACGTACTCTGCTCCGTGTTGTTCGGCATCGATGTGGATCTTCGGCGGCTCATCGCCACTGTACTCGATCGCATTACTGACCAGATTCTGGAAGACTTGCTGAAGCTGGCTATGATCGCCATGGACCTCCGGCAGGGAATCCACCGTGATCTCGGCGTTGCTTTCCTCGATCGTCATCTGGAGGTTCTCGATCGTCTCTTCAAGGACATCATCGAGGTTAATCGGTTCGAACGGGTCACCCTGTGTTTCGACCCGTGAGTACTGGAGCAGGCCGTCGATCATCTCACTCATCCGCTCTGCACCATCGACGGCAAACTCGATGAACTCTTCCGCATTCTCGTCAAGGTCGTCAGCGTAGCGATTTTCAAGGAGTTGCAGGTAACTGGTGACCATCCGCAGCGGCTCCTGCAGGTCGTGTGATGCGGCGTAGGCGAACTGTTCGAGGCGCTCGTTGGATTCTTCGAGCTGCCGTTGTGTCTCTTTGAGTTCCGTGATATCTTGGACGACGAGCATCCCCGCATAGATTTCATCATCGGCGTCCCGGATTGGCAGCGTATAGGCGAGCAGGTGGCGGTTGTGATACTCGATTTCGAACGAGTTCGCTTCACCGTCGAGTGCATCGTGGAAGTACGGTTCGACTTTCTCGACAATGTCGGCCGGATAGAGGTCGGAGACACGATTGCCGACCCGCTCCTCTGGATCCACACCGGTTGCATCCATAAGTTCGCCGCCAGCAGCCGTATACCGGAGATCGTCGTCGAACAACGCGACGGCACCGTTCGGGAAGTTCTCGACAAGCGTCCGGTATCGGCGTTCACTCTCCTCGAGTTTGCGCCGGTTCTTCTTGCGTTCCGTAATATCGCGTAACACGCCGATCCGCTGCTGGTTCTCTCCATTCTGTGAGAGTGGTGTGAAGGAACCTTCGACCGGAACGTGGCGACCGCTCGCAGTCTCAATCGTTCCCTCCAGCGTCGGGTCGGTGACATCGCCCTCTGCAAGTCCTTCCCGTAACTCACGTCCCTGCTGGATCGTCTCCTCGTCAACGACCAGTGATGCGTGCTCACCGATGAGTTCATCACGATTATAGCCAGTTAGCTCTGTATACGCTTCGTTGACCATCCTGAACCGCAGCTCGTCATCGAGGACGTAGATCGCGTCGTTGATCGTCTCGACAATGGTTTCATACTTTGCCAGTTCCCGCTCGTATTCGACCTGATCAGTCACATCGCGGAAGTAGATCGACAGACCGGACTCAGATGGATAGACATTGAACTCTAACCAGGCGTCCAATTCATCCCCGTACACGTTGAAGCTGACTGGCTCCTGCGTCTCCATTGCCGTCTGGAATTCATCCCAGTACACGCCCTCTGTCGCCTCGGGGAACACGTCCCAGACGTTTCGCCCAAGCAGCTCCTCCCTGGATTGTTGCATGATGTCGGCAGCCCGTTCATTGAGGTGAGTGAACTGCCACTCGTCATCAATCGCGTAGAAGGCGTCTGAGATCCGCCCAAGAATTTCGTTGAGCTCGGTCTCAAGTTCCGTCTTCCGCTGTTCGAGTTGCTCTTCCCGTTCTTTGAGTTCAGTAATGTCTTCTCCGGCCGTTACAACACGGTCGATCGCCCCATCAGGGCCGAACAGCGGTGCCGCATTGATCCGGAACTGCATTGGGTCGCTGTCCGGCGGGTCGATCGTGAGTTCTTCGTCAAACACTGGTTCTCCAGTCGCGAGGACACGGGCAGACGGCGTTTCCTCTGGGGCAACCGGTTCACCATCCGCATCGTAGACGTCCCATTCCTCGGTGTCTTCCGGTTCCTCGATGAATTCCTGTTCGGTGAGGCCGAGAGCATCCTGTGCCCGCTGGTTCGCCATCACTGTCTCGCCGTCAGCGTCCTGCACGGCGATGGCAACGGGTGCCGTCCGCAGCAGTTGTTCCGTTTGGTTGTATTGGCGGCGGAGTTGCTGTTCGCGTTCTTTCTGCTCGGTGATATCGTCGACAGAGACGATAACTCTCGGTTCGTCCTGTTCCTCGGAGTCGAGTGGCACGGCATTGAGCGAGAGCCAGCGCCGACCGATCTCCGGGAGTTCAACCTGGCATCGGTAATCGTAGACCGGGTCGCCGGTATCGATGACCCGTGTCCACGGCCACTCCTCAACCGGAATTGGCTCATCGTCAGCGTCGTAGATCTCCCACGAGTCAACGCTGTAATCCGGGAGTTCTTCGTCATCACTGCCGATCCGGTCGAGCATGCGCTGGTTTGCGCGGACGAACTCACCGTCACCGGTCACCACGCAGATACTGACCGGGACGGTCTCGAGGATCTGCTCGGTGAGATCGCGTTCCTGCCGGAGCCGCTGTTCGTATTTGCGGCGCTCGGTCATGTCACGCGTGACCTTCGTGAATCCGCGTAGTGTGCCGTCGTCGTCACGGATCGCAGTGATGGTGACGTGTGCCCAGAACCGGGTGCCGTCCTTACGGACGCGCCAGCCTTCATCCTCGGTACGGCCTGCTTCCGCCGCTGCCTCGAGGTTCTGTTCAGGTACTCCGTCAGCGGTAGCGGCATCCGTATAGAAGGTGGAGAAGTGTTCGCCAACCATCTCGTCCTCTTGATACCCCTTGATCCGTGCAGCGCCCTCGTTCCAGCTGGCAACGGTACCATCGGGATCAAGCATGAAAATCGCGTAATCCTTGACAGCACTCACAAAGGAAGCAAACTCCTCTCTATCAGGCTCTGCAGGAAGGTTCCTTGATTCGGGCCGCCACCAGACCCGTGTGCCATCGTCGATCTGTCTGGTCTGAAGTTCACCGCTATCGGCGAGATCCTCTAAACTATTCTGTGCAGTTTGCCGCGGACAGTCGAGGGTGTCGGCGACGTCATCGGCAGTGATCGGTGTCGATGGTTGATCGAACTGCGTAAAAACACCCCGCACCTCCTCCCGAGTGACTTCTGGAGTTGAACCGGGGAATCCCATGGACTCGTATAGAGCCCTGTCCCGGTAAACGCTTGGCGTTGGACAGGCATGTGCTGGGGGCGAACCAGTGTATTCTATCGGCTAGCGGCACTCCAGTACTCCACGATTTCACAGCTCAATACCACTGATAAAGATGAGATAGCTGCTCGCTATTCACCGAACCAGAGTATGATCTCCTCTTCCGCGTCCGCGGGTTCGGCCGTGTGGATCAGGTTGCGCAGGGCGCGGCCCTCTGCATCGGCTTCCGCATACGAGTCATCTGCCAGCCCACCGCGGATCGTACCCGGTGCAGTGGACGCCGTCTCAGTATCCCCGGCCAACTGTTTCGTCCGTTCCGCCTCGTTCTCGCATTCAACGATCCCGACGATCACCCGGTCCGTCATATAATCAACGAGCGGGTCGTAGAAGTCTTTGTCCTCGTGTTCCGCGTAGTGTGCCTTGATATGTTCCTGTTCCGCGTCTACGGTCTCGAGTCGTTCGATCACTCGGTCGATCGTGATGGGCGCCGGGGCTGTGGATATACTAGTCATCTTCCCAGTAGTCGTCGTCCTCGAGTTCGACGATATCGATCTGTGTCGGGTCCTGCTGGTCGTGGCGGTACACGTGTTATGCGATGTGGCCCAGAGGCGTCCGACGATATTGAGGGCGGGCCGCCGGTCCGGGTCAGCGGTGTGGTCACTGCCGGTGTCGTCGCTGGTGGTGCGGTCGCGGAACGTTGGCATGGACAGATCGATAGAGGTGTCGTACCCGGTCAGCCGCTGTACCACCAGCAATACGGGGGCGATGATGGTCAGCAGGCCGGTGATGAGGATGATGACGTCGACGATGATGACGAAGATGGCCGTGATAGTGGACGCGATCAATCCGGGGTACAGGATGGCGGAGTCGGATCGGGCCAGGTACCGGGAGAGACGAAAGCTCCTGATGAAGATAAGCGCTACCAGTAACCATCCGACTAACTGGATGATTCCGTTCATTCTCCCTGTGCGAATGTGTAGCAAGGATAGCCGCAAAATTTTTTGAGGTATTAACGAGTGTCTGCAGTGATAGAAAGTTCGAGACGGGAATGATTTCTGTGTATGGTCGCTATGATGGATATTCTTGTACCGCTCACGCACCGATCAGCGGACGACAACTGCTTGGTATAGAGCTCTGTGTATTGGTTTTGAAGACTTATCGGAGCTGATGCCTATGTAAACTTCTTGCCAATAGGTGAAATGGGGGACACACATGAACCGGCGGCAGTACCTAGTTGGAGCTGGAACGGGCCTCAGCACACTTCCACTTGTGTCGTCCAATGGTAGGGCGACCGGGCACATCTCTATCGACATCACCGAGACGAATGCTCCGATTGAGGCTGGTAATCTCCTCGAGATGGCCGCCGAGCTTGAGAATAGCGGATCTACCGATGAACAGGTTGAACTGGACTTCCTCGTGGGTGAGGACGCAGTGGTGGTGGGTGAGCGGACAGTTCCAGTTGGGGCAGGCGAGACACGGACCGTTGATTTTCTGCAGTTTCGGACGTATCCGGTCCGTACCGATGACACGTTCCCGGTCCGGCTTGAGACTGGGGTCGGCATGGCCGAGACAACGGTCACTGTCACTGGTGTAGACCCGTGTGATGCCCAGTATACGTATCCTGACCGCAGCCAGAAGCTAACAGTTCAACCGGGGACGACGATCATCTTTGAGGTTGATGCCGAACTGGTACAGCAACAAGGCTCCACGCACTGGTATGTTGACGGCGAGTACGTCACGACGCCAGTCGGGCCGTGGCCGGCAACGTATTTCACCGACGTTGGTCGAGAACTCTTCACGCATACGTTCGACGCTACAGGGACACACCTCGTGGATACGGCTGTAACCGCGGATAGCGGGAATACTGCCTCCCGTTGGGAGGTGACGGTAGCTGAGGACGGACTTGAATCGCCAACCGTCGATGCTACGCGGCCATCCTCCCGTGAGCTTGCCGCTGACGAAACGACTCCGCTCGAACTTGATGTTTCGAGTTCTGCCACCGAACTGGATCGTGTCGTCTGGTGGATGACCCAGTCGGACGTGATCCTTGGCGTGTCTGATCTTACTGGATCTAGTGACACCGCTGCGATCCAGGTCGACGGCGGCTGTCATACATGCCAGATTGAGACATGGGTGATCGACGAGAATAACATGTATACCTCGGTCACTCCGTGGCAGTTCGAAGGCTTCGGCGCAGACGATGATGGCGGGAACGGGGGAAGCGTTGCCGTGAGGATTCAGGGGACGAACAGCCCGGTGACCGGTGGTGAGGTTTTGGAGGTCACCGCGGCACTCGAGAATACGGGCACGTCAGAGGTGACACGTGAGGTCGCTCTCGTGGTCGGTAACAACCCGGAGACCGTGGACACTCAGGCGGTGACGGTTCCTGCCGGTGAAACGAAACAGTTCACGCTCGAGTTTGAGACGTATCCAGTGAAGCAGGACGATGAGTTCCCGGTACGCGTGGAAACCGGTGAGAGTACAGCTGAACGCGGCGTCTACGTATCCGGGACAGAAACGTAGGTACTCGATGCTGTTGGAGCACAACTCTCCATGTCGCTAGCTGGGGAGGGGCTCTAGATGAGACTCTGCGCTATGCGTGCTCGCTGTTCCGGTGGTGACCCGTCTTGTCGATCTGGATTTCTCCGTGGTGCAGGTAGACCCATGTGAGGATACACAGGCAGATCAGTCCGATACGGAGCAGTTTGAACTCGAGGTTCGCCAGCAGTGTATCCTGTGTAATCTCCACGACTGCAGAGACGTTGAACTCCCCTCTCGTCACGCGCCCGTGGAGGAACTCGATCAGGATACGGCCAAAATGAATCCCGGCAGGAAGAGCCAACCGATCGGTAAGGAGATAGGCCAGTGCGAACGGAATCCCCGTGAGAGCGGCGTCAAGTGCTACCACGATGTTGCCGCGAAGCGGGATGTGGTAAACGCCGAACAGCAACAGGCTGACCGCGGTGGCAAGGATAACAGCCACTCGCGGCGACACGCCGCGTGCAGTAAGTCCCTCCAGAAAATTCCCGAGCATGATACGCCGGTAGATGACTTCCTTGTAAATATTCCCGAGCAAAAAATAGCAGACGAATAGTCCGAACACGGCACCCAGTAAAAGCGGCCTCTCAGGTCCAGTGATGCCAGCAGCTGTGAGAGTAACAGATCTGATTCCGCGGACATCAGCCCACCACAACGATACCGTGATCCCAAGTAGCGTAATCACGACCCCGACAACAAACTCTTGCATCCACTCCCCGTCGACAGTCAACCCGAAGTCCGTATACTCCCGGTGTTCGAGTGTTGCTGCACACCAGACTGCCACCCCAATCAGCGCGGTATACAAGATGATCTGCCCAATAGAAACCAGGAATACCTCGGTACTGGAGCCTGCTTCTGTGACCGACTGAACGATCAACCCGAGTAATGCGTTCCCACCGAGGAACAATACGAGTGTCACTACAGCGGGCAACACACCCCGAAAGCTTGCACGGACACGTGTCGAACCCCGTTCACGAAGCAGCCACATCTACCGGCGGAGCAGGCCGAGTGCCTCGGGGTCGTCCGAGAATCGGAGGTTCTCGGGATGACGAGAGAGCGTCGCTCTCTCGAACCACTTGACCCCGAGGCGGTTCACTGCTCGTCCGTTGAACAGGACTCTTAGTCGATTAGGATGTCGACAGCATCGTACAGCTGCTATTCCTCTCGGTTCAGCCACACGCTTCGAGCGCCTCAATGGTGTCGACGAGATTGGGTGAGGCTCCAGAACGGGTGGTTACTCGCTGCAAGACACTCGTCAAGTACGGCCTTCTGGTCAATCTCGGCAACGGCGTTTACGACATCACTCGTCAGGGAAAATAGTATCTCGCTGGCGAACTCGACGCTTGGGATTTTGAGGGTGACTGTGCCCAGCTGGCGACAACCCTCTATCGAAAACCAGCTAGTCGCCACTCCTGACTGACTTCGAATATGGTTGCCTAGAAGAAGGCCCCTCACTCGTCTTCGAGCGCTGCGTAGATTTCCGCATGGCGGCGTCCGTCAAGCTTCCCCATCTCGAGGGCGATCTCGTGACGTTCGGCGTCGCTCTCGGCAGCCTGATACCGCTCATACAGCTGGCGGACCTCGTCGTCGACTGCCGTCGAGGAATCGGTGCTGGACGCCATCTTTCTACTGAATGTAGTCGGTGCGTCCCTTTATCAGTTGCGGCGAGCGCATGCCCGAAAGTAGATGACTGCAGTGTCCGTGTCGACCGCGGCTTCGTCGGTTGCGAAGCGGTGCAAGAGGGCTCGAATTTCATCACCGTAGTTAAATGTGTATTCGTTCAGCATATAGAAGACGACCACCGTTCGGAGCGCCGTTCGCTTGTTCCCGTCGACAAATGGATGATCCGCAACGAGCAACCGCATCAGATGGACCGCTTTTTCATGGATCGTCGCGGGCACCTCCCCGAAGAACCCCTCCGAGATGTACTGCAGCGCGGAGGCAATCGCGTCTTCTGATCGAACTCCAGGTTCAGTGGTGTCGCCTTCTGCCACGATCTGCTCGTGGAGATCGAGGATGAGTTCGACAGAGGGATACGCGACGTCATCAGTCACGTTCTCAACTTTCTCATGCCACCCGTTAACCGTTTCTCAACTGTCGAGATCAAGTATCGTTGTCGACAGCGTGGGGTAGCCAGTCATCGATATCCTCACTGCCGAACCGGTCGTTCGCTGTGCGGGTGCTTTCATAGAACTCGGTCATCTCAGGCCCATCTTCGGGATCGTCTGGAGTGGCGATATCAGAAACTGACCCCCAGCCCGCCTAGACTACCTAATTCAGCGAGAGAGTCCCGCCGTTTACGGCGTTGACGAGACGCGAAGCGTCTCGTTCGCACATCAGAACGCTTCGCGTTCTGAGGACGGGAGTGAATCGCGCCACTCGACTACGCAAACCACCGATTACTCCTCGGCCGGTGTCTCCAAGTCGTCGGCGGCGTGGATCAACATCCCACGCCATGTCAGGCCGTGTTCGTTTTTCACACGTTTGATGCGCTCGTACTGTTCGTCGTCAGGGACTTCGATGTTAACGTGGTTCGACACAGTACCTACGATAATCCGTAGATTTATGTTAGTTTTGCTCGTACACAGAAGTAGCGATGAAGCGTACCAACGAGTTCGAAGTAGTTCCCCAGTCCGACGAGGACGGGGAGTTGCTTCGTCGACTGTTGGACGCTTCAGCCGCTCTCTGGAACGAGATCAATTATCAGCGCTGAACCAACTTCGACGACCCGGACGGCGACGTTTGGGAAATCGACGAGTACCGCGGTCGGTACGGCGGTATGCTTGGCGCGTCGACCGTTCAACAGATCGAGCGCAAGAACCGCGAAGCGTGGCGCTCGTTCTTCGCACTCCGAGAGAAGGGCGAAGCTAACGGCAAGCCCGGCTTCTGGGGCAACCAAGACGAGGGTCGCGAACTGCGGACGTATATACGCAATACGTCGTACTCGGTCGAATGGGGCGAACACTCCCGGCTCGAAATTCTTGTTGGCCAAGACCTGAAAGAGGAGTACGGTCTTGGATACCAAGAACGGCTTCGGCTCGAGGTTCAGGGCGATCCGAACTGGAAGGAGTACGACAAACAGGGCCGGTTGGAACTGTATTACGACGATGTGAGCGAGACGTTCAGGGCCTTTCAGCCAGTCACAATCGACAATTCTAGACTGGCACACCCACTGGCGGACGAAACCGCCGCTCTGGACATCGGCGCAAACAATATCGTCGCTTGTACGGTTTCGACTGGCGAGCAGTACCTGTACGAAGGCCGCGACCTGTTCGAACAGTTCCGCAAGACCACGCAACGGATTGCCGAACTTCAGTCGAAGCTTCGGGAAGGCCAGTACAGTTCGAAGCGAATCGACTCACTGTATCGACGCCGGACGCGACGGCGCAACCACGCAATGGACGCGATCGCTCGCGACGTGATCGAACGGCTGTACGACGAGGGCGTTTCGACAGTATATGTCGGCGATCTCACCGACGTACTCGAGACGCACTGGTCGGTTCGGACGAACGCCAAGTTGCACAACTTCTGGGCGTTCCGGCGGTTCATCAAGCGACTCAGTTGCACCGGCGAGGAGTACGGTATCACCGTCGAGGTTCGAACGGAAGAATGGACCTCGCAAACGTGTCCGAACTGCGGTTCGACCGAGGACACGACGCGGCACCAGGACACGGTGACCTGTACCTGCGGCTTCGAGGGCCACGCGGACCTTTCGGCAAGCGAGACGTTCCTGAAGCGGCACGAAACAGACGTAGCACGGCCGATGGCACGGCCTGTGTGCCTCAAGTGGGACAGTCACGAATGGCTGGAGTCACCACGCTCTCCCCGTCCCAACGAGGAGCACACGAACCCGCAAGTTGCCTCCGTGGTCGTTCGAGACGACGAAGTCGTCTCGTGATGACGAGAGAGCTTGCTCTCTCGAAGCAACTCGGCATAGCCGAGACTCCCAGCGCGAGGAAACCCCGGCGTTCACGCCGGGGAGGATGTCATGAAGAGGTTATCTGGTAGACTGAAAACTAGTCCCACGTCGCGCTCGGTTCTGACCGCTGATTAATACTGACACCCCCTCCAACTCCTCGAAGCCGTGCGAACCCAGAATATCCGTGTTGTGCTTGCCTTGAGTGGGATATCTATCGAAGTCTGAGCCACACAATTTGAAAGCAAAAAGCGACAGGATCCGAATCAGAACACCAGTAATAGACCCGAAAGCTACGAACCTAGTTAGCAAATACCGAACAAATATTCGTAGTTTCTAGTATAGATAATGAAGAAATTTGATGGGAGTATGTCATCCTCATCTCTCAGCACACGTAAAGCCAGAGTTACGATTCAACGGAGAGGAGATACTGTTCGAAAATACCGAACAGCTTCATATAACATTAGATATAATAGTCCTGGAATTAGTGGCCTTTAATAGGGCGCCCATTGATACCATGGGTATGTCACAACACAACATGGGTCGTACTGTCAAGACAGCAGATACTGTCTTTGACATCATTGAAGCGATTCAAGAAGTAGATGGATGCACCGTAACGGAATTAGCAAGTACTCTTGATATCGCGAAGAGCACCGCTCATACATACCTCTCAACATTAGTCCAAAAAGAGTATTTGAGGAAAGAAGGTAGCGTTTATCACCTTAGTCTAAAGTTTCTCGATCATGGAATGTATACACTGCGGAATGATAAGGTTGCATCAGTTGCTCGTCCTACTCTCGAACAAACAGCAGAAGAGACGGGAGAGGTCGTCTGGCTCATCGTCGAAGAACACGGTCGAGCCGTATACGTAGATCGAGCAAAAGGTGAGAAAGCGGTCCAGACAAGCGGCCGACGCGGACTTCGAACACATCTGCACTTTCTCGCGGCGGGTAAATGCATTTTAGCTAATATGGATGAGGAGGAAGTAACACAGATTATTGATCGGCACGGACTCCCTGCACAAACCGAAAATACAATCACCGAGAGAGAAGCGCTATTTGAGGAATTACAGCGTGTACGAGAAAGCGGATACGCGTACAACAATGCAGAGGAGGTCAGCGGCGTCTGTGCTATTGGAGCGCCGATTATGCAGAACGGAACAGTGTATGCTGGAATAAGTGTTCCAGGACCGACAGCGCGACTCCAGGACAAGGAGTACGACCGGAAAATTCGAAAAGCCGTCGGGGAGGCAGCAAATACTATCGAACTCAATCTAGAATATTAATCAGAGCGGAATCCCTCCATTAATTCTGTTTTATTCCCATTGATTTCAAGGGGGAGTTCAAGACAAAGCGAGATCGACAGAGTTGTTCGGGCACCCTCTCTGTATAAGTTCTAATCACCAGTCGAATGAGGTATGTCCACAATTGCAGTGGATGTCGGTGGCACACACACCGACCTGTACGGGTGGCTCAGTAGCGAGAATAAAACGGTCCAAGAGAAAGTGCCGACCACAGCCGGAGATCCTACAGAAGGCGTGATGAACGCGCTTCAGGCAGCGAATGTGGATCTCACATCGGTCGACACGTTCATGCACGGCAGTACGATCGCCACGAACGCAGTAATCGAAGGCGAATATTCAGCCACACCGTTCATCACGACGGATGGTTTTCGGGACCTTATCGAGATTGGCCGGTACCACCGTGAGGAGTTGTACAATCCATACCAGTCGAAGCCGGAACCGCTTACGTCTCGACGGCATCGATTCACAGTTCCTGAACGGATCGATGAAGCGGGAGAGATTACGGAACCGCTGGATGAACAAGCAGTGTATGACCTCGCCGAACAACTCCACCAAAACGAAGTTCGGAGTGTCGCAATTGGATTCGTCAACTCGTATGTGAATCCTGAACACGAACAACGGGTAAAAGAGATTTTGGAGGACACCGTCGATGAGATCTACGTCGCTATTTCTTCGGAGGTGAGCGGCAAACTTGGATCGGTCGCACGGTTCAACAGCACGATCATGAACGCCGCCTTAGAACCGGTTATGGCGGGATACTTGGACACACTCGACCGGAAACTCACAGACGAGGGATTCGGTGGTTCGTTTTACGTTATTCGTTCGGATGGCGGTGTAGCCGGCACGGAGAAAGCGAAACGGCAGGCGGAATCAACCATTCTCTCAGGCCCCGCTGCAGGGGTCAAAGGGAGTCAGGCGATCGGCGAAGCCGTCGATCAACCGAACGTCATCGGGATGGACATGGGAGGCACGTCGACGGACATCTCACTGATTGAGGACGGGGAGCCGCTCATCACGACGGAGTATGAGGTCAAATTCGATATTCCGTTAGTCAAGCCGATGCTCGATGTGACGACGATCGGCTCGGGCGGAGGGAGTATAGCGTGGATAGACGATGGCGGCTCACTACGCGTTGGGCCCCAGAGTGCTGGCGCTGATCCCGGACCAGTTTGCTACGATAGGGGCGGGACCGAACCCACAATTACTGATGTCCACCTCGTTCTCGGCCGTCTCGATCCCGAGACGTTTTTGGGTGGGAAACGAACGCTCAACGAAGACGCAGCCTATAGCGCAATCGAAAAGCTCGCTGACCAACTGGGAATGGATGTTCTCGAAGCTGCCGAGGGAATCCTAGAGATTGCAAACGAGAATACGGCGGCTGCAGTCCGTGAGACGACAATCGAGCGCGGCCAGGATCCACGCGACTATTATCTCATTGGATTCGGTGGCTGTGGGCCAATGCATGCTGCTGAGGTTGCAGAGAGCTTGGATGTAAGCTCTGTTGTCGTTCCAAGTGCATCGGGTGTGCTCTCAGCGGTCGGGGGGACGATGATGGATATTCGGCACAATGATGATAAAACGTTTTACACTCCCGCTGAGGGAGTAACCCCCGCTGAGTTAGCGGCTGAATTCCAAGAACTGGAAGAAGATATTCAGTCACTCTTCAAAGAAGAGGGCGTCGACCCTGCAGCTGTAGACGTAGAACGAGTTGCTGAAATGAGATACGTTGGGCAAACGTATGAGGTTGATGTTCCCGTCTCTGATGAGGATCTCAGCGCGGACTCTATAGACCACCTATCAGAGGAGTTCCACGAGAGGCACGAACAAGAGTATGGAATTGCATCTGACGAATTCCCAGTCACGTTCGTGAATCTGCGTGCAGTCGGAAGCAAGGAAACAGCAAGTCAAGAGTTCCGGAGCCCCAGTATCACGGACACTGAAACAGCGGACGGCGATACTCGCAAAGTGTACTTTGACAGCGAATGGCACGAGACTTCGATCTACCCTCGAGCAACGCTCGATCAGGAAATGGAGATTGAAGGGCCGGCTATCGTCGAAGGCGACCACTCAACGATAACGCTCAATCCATCGATGAACGCATCGGTTGATGAGCACGAGAACGTAATCATCAGCACTAACAAGTAATGGAGGATCCAAAAATGAGCCAACAAACAGAACGGAAGACCGAAATCGACGCAGTGACCTTCGAAGTACTACGAAGCGGGTTCGAGCATACCGCAGATCGGATGAGTACGGTGCTCCAGCGGACATCGTTCTCACCGATTATCTACGATATGGTGGACTTCTCGAACGCGATTTTCACTCCTGATGTCGATCTTGTCGGCCAAACAGCGAACTGTCCAGTCCACCTTGCCGCCATGCACTTCAGCGCTGAAGCGTCCCTTGAGGAATATGGCGTTGACGAACTCGGAAAAGACGACATCGTCCTCCTCAACGATCCGTACAACGGCGGGACCCATATCAACGATGTCACGTGGACACAGCCAATATACGATAGTTCGGATGAACTCCTTGGGTTCGGCGTTAGCCGTGGTCATTGGACTGACCTCGGCGGTGGTGGACCTGGCGGACAATCATGGGGTACTCACCTCGCCGAAGAGGGGCTCCGAATTCCACCTTCAAAAATCGTGGAAAACGGCGAAATGAATGAAACGCTTCTCGAGATTCTGAAAAGCAATACTCGAGTTCCACAGTACATCGAAGGCGATGTTCAGGCACATCGAGCGGCACTTACAGCCGCGAAAGATGAACTCCACCGGCTCGAAAGGAAATATGGAGCAGACACGGTACGGCAGGGAATGGGTGATGTATTAGACTACACCGAAGAGCGAACACGCGAAGCGATCCGTGAGATCCCTGACGGAGAGTACAGCGCCCGTGACTACGGGGATTGTGACGGAATAACGGAGGACTCGATCTATCTCGATGTCACCCTCATCGTTGAGGATGATGAGATTACGGTTGACTTCGAGGGAACTGACGACGCCGTTCCCGGGTCAGTAAATTCGCCGAAAGCAAACACACATTCGGCAGTCTACTATGCGCTGAAGTTCTTCACCGATCCGGATGCGCCTGCTAACGCCGGAATGTACAGGCCGATTGACATCGAACTCCCAGAGGGATCGTGGGTAAATCCCGAATGGCCGCGACCCGTAATCGGCTGTACGACGTTTGCGGCATCAAAGATCTGTGCGGTGATCTGGCAAGCGCTCGCAGATGCGATCCCTGAGGATATCGTCGCTCCGACGTACTCCGAGTGTAACTGGTTTACTGTTCAGCAGGAGGATCCGGATACAGACGACGCCTATGTGTGGTCTGATCTCCCACCCGGTGGCTGGGGCGGAACGCCCGTTGGTGATGGAATGGAGACGACGGCAGATCCGCTTGGGAACTGTATGGACCTTCCCGTCGAACGAGCCGAATTGCTCTTCCCGGTAACCGTGGACAGACGGGAATTCATCCCCGACTCCGGTGGAGATGGCAAGTACCGTGGTGGACTGGGCCTTCGAGAGACGTTTACCTTCCATGGATACGCGGAACTCAGCGTCGAAACAAGCCGAACAAAAGAGGGGACTCCTGGTGTGAACGGAGGACAATCAGGGGGACTAGGCCGGCTGATCAAGAATTACGGGGCCGACAGTGAGGAAGTGATCGGCGGTTGGAAGACCGACTCCGATGAGTGGGAGATGTGTCTGCTTGGGAGTGAACCGTTCCAACCCGGTGAATCATTCACCATTGAAACGCAAGGCGGCGGAGGGCGAGGCGATCCAACTGACCGTGACGCTGAAGCGGTCCGTGAAGACGTCCGTGATGAAAAGGTCAGCCGCGAAGTTGCAGCTAAAGTGTACGATATCGATATCGAACAAGAGTAATCATGGCTGACCGTAATGTGATCGTGATCGGTGGTGGTGTTGCTGGCATGAGTTGTGCGTACCATCTCGCTGCTGCTGGCGTTGAAGATGTGGTAGTGCTCGAAAAGGATCAGCCAGCTAGCAAAGCGAGCGGGCGTGCAGCCGGGTTCATAACTCCTGATCAATTCCTCAGTACCGGAACCCACCCTGAAGAACACCAATACATTCTCGAGTTCTGGAAAGAGATGGCTCAGGATTCAAAGATCGAACTCAACTATGATGATGGCTATACGTTTGCTCGAAATGAGGAGTCAGTCTCGTATCTCGAGCAACTTCATAAAGAGACGGCGATAAACTCACAACTTCTGACGAGTCCTGAGATTGGTGAGCGACTTCCGGATCTCACCACTGGTGATATCAAAATGGGATTCATGTTTGAAGATGGATTCTCGCTGGACCCATACACTGGTACGATGACAGTAATGGAGAACGCAACAGCACTCGGTGTGGACGTGCGGACAGAGTCGGTCGAATCACTCACCCCTCTCTCACAGGGCACAACTCGTGTTACGACATCCGACAGGTCGTATACCGCTTCAACAGTGATTCTGGCTACAGGAGCATGGAGTGGTTTACTCGCGCAGGAGATCGATGTTTCACTTCCATTAAAACCACGAGTTAGCCAAATCATCACGTTAGATCCCGAGTCTGATGTTCATCTCCCATTGGTTAACGATCCGGATCTCCTCCTCTATTACCGGACAGAAACAAATGGAGAAGTTCTAATCGGAGGTGGGACAGGCAAAAAAGAACTCGATCCGAAGTCGTTCGACCCATCAGTTCGTGAAGAATTCCTTCATGAGGTGGCAGACAAAGCGCCACTAATATCCGAAAAACTCAGAAACAGCGATGTAACCGGAAAATGGGCAGGGCTTTGTTCCGCGACTCCTGATCGCCATCCACTTATCGGCAAGGTCCATGCAAACGATATCTACGCGTGTTGCGGCTTTAATGGCGAAGGCATCATGTATAGTGCCGTTGCTGGACATTTGATCGCAGACTTTGTTACTGGGACGACACCAGAATTCAACGCCGAAGCATTTGCTCCGGACCGATTTCCCTCACCAGAGTCTGATTTCGAGATACGGAGCGCTATCGAGTGGTGAGTCGAAAACTTGGTCGCACTCTGGACACTGATACCATCGAATAAGTGAGTTGTCTGGTTGCTTTTCGCCCTCTTCGGTTCGGACTGGAGAGTGCCCTTTCCCACATCTGTGGTCGAAATTGGCAAACAATTCGTCACGGTTACCCCTACCTATAGGATAGATTATTGGTGGTTAAGTATAGGGGAAGCAGAGAACGACCTCGGGGACCTCATCAATGATTCCACTGTTGGTGTCGAAACTTACCTACAATCAAGGTCTAGTCCAAGAAAGCAGGTATCCACGAACAACGGCGTCACGAGCACTCGGTCGTAGACCTTTCCTGCTGGGAGCCACTGGCACGGACAATGGCTACCGAGGCGACGTTCACGGTTCCATCCGACCAGTTCCCGCTGGGGACAGTATTCAACCAACTGCCGGACGTGACGGTCGAACTTGAGCGTATTATCCCCGCACGGGACGTAGTGATTCCCTATTTCTGGGTGCGGGGAACCGAAGTTGATAACATTGAGAGCGCGTTCACCGACCATCCCGGCACGAAAGAGATTCGACTCGTAGACTCCGTCGAAGACGAGTATCTGTTACGAGTCGAGTGGGCGCTGGACTACGACGACGTGCTCACCGTATTAGCGAAGACGGAGGTACCGCTCATCGAGGCCACCGGTACGAACCACCAGTGGACCTTCGAGATCCGCGGCGACGACCGAAGCGACATCGCCGAATTTCAACAGCGCTGTCGAGAACTGGACATCTCGACCACGCTGACAGAGTTGCACGCGCTCACACCGGTCGAAACGGGGACCGAAGCCGCCCTCACCGACACTCAGCAAGAGGCGCTGGTACTTGCCTACGAGCGTGGCTACTTTGAGTCTCCCCGTGAGGTCACGCTGGAGGTGCTCGGTGAGGAGTTTGGAATCTCACAGCAGGCCGTTGGATCCCGTATCCGAGGTGGGATCAAGCACATCCTCGGGAGCACGCTCTCCGCTGTCGAAGACCGATCCTGATCGGCTACGTAAAAGCGGTTTGTATCTGAAACAGCCAACGTGATTGGCGTCAGTCGTCTGCACTACATATAATGAGTGAGGATTCCTCCACCTTTGACTCGGTCCTCAACCTCTGTCAACACCAACATCGTCGGATCGTACTTGGGATACTCGCAGCAGAACAGCGGTCGCTAACGCTAAATGACCTGACGCAAACCGTCCTCAAGTACAACCATCAGACGTCAATTACAGAGGTCTCTGAGGACGTACTAACCGAGATTCGCCTCTTACTCTATCACGTCCACCTCCCAAAGCTGGCCTCGGAAGGGATCATCACCTATGATCCAGACCGACAGCTCGTGGAACCGACCGAGCAGTTCAAGCAGATACAGCCGACCGTGTCTACGATCATTGATGATGATCCCTCACTTGAAGCGCCGATCGAACTCTAATGTCGATCAACCGCTCTCCATTCTCGTCTGGTACCAGACCACTCCATTGAGGGAATGAGGGCGACGAACAATACGCAGACCTACTTACCGAATCGAGTGTCCCTATCATACCTCATTCTGAATTGAAGAAACGGTCCTCCCAATGACTGCTACTTGGACCCATCGCCGAATAATCGTCCCCACAGAGAGGATGTCTCTGAAGCGGTCTCACAGTCGGGTGGTGTCCTGTCTTGTTCTTCTCGAGTCTGCTCGATCTCTCGGTTACGCTCTGCAAGTTCGGTTCTGAGATTTTCGATCGTTGTCTCGAGGCGATCGATACGTTCAGTTTTCTGTTCGAGCGTGGCCTCGAGTTCGTCGACACGATCGGTCAACAGTCGATTTTTCTCAACCAGATCTGCATGATTCCGATTCCGCTCCGATTCGTCACGGCTAGCACTGGTCGACGACTCGCTCGTTCTGGGAACAGATTCGGTTGGCGTAATTACAGACGTCATCGACCGACGCATGGGCAGCGTTCCCCATTTGGTCTTGGACCGCGTAGAGCGCGTCGCTATTACTCATCATGGAGTCAGGGTTTGTCGAACGGGATTTCAGAGGATCGTTTTGATCAGTCGCGGAGTTCGGCGACCGCCTGACTGACCTCTCGGACGTGGTCACTTCGCGAGATCGAGTTGCTCGGCAAGGTAATCCACTGTCTCTTCGAGGCTCACACCTAAAAGAAGTCTTCCGAGTGATATGAACCTAGTGCTGTACCGAATAGACGCGCTTAGCAGGTCTGGAATCAGAGGCACAGTCTTAAATATTACGTATATTTGGCAGTAAATAAGGGATCCGACCTCAAGTTATTCCTTGTTCATCCGATTTCTCGACCACGTCGCCGATGACGGCTGGCGACGATGATCTCAGAGTTTGCTTTCCCCGGTCTGGTGGACGGCCACAGGAGGATGCCATTTGACGTGCCGGATACCGTCAAGATTCGTACGAACGGAGGCACTCGACGTTATCGAACTCGAACGGATGCAGATTGGTATCGCGCCAGTTCGGCTGTCCGTGAACGGACGACTGTACCACTGCCAGTTGGGGGATTCCTGTTCGTTTGGAATCACCGATACAGAAATGCAAACCCAAAAGAGATTGTCGTAATACCTATGATCAACACATCGAGACGGGCGGTTCTGACGGCTGGCGCAAGTACAATCGGGGCTGCCTTCGCAGGTTGTCTAACCGACGGAACTGATGAGTGGGAAACCGATGAAACGATTCCGGTAACCTCCGCAACGATGTATAAAGGACCAAACTGTAGCTGTTGTGACTCCTACGGCGAGCATCTCGATGCTTCTCTCAGAACTGACTTAGAGACGAGTGTTACCGAGGATCTTACAGCAGTGAAAAACAATCATGGGATCGACGCAAATCTTCGAAGTTGCCACACAATCGAACTGGACGATTACCTTATCGAAGGGCACATTCCAGCTGAAATCGTCACCACTCTGTTCAAAGACGAACCCAAAATCTCTGGAATCGCGTTACCAGGGATGCCGCCGGGATCACCAGGAATGGGTGGAGAGAAAAGCGGAACGTGGACGGTATACGAAATCCACTCCGGAGACAGCCCAACAGTATATACAAAATTGTGACTGGCTAACAATCCGGTTCCCTAACGAGTGTAATAGTCAGTGAGTTTGATGCGGCAGTGAATGATGTTTGGATATCAAGGAGCGCGAGATCAAGATCAATAATTTCACATATAATTCCCTTCGTACGATCTCGTGTGGTAAGCAGAATAAAAAACGTCCTATGACTAACTGCAAAATCACGACCACGAAGCTGAAGTATATCGATGGGATTACCATTCTCCTGATTAGTTCCATTCTCCACATCGACAGGATAGTCATCTGGCAAGCCGACCGTCAATGGACTGCGGTGAACGCAATGGGTGGTCACAAGGGAATGGATACTGCTGCAATCCACGGAACGAATCCAGCCTGGTATCTCCTTGGAACGATTGTCGCCGCGAGCATTGTCGGCGGCGTCTATATTAGCGTTCGAGACCGAATCAGTCCACCTACTTCTACACTGAACCAGTCCACTCTCTCTCTCTCTCTCTCTCTCTCTTCGGGTGAGTCAGATTAGAGGGATCCAGCCGGAGAACTCTCGGACAAGCGTTTGGCTGCTTTTGAGAGCGTACCAAACCGGAGAGTACTCGATCAGCTCCCCAACAATGAGCGCCGAATCCTTGAGCCAGTTATCGATTTTGTAGTTATTTTATGCGATATAGATTGTAAAACGACGTTCGTGGATCATTTGGGGAGTTCATCGACGAGTACGGTTGCTGTGCCGTGTATCACGAGCTTTTCGGCTTCGTTCTCGATACGCGTCGTAAGTCGATACTCGTCATCTTCGAGTACCTCGACAATTTCACAGCTCGCGGTCAGCGTCTCACCGATATCAACGGGTCGTTTGAATTCGAGGTTCTGAGAGAGATAGATCGTGACGCCTGGAAAACAGGCAAGCGCTGAACTGATCAATCCGGAGACGAGCGTTCCGTGGGTGATTCGCCCGCCGAATCGCGTTTTTCGGGCGAAGTCCTCGTTCAGGTGGAGCGCATTCGTGTCGCTCGTCGCTTCGGCGAATCGCTGAACATCCTCGTTGGTGATCGTTTTGGTGACCGTGACACGATCGCCGACGCCTAACGCTCCTGGGTCGGCGATCTCAATCTCGAAATGTCCTTCCGCTCGTCCCGGCGAAAGACGGGGGACGGCCACCCCTTGGATCTCTTCAAGGTGCGGATGCGGCTCGTCCAAGTAGCTGTCCGGGTTTTGTTCGAATAGGTCGCGGCAGGCTTGCGAACAGAAGTGATATTCCGTTTCATCGTGTGTGACGGTCGTCCCCGGATCTGTATCGGTAACCTCCATGCTACAAACGGGATCAACGGGCATTGTATTGGGTGGATTGTCTGAACGGTTTCAGGTTGGTTTACAGCCTATCGTGTACGGCTGTCTCTCTCGAAATCGGTCGGATATGATTGAGTTGGTGCAGTAGTAGAAAAGACCTCTATTCAGATATAGCCTGGCCATTCTCCGAGATGGAAACAGATCTGAGACGGATCTCGGCGCTTTCACCGGCGAGAGGTATCCGTACATAGTCCGAATCGCTTTTCGTTATTCAGCCCTACAGGTCGTTGTAAGACCTCGCGTAAACGACCTGCTTCGGATTCACACGACTATGACACAAACCACACTTGAGAGAGGTCCAGTTAGAGAACTTCTCCAATCAAGCACATGGCTCAACCTGATTCTCGCCGTACAGTTAGTCGTCGGACTCGCTTACGCGTATGTCACGGGTGACATCGGAAGCCGACTCACACATTTTGTCATCCCGTTCGTTTGGTTAACCGTCTCTGCGTGGGTTATCTGGCACACTCGTCCCACTCCGACACGACGGTTATTTCATATCGGTTCTGCTCTCATTGCCGTTGTTTACCTCCTCCTCGTATTCTATCTCTCGGGGTTGCTCGGTCTGAGTTCCTCTCATCTCGGGGCACTCACTGGTTCGTACGGTGTCGGAATGACGTGGGGCCGGCCACTGGGCTGGAGTCCGGTTCTGCTCTATACTGGAGATTTGATCACGGTCACAATCATACCGTACCAGGCGGTTGGTCTGGTCGCGCTGTCATATCTCGTCTACGATGCGTTGCTCGATCTCTCACAGTCGGCGGTCGGAGGTATCGTCGGGATCGCAGCGTGTCCAGCCTGTGTCGGCCCATTATTTGCTCCGCTACTCGCGGGTGGGATCGGTGGTTCCTCAACGATGATATTACTGGGAGTTTACGGTTACGAGATTGCGACCATCCTGTTCATCGTGGCTGTCGGGATACTCTACCATCGAAAGCAACTCACGAGGCTGTACCACCAACTGCGAACAGAGTGAGTTTGGAGGTGGATGATCTTTCAGAAACAGGATAAGTTACTCGGTGCGTTGCGTAGGCCACTGCCGCACATCGGATTCGACCAACCCGAGTAATAACCGTCTGCGCTTCTTCATCTTGTCAAGTGACGTCTCGAACTCCTCGTCCGAAACGGTTGGGATATCCGCTTCGCGGAGGAGACAGAGGTCCAACGGGGGAGGGGAGCTATCCGCCGGATCAACGAACGACTCGTGCAGCGTTTCGAGGTAGTTTTCGACGCTTTTGCAGGCGTTTCGAACGACGATTTCGTTCGGTCGGTGTTTCTCCGAGACGCCGAACCGAATGAGCGTCAAGGCCTCGTCGAGGGCTACGATTTCGACGGCCGGGGAACGGTCAGCCCGAGCGCTGTGAAAGTAATGGAGAACAGGGTAGGCCTTGTGGTTCTCCGTAAGGACGGTGAGTTGGGTTACGAAGGTATTTAATGGCAGATCGAGTCCCTGAAATTTCTCTCCGTTCCAAGCCGTTCGAACGATTTCCTCGCTGTGCGTTCCGAATCCGCTTACATTGGCGGCGAACGCGCGTTTCTGGGTGACTGCATCGAGAACTGACAGCGTATAGGTGACGCTGAGCGTCACGAAGAGCAACCCGCTTCCCGTTGCGAGTATCGTGATAAGCTGCCAGATTCCTTCCCGAGGAGCAAAATCGCCGATGCCAAGCGTGAAAAACGTGTACCCGGCGAAATAGATCCGATCGGTCCACGACACGGGGCCGCGGTTGAGCGTATCGATGAGGATATTCTCGGCCCCAGCGAAGACGAGAGTCCATCCGATCCAGAGCAGCAGAAGCCATCCAGAGAGGCCCAAAACGAAGATCAGCGGTCCTGAGAGGCTGAGAAGCCGTGAGTTTTGGGTACTAATCTGTCGTAGTAATCGCCACGTCCACACCATCAAACGAGACGTAAGTGGACCAGCCCCGCCCTCAACCCAGAGCGTTGTCCAGAGAAGGTCGATTACGGCCCCGACAAGAAGAATCATGCCAAGAGCGAGATAAATAGGGTTCATTTTACTGCTGAGCGATGTGACGGCTAATTTGCTGTCGATAGTCGTCCATTCTAGTCGGCCGGTTGTGCGCCTCTGTCTGATGACACGTCCGGCAAACTCGGGATGGAAAGATCGATCCGCCGGAGCAGTTGCGCGTTGATCGCGACGATAACCGTACTCATCGACATCAACAGCGCGCCCACAGCGGGCGACAGCAGAATCCCTATCGGCGCAAGGACGCCCGCTGCAAGCGGAATTGCGAAGATGTTGTACCCGGCCGCCCAGACGATATTCTCCTGCATCTTCCGGTAGCTCGCCTTGCTCAGTTTGACGAGCCGAACCACGTCCATCGGGTTGTTCTGGACGAGGATAACGTCAGCCGACTGGACCGCGACGTCGGTGCCGCTCCCGATAGCGATGCCGACGTCTGCTCGCGTCAGTGCCGGCGCGTCGTTCACGCCGTCGCCAACCATCCCCACGAGCTTGCCCTGGTCTTGGAGTTCCTGAACTTTTTTGTCCTTGTCTTCAGGGAGAACCTCAGCGAACACCGTGTCGATGCCCAGTTCGTCGGCGACGGCGTTGGCGACGTCTTGGGAGTCACCAGTCAGCATCGCTACCTCAATGCCCAAGTCATGGAGGGCGTCGACGACGCGGAAACTCTCCTCGCGGATCACGTCGGCCATCGCGAACGCGGCGATCAATTCTCCTTCGCGAACGAGATACACGACAGTCTGTGCGTTCTGTCCGGCCTCGTCAGCGAAACGCCGGAGGTGGTCAGGGACCTCGCGATCGAGTTGGGTCAGCAGATTCGGCCCGCCGACGTACACCTCGTTTCCATCGACGTTCGCTCGGACACCCCTGCCCTTGATCGCCTCGAAGTCGGTCGCGTCGGGTGCAGTGAGGTCTTGCTCCTCGGCGGCTTCGCGGATGGCACGCGCAATCATGTGCTCGGAGTCGCTCTCGACGGCCGCCGCCAGCGCGAGTGCGTCGTCTTCGTCGACGCTGTTGACGGTCGCCATGTCGACGACACCGTGTTCGCCTTCGGTGAGCGTCCCCGTCTTGTCGAAGATGATGGCGTCCAGTTTCCGTGCGTCCTCCATCGCGATGCGGTCGCGCACGAGCATCCCGTTGCGAGCGGCGAGTGACGTGTTGATCGCGACGACCAGTGGGATGGCGAGGCCGAGTGCGTGTGGACAGGCGATGACGAGCACCGTAACAACGCGCTCGATAACTGTTGCGTTGAACGATACCGCGATTGTCCACGCGATTGCTGTCACGACTGCCGCCCCGAGGGCGACGTAGAACAGCCAGCCGGCCGCGCGGTCGGCCAGCACTTGGGTTTGGGACTTGCTCTGCTGGGCTTCCTCGACGAGTCGCATAATCCCCGCGAGCGTCGTCTCATCTCCTGTCGCACCGACGCGCACGCGGAGACTGCCGTCGCCATTGATCGTCCCGCCGATGACCTCATCGCCGGGTTCTTTCGAGACCGGTTTCGACTCACCCGTAATCATCGACTCCTCGATGTCTGAATCACCTTTTTCAACGATGCCGTCAGCAGGGACACTCGCACCCGGCCGGACGAGCATGAGGTCGCCCTCGGAGAGTTCGCTCACCGGGACTTCCTCGGTGTCACCGTCGTCGGTAATCCGCTCGGCAGTATCGGGCATCAGTTTCGCCAGCTCGTCGACCGCGCTCGAGGCCCGTCGTACGGACCGCATCTCGATCCAATGACCGAGCAGCATGATGTCTATCAGTGTCACGAGCTCCCAGAAGAACGCCGACTCCGTCGGGAAGAACACGCTCGCGAGGCTATAGACGAACGCGACGCTGATCGCCATCGAAATCAGTGTCATCATCCCCGGTGACCGGTCTTTCAGTTCCGGCACCGCCATCTGGAGGAACGGAACCCCACCGTACGCGAAGACGACTACCGCGAAGACGGGGTTGATCCACTCGCTACCCGGGAACGCTGGGACGGAGAAGCCGAGCCACTCCTGCAGCATTTCGCTGTACAGGAGGACTGGAATCGACAGGAGCGTCGAGACGAAAAAGCGCCGCCGAAACATCTGCTCGTGGCCCTCGTGCATCCCACCGTGGCCGTCGTGTCCGTCGTGCCCATCGTGCTGACTGTGTTCGCCGTGGTCTGCTTCGCCGGGGGACTGAGGTTCAGCCTCCGTTTTGAGGAGCGATTGCTCACTCTGCCCCTCAGTCTGTGACTCGTCGTGCCAACTATGTGCGTCCTCGTCGTGATGCGTATGGTCAGTTTCGTCAACGCCCCTTTCGGGTTCGTCGTCCATTACCGAGCAATTGACTCCGAGGGTGCTTCAACATGGAGGGTACTGTGAGTTGACACGCCTTCTAAACTGACCAGCCTCTACCGGACGTTCACGCGGTCGTGACGCTCGACACTAATCCGACATCTCCTTGCGGCGGTCTCTGTACGTTTTGGCAGCCAGAAAGACATATACTGCGCCGATACCCCGTACACCTGTCGTGAATCGTTCGTTCCATTCGATAGCATCTGGGCGCTCATAGAGGAACGTGGACGCAAATTCGCGATACAGGCCGGGGAACACGAGGACAACTGCACCGAACGCCCCGGTGAGATTCATCATCCACGCATACGAGCGTCCACCAAGCAGGGAGACCACGGCTATTAGAACCCCTTCCGATCGGATAGCTGGGTTGACCCATGCTCGAAGAGCCCCTTCATCGGGATTGGCGGTAGCGAGTTTCTCAAAGAGCCCAACGATCTCGTCCGGGAACAGTGCTGTCACGGTTCCGAGGACACCGAGGAGTATTCGTAACATACACTACTGTACAACCTATTCGGGTTTAACGTTCCTCACAAATTCTTGGCACTCAGGGATTGGGGGCGTAGAGGGCGTACAGGATCGACAGCATCCCTGCTGCAGTGACAAGTGCTGCCACGAAACCAGCTTCGAAGATCGATACTTGGAGGACCTCGAAGAGTACGCCCTCGAGAAGGCCACCGAGCCCGACAAGCGCGAAGCCCATCGCGACGTACAGGAGTAACTGCGTGCGATGCCGTTGGTACCCGCGATAGGCCTGATAGGCGATTACCAGCGCTAACGCGGTCGTGAACAGTTTCGCAATGATGAATAATGTGTGTTCCATGGGTCAGTCCCCCCGCATCTTCTCGAAAATGGATGTGATCCGATCGGCGGGATCCGGCCGGATGTCGATCTGGACGTCGAAGCCCTCCGCCTGGAGGAGGACTTCGATGCGTTCGAGTCGCGCCTCGTACTCGCTGTAATGCCGTCCTCCGGGATCGACGTGCGTGTACTCCTCGAGGAGGCCTTGCTCGACGAGACGGCCGACGCGGCGCGAGACAGTCGGTCGTGACATGTCGCATTCCTCACTGAGTTCTTTCGCGGACAGCCGTTCGGTCTTCGTCGCCACGAGGATGTCGCGGGCGTACTCGTCGTCGAGGGTGGCGAAGACCTCCGGCGGACTCGGCTCCTCAGTCACACTCACCTACTCGCGACAGGAGCGTAATATATCCCGCCGATTTTCTGACTCAGAACGCCGGCTTGCTAGTATATCATCTCACCTCACCTACTGATAGTTGAAGGTGAAATAATTATGTCTACACTCGACACCGGCATGAACCAGCTCGAGAGCAAGATCGGCGGACTGACCGTCGGCGGGAAAGTCCACAGCCTTAGTGCGTGGTTCGTGCTCGCGCTCCGCCTCATGATGGGCTACGCGTTCGCGTACTCCGGGTTTACGAAGATCACCGGTGAGTTCGGGGCCGGCGGCTACCTGTCGAACGTCGCCGCGACGAACGGCAACCCCCTCGCGGAGATGTTCGCGTGGATGGGGAGCACGCCGTGGTTCGTCGAGTTCGCGAACGTCGCCGTGCCGTGGGGCGAACTGCTCATCGGCCTCGGCCTGCTCGTCGGCGCGTTCGTTCGCCTCGCGGCGTTCTTCGGCGCGCTCATGATGCTCATGTTCTACTTCGGCAACTGGGACATGGGTCACGGGTTCATCAACGGGGACTTCGCGTACATGCTCGTGTTCCTCGCGGTCGCCGCGTTCGCTGCGGGCCGCATCCTGGGACTCGACCAGTACATCGAGCAGTACGAGGTCGGCGGCCAGGCGCTCGTCGAGCGCTACCCCCGACTCGAATACATCCTCGGCTAACCACGCCAAACTCTCTTCAGGAGTACAATTATGCAAAATCCAATTCAATCACGCGGGATTCGTTCTCTGGGACTCATCGTCGTCGTAGCACTCACGCTGGCAGTCGTCGGCGGGATGGCTCTAACGCACGCGACCGTTCCGGACGCAATGATGTGGGAGTGGCACGAGGGAATGTGGAACGACGGCCACATGGCTGGTTGGGGCGTCTGGGGCTGGGGAATGATGGTGTTCGGCCTGCTGTGGATGGCACTTCTCCTCGCCCTTCCTGTCTATTTCGTCTACTGGCTAATAACGCAGTCACAAACAAACGGTCACACTGAAGATAGCGCGCTTGCCGTCCTCCAGGAGCGGTACGCTCGAGGTGAGATCGACGATGAGGAGTTCGACCGCCGTCGCGATCGTCTTACACCTGACGACGGCCGTTAATCGTTCGCTCGGGGCTTCATTCCCGTTGTACGCATACTCGATAGGAGCTTTAATTGAAGCCGTTCTAGATTACGTCGACGCATCGTAGCCGGCGTCTTCGACGACAGTAACGAGTTCATTCAGTTCGGCAGACCCCTCGACTGTCGCGGACTCGGAGTTCCGATCCGCAGTTGCAGTAGTGACTCCGTCAACTCCTTCAAGTGCTTCCTCTACGGTTTGCTCACAGTGTTCACAGGCCATCCCTTCGATGGTGATGGTCTGGACCATATCCAGTTACAAATAGGGGCTAGACTTCCATGTGATTTTCTGCTTAGAATCACATATTTCTACCACCGACATCTCTTCCCGTCGTACTCGAGTCCGTTCTCAATACGCAGGAATGGCAATATACAATAGATACCACCGGGCAAAATGAAGATCATATGGAACGGGACGCAACTCGTCGCGGACTACTACGAGTCGGTGCGACGACGGTCGCACTCGGAGTCGCCGGCTGCCTAGAGTCATCAAGTGAGGACCAGTGGGACATCGCGGGAACGCTGGCAGTGACGAACGCTCAGCAATTCAATTCACCGGACTGTAGCTGTTGCGGACAGTATGCGTCGTATCTGCGCGAGTATCTCGACACGACACTCAGGGAAACCGAAACCGAGGATGTGACGGCTCTCAAGAGCCGAAACAACATTCCAGCGGAACTACAGAGCTGTCACACACTCGTACTTGACGAGTACGTTGTTGAGGGACACGTTCCTGCTGAGGTAATCGCGACGATGCTTGATGAAAAGCCGATAATCGACGGCATCGCGTTGCCCGGGATGCCAGCCGGTTCGCCGGGAATGGGCGGAACGAAGTCCGGCTCGTTCACCGTGTACGAACTCAGCGGCGGAAAGACTGGTGATGTGTACGCCGAAATTTAAGATTCAACTCGAGTGAGTAACTGGTCAAGATACTTTGAGACGGCAGTTGACAGCCTGAACGATGATTCGACGATTCCTCTACGACCTCGGATATGTGATCGCGAATGATCCCCACCTGAACGGGGTCAAACTCGGGATATTCGCCCTGTGAAGCCTGTAGACGATTTTCCTGAGTGAGTATTTGGCGAAAACTCCTGAAAACAGTCATGTTTTGGATGGTTTCTCATGGACTGGATGTTGTACGGTGCTCCATTATTTATGTGGGCGAAAGTACGAATTCGGGAGTATGCTCGAGCGATAATTTGGCATTTGTGAGGCACCGATTGTCAATTCCGGGTTCTGAAAGAGTAAACCGTGTAGCACCGCCCAAATCGCTCGGTATCTTGACTTTGGATTGCTAAAAGCAAAGTGCTTGATTTAGGACCCCATCATATGATGCGGGGTGAAACCGAATGGCAACCAATGATCTCACCACTGTTCAGACCCGAATGCTCGGGCGAGACGTAACGTTCAGCGTGTCCCAGCCGTGGCTGGCCTATTGGCTGGTCATCATGCGCCTCATCGCTGGCTGGTGGCTGTTGCATGCTGGACTCGACAAACTCATTAATTGGCCGTTCGACGCAAGTTGGTTCGTCGGCGGTGCGGCCCAAGGAACGAGTCTTGGGCCCGTCGTCACTCTGTTCAGTAGTGGTGCCGGCTTGGCATTCACAAACGTCGCGGTGCCTGTCGGCCAGTTGTTAATCGGTTTGGGCTTGGTCTTCGGAGCGCTCACCCGCACGGCGGCGTTCTTCGGCGCATTCATGATGATGTTCTTTTATTTCATCAACGGCGAGACTGGCGGCTGGGCCAACGGTGTCGTCACGGGCGAATTGCTAGGCCTCCTAATCTTTGGGATGATTGCCACGCTCGGTGCCGGGCGCGTCCTCGGCGTTGACGCGTACCTACAAAGCACTGAGTTCGTCCAGAACCACCCCCGGCTTCAGTACCTCATCGGCTAATAGAGGTGTCATATATGAGTTCCCTCACTACGGCGGACAAGGTTGCAATGTATGTCGGAGGCAGCTTCGTCCTTCTCGGTACAGTCGGTATCGGCTTCGTGGAAATACTTCTGGGAAGCCCCCACCCCGTATCCGGAGAGGGTCAAATCGTACACGAGGCCCTCGTCCCGCTTGAAATACGGTCCTACATCATCCTCTTGGGACTCCTCATCTGGGGTGTGTCCGCCATCTACAAGGTGGCTACTGGAGAACGCGTTCTCGGTACCGCTCAGTCAGACACAAGCACCGGTCAAGCAGAGTAAAGTAGTACGGCAGGCCGAAACTAGCTCACCGACGCGACTTTGGATTTCTAACGGTAACCCAGTTGAACTAGCGGGGCATCAATCTACGTATGGAGACATCGACAGACGTTGACGTGACATTAAGTACCAATGGGGAACTCGTCCGCGCCGAAGAAATAGAGAAAACGTATGGATCGAGATTCCCATTTACACGGTCAGTTCCCGTCCTATCCGGTGCTAACATCGCCATTCAAGCGGGAGAGATCGTCGGCATCGTCGGCGAAAATGGGTCTGGCAAATCCACACTCATGAATATCCTCGTCGGCGTACTCGATCAGGATGCAGGAACGGTTCAACGAGCGGGGACAGTTGGTTGGTGTCCACAGGAACCGCTGCTCTACGACCGCTTGACTGTCGCAGAGACGTTCCGACTGTTCGGGGCCGGATACGGGATGACCCTCGAGGAGGTTGACGAGGCAAAACACCGACTCGCAACGAAACTCGACTTCGAACAGTACCTTGAGTATCGAATCGACCAACTCAGCGGCGGGAACCGTCAAAAAATCAATCTCAGTATCGCCCTGATGCACGACCCGGACGTCCTCATGCTGGACGAGCCCTACACCGGATTCGACTGGGAGACGTATCTCACGTTCTGGGATCTCGCCGAGGAACTCGCTGCCGACGGAACAGCTGTCACGATGATTTCACACCTGATCGAGGAGCAAAATCGTCTCGACCGCATCTACGAGGTTCGTGATGGACAAGTCTACGACGTGACTGACCAGGAAGGCGAGACTGATGCAACGGCCAGTGAACGGGGGGAAGAGACTGATGAATAGGGTTTGGACGGGGATCCAGGCGAATGTTTCCACCTTCCTCAGACCCCCCCCTGAATGTTGTCCTGGCACTCCTCCTTCCGGTTGTCGTTATCGAAGGCTGGGGACAAGCGATGGCAGGACTGCCGACCATGCCGACGGTCGAGGCGATTCCGATCAATCTTGGTCGCCTCCTCGGAGCGATATTCGGAGTCGCCATCATCGCCGGCCTGATGGGACTCGCCCAGATGATTAGTGCGCGTGCAGCCGATCGGCGACTCGTTCAGACAGGCTATCCACCCCGAACACTGCTTGCGACTCGATTAGCGACACTCGGAGGTGTGACCGTTGTCGTGGCTGCCGTAAACTACGGCGTTCTCTGGCTGACGATTTCACCGGAAGCCCCTGTTCTGACGTTCGTATTCCTCGTACTCGCTGGCCTGGTCTATGCGTTCCTCGGCGCACTCGTCGGGGCGCTCCTTCCGCGACTGTTCGAAGGCTCGCTCGTCGTGGTGTTCCTCGCGATGATGGACGCGTTCCTCAGTGGCGACAGCCCACTGGCCGCCGACGTTCCCGAGTTCGTGGAGTACTTCCCGCTCTATCATCCGAAGGAACTCCTTCAGGAGGCGATGTTCCAAGGTACATATACAACGGGTGATCTCGGCTTCGTTGCCGGATACCTGCTAGTCTTGCTCGTGCTCGTCACCGCAGTGTTCGGAATGACGATGCGCACCAGTGGTGGGTGGTCCGCATGAACCGTACGACAACGGCGTTCTCAATCGGTATCAAAGAACAGGCACGAAACTACGTCCTCGTCGCTCTACTGGTCGTCTTACCGGTCTCGTTCATCACGTTGGCGTTCGCAGTCACTCAGGATGTCAAGATGCCGGTTCGGACGCTCGTCGACGGTGAGACGGTGACGGTCATGCGAGGGATGCCTGAGGTCCACGGAGTGATCATGACGCCGATTACGAGCGCCCTCATCGCGGGACTCGCTGGGTTGTTCCTGATGCGAGAAGCCAAAGACACAGACGGTCGTCTGGCAGTCGCCGGCTATCGTGCACGACAGGTAATCACTGCCCGGTTTGGGGTCCTCGCAGCAATCACTCTCATCGTCACCGGCGTCTCAGTCGCTGTGATGCTCGTCGATTTCCAGCCTGAGCATCTCTGGTGGTTCGTCGCAGCGATGCTCGTTGTCTCGGTCACGTATGGTCTTATTGGGATGCTCGTGGGGGCCGTTTTCGACCGCCTAGCCGGGATGTGGCTAATGCTGATTCTCCCGATGCTCGATATCGGACTCTTCCAGGATCCGCTGTTCATCCAGTCCGAGCCCGAATGGTGGATGAAACTACTCCCCGGCTATTGGCCTGTCCGTGTGATGGTCGATACCGGACTCACGACGGACGTAGATACGGCTCTCTCGTTAGTGTGGGCTACTGGATATCTCCTCCTCGTAGCTGTGCTCACAATCGGCGTGTACTACCGAGCCACACAGGGGAAATGACTACAGAAAAAATCGTTCCCAAATCGAGCTGGGACAGTAGTATGAGATCGTTAGGAATTCGAAGATATCCATGATGATGGGACCCCCCAATCCGCAAATTGCTTGACTCCGATCAGTTCGCACTTTTACGGTGGGAATTAATTGGAGACGTCCTCATCGGATGCGTCCAGTCGCTCACGACGGCGTCTATATTCTTCCTCATCAATCTCACCTCTAGCATAGCGCTCTTGAAGCACTTCTCTGGCTGAGTGATCAGTACTCGAACGAGGAGACGTTCGATTTCCGAGCCAGTAAAGGGCGCCACCGAGAATGCCCGAACTTCCAAGCACCCCACCAACAACTGGGAGTCCCCCCATTCCACCTCCATTGCGGCCGTTCATCATCCCGTGGCCGCCTGACCCCATCATTCCGCCTCCAGTATTTCCGCTCCCATCACTGTTCGAACCGTAGGCAATTACGCCCTGCTCGACGATAGCCTCACTCGCTGGGACCTCACCATTCGGGATCGAGCTCTCCTCCGCCGGCCCGCTAGGACTCCCAACAACGATCCGTCCGACCATCCCAATCGACTTGTGGGGGGATACAGTAGTAATCGTACGTCCCTGGCGTGTCGAACGTGTGTTCGAAACGCCCCTGCGAGATCGTGCCGCTATCGAAGGCGGAAGCACCGTCCGGAACGCGATCCGGGTACGCCGTGGCGGAATGTGTCCCGGCTGCAAGTTCAAACCGAACGGTTGTCCCGAGATCGACTCGCAGACCGATTGGATCGAAGTAATTGTTCCCCATCTCTACGACAGGTATCTCCTTTGCATTCGCGGATTGAGCCAAGCTCGTACTGGCCACTGCACCGGCACCAACAAAACCGAGGAATTGTCGTCGACTGTAAGGTGTCATAGTGATTGGGTCGGTCTCTTAGTGAGTAGCTCCACACGACATGGGCGCGAAGGGTGTGGTTCCCGACGTGGTGAACAGCACGTGCTTGTCGTTTACTTCCATTACTACTCACAATCGAATGTTAGACAGGGGTTGGGTCTTCGGTTCGAAGGTTCCTCTGCTCAGAGAGCCGGCTTCGATACTCCTCGTTTGTGAAAAGGCTGTCCGAGCAGGCACTAAGCTGTATAGAGGGAGTTACTCTGATTGTTCGAGTTTCTCACGTCGGGCTTCGAACTCTTCGTCGGTGAGATCTCCACGAGCGTACGCCAGACGCATCTCTTCAATCGCAGGATTGTGAGACGATTGTGTGTCGGGCACTCGACGGATAATGAGATAACCTCCGCCCAGAAGCACAAGGAGGAAGGCGAGCGGTACGACCATTCCGATGAAGGGCCACCAGCCACCTGTACTACCGTACTGGCCCATCATGCCCCCGTATTCCATCATCCCACCGAACCCCATCATGAGCATAGGAATGAGGATGAACGCACCGAGCACGAGGAGCAGTATCGTCGTCGTGTCCAGTTGATCTGATGAAGCCATCGGAATCAGGCCTCCGACGCGGATCCGAATTCATCTGTAACGGCTGCCAGTACACGGTCAAATCGTTCGTTGACCTCAGTTGCGATGGAGTCAAGTGCGTCGTTGTCAGCGATTCCGACCAGCTGTTCGGGGTCGACTGCACTCACCACGATGTCGCCGTCATCATTCTCGTAGACGATGACGTTGCAGGGCAAAAGCGCGCCGAGTTCGATTTCTGCACTCAATCCTTCGTATGCCACCGGTGGATTGCACGCACCGAGGATCCGATACTGTCGGAACTCTTCGCCGAGTTTCTCCTCGAGTGTCGCCTGAATGTCAATGTCACAGAGGACCCCGAATCCCTCATCTTTGAGTGCAGCGTTCGTTGCGTCGACGACATCGTCGAACTCACCAGCAGTTGTGATCTGTATTGTGTATTCCATGAAAACCCATACTCCGGTAACGGAGTTAATAGTTTGGTCCCACCGCGACAGCCGTCGGACGGGAGTAGTTTTGAACGATACTCCTTCTATTCCTTTCATTTGGTCTATTCAAGCTGTTTTCGTCGTCGTTCGAACTCCTCATCGGAGAGTTCACCGCGGGCATAGCGCTCACGGAAAACCGAAAGCGGCCGGCTATCGTCCCCCCAGAATCGCTGTTGAGAAGCGAGTAGCCGAGGTAGAGCGGCACGGCAATTAAGAGCCCCATCCAAAGGAGCCCCCAAAGGCCCATTCCACCACCGAAGAGCCCCCAACCGCTACCGCCCATCATCCCGCCGTCGTAGCCTCCACCACCGTGAGCAGCAGCGGTACCTGTTACAGCAACCAGCAGCGGAATGGTGAGCACCGCAATTCGACGAGCCGTTCGTCCGAGGGTGTTGGTGTAGTGTGTCATTGCGATCGTATATTTGACAGTTCGAGTGTCTCCGTTCTAGACGAGAGGCCCCGGACAGGGATCGTTAGCAACCGTGTCCCTGTCCGTTCATCCCGGCGGCGGTGTGATTGTCATCCCCCATGTCTTGGGCCATTTCGTCGACGGTCACGCCCATGTGCGCTTCCATCTCGTCATCGGCATCCGGTCCCATGTGATCGGTCATGTGACCTTCCATCCAGGCCGCCCAGTCCGCTGTATCACCATCGGTTGGCGTCCCTTCAGCTGCCGTCTCGTTCCCCTGGTTCGGTTCGTCACCGTGTGCGCTAACTAGCGGGGCGGCGAACGCGAGTCCGACGATCGCGAGCGCCACGAGCAGCCATCGTCCGAGGTTTCGATTGGTCATTATCTTTCGCCTCACGTAGTGATACGGTGGGTTCGGGGTTATCTTCGTGGGTGTAAATCCAAACAGCAGACCGTTCGAGAACGTCTATAACCCTATCTAAACGTTTTCTTTCGATGAGGTCGTTCATACTTACCGAATTCGAGGGATCTGAGATATAGTGAGGGCAAAGGAGATACCAGGAGACCGGTACCCTCACTTGCGTCGATCCAGTCGGAGACTACGGTTCGCAGCGCGAGTGAGGGTCGACGATCACTAAACGAGTATGGAGGATGTCAATCCATTCGGAGCTGGTGGTACTGTCTGGTGAGCGCTTTGCGATGATACAGGATTCCAACAGTCACGAGAAACAGAACCGTCGCAATCTCGTAGCCATACGCACCAAACAATAGCACCGTTGAGGAACCACTCAGCCCGCCTGCAAGTAATACTGCAAACAACGGACTGACGCAGGCAGGACACGCTACGATCCCGACAATCCCTCCGATTGCCGACCGCGAGAAATCAAGCAGCGCATCGTAGACGAGATACGCTAGCGCGAACAAGCCAACTGCTTGGTACGGAATGAGCGTAACCGTGATCAGGTCACCTGTATAGAGGAAGACCGGACTCCACCCCAAAGACCGACCCCATGTTATTCCGAGACCGCTTGACCCAGTAAGTTGCCCGAGATGAGAGGTACTCGGTCCGAGTAATCCCGAGAAATAGAACATAATGAGGAGGTATAGAGCAACGACAAGTGCGGCACCGATATGATACACGCGACGTGTCTTCGCGGGTCGAGTGTGCCAGATCACCCAGACAGAGGCGGTGAACCAAATGAATGGCAAGACGAAATGGGTCAATCGACTCCCCATATCCCCTGTGATATATGCGTACGCCAGCCCGACAACCAACTGCACAGCGAGGAGGAAATTGAGCCACGTGCTTGATTTGAGAAGTCGGCTAATACGATCGCTTTCTCGTGTCGTTTGTGACATGGTTTGTATGAGGTTACTGTGTCTCTTGATTTTGTAGGTCGTCACTCGGGTAAACACGATACGTCCGGCCTTGTCGTTCTCGGTACAGCAGACCGCGCTCTTCGAGTGAACTCACGGTCTGGCTCACTTTGCTCTTCGAGAATCCAGATCGATCCCGAAGTTCGATCTGCGTGATTCCGGGAGAGCTCAGGACGGGTTCGAGGACGCGTCGTTCATCGTCCGGTAAGAGATCGAGAACGCGCGCCTTCGGGGCCGATTCGGGATTGAGAGACTTCGCTTGCGAGGCTCCATCGTCCACCGACGTAGGCGTTGCTGCCGATGTTTGATCGGAACCGATATAGTCCGTCGTGTCGGCCACTTCCGAATCGGTGAGTTCTCCCCGGACCACGTAATAGACGCCACCGATAACGCCTGCGACTAGCAGGGTTCCAACCACGTACCAGAGAGGGTCTGGGCCGTGCATCGCCCCCACGGAAGAATCCATCATCGACCCCATCGATTGCTCGATAGCGCGACGCTGTTGATAGGCCCGCCAACTGAGTGCCCCGCCGGCTAGGAGAACGAACCCGAGGAGAATACCGACGACAGAATCTGCTCGACGTTGGTTCATATTACGTCCCCTCGTTTCGAGATCTGACTGCTCATACAGTCAATTTGGGGGCGACGGGTGTGACAATTGCGGATCACAACTACGGTGGTGAAGTCCTTCACAGCGGATGAACCACGGGACATTTATCAGTGGTCGTGATCGTGGCTTGATATCTGCGGGCTTTGATCAGCAAATTCCGTGGGCTCTTCCTCGAACGTTCGCTTGCAGGTCTTCGAGCAAAAATAGTACGTCGTCCCATCATGGGACGCACTCGGACCCTCATCGTCGGTTCGCATCCCACACACCGGATCACGATACTGACCCGGCGCGCCGAGTCCCCGCCGGTAAACGTAGAGAAGGAATCCAGAGAGCGCGAAGGCGATAATATTGAGGTAGAACGTGTAGTTCAGTTCGAAGTACGTCTGCTCGGTCGCGGTTTCGCCGCCGGCTAGATCCGGAACGATGCCGAGCGCGTCGAATAGCAGTTCCATGAGGAAGCCCGTGAACGCCATCGTGACGAAGAAGACGCCGAGGATGTACAGCATAATCTTCCAGCCGTAGTACTTCCGGTAGACGTTCAACACGGGGATCGTGATGAGGTCGGCGTAGACGAATGCGATGACGCCGGCGAAGCTGATGCCACCGCCCCAGAGCGCGACGGCGAACGGGACGTTACCCATACTGCCGACGAAGCTGATGACGGCGATGGCGACGCCCATGATCGCGTTCTCGGCGGTCACGAGCAGGCCGTCGCCCTGGATGAACAGCGTGTTCCAGACCCACTGCGGAACGAAGACGATGACAAACCCGGAGATGAGAAAGCCCGCAACGACGTCCTTCCAGATCATCGACCACTCCTTGCGGTACTGGTTCCCGACCTTGTACCAGCCACCCCACGACAGCAGCTCCTCGCGCCACCCGCCGCTACTCGATGTCTCCTGGCGGTAGGTCTCAATGCAGCCCTCCGAGCAGAATTTGAGTGTCTCACCGCCGTCAGTCGTGAGGGTGTACTCGTCTTTCCCCTCCATCCCGCAGGTGGGGTCCTCCGTGATGCCCGATGCGTGATCGCGCTCGTTGAGCGTTTCTCGAACTTCGCTAAACAGGTTTTCAGGAAGCGTGAGGTGAACGATGACCGCCATGACGGCGATAAGGATGAGGCCGCCGAGCAGCTCTGCGAGAAGGAACTCCCACCCGAGCAGGATCAGGATCATCAACCCAAGTTCGACGATGAGGTTCGTCGAGGCGAACATGAACGCGAGGAAGTTCACCGCGTGGGCGCCCTTCTTGAACAGGCCCTTCCCAATGGCGACGGCCCCGAAACTACAGCCACTACTCGCTGCTCCGAACACAGTCGCCTTGGTAAGTCCAGTTAGATCGCCCTCACCCAGCACCTGTGCCATCCGCTCCTTCGAGACGTAGACCTGGACCAGACTCGTAATCGTGAGGCCCATGATGATCGCCCACGCCGCCGTCCAGAGAAACCCGACCCCGATACGGAGAGACTCGAGGACACCATCAATTATCGTCGCCTGCATAGGTGTATTATTGTAGGGATCATCTATTGCGGTTTTGATTAAAATATGCTGCCTATGAGGGTGTCTATACTATGGTATCGTAACCGTTGGCCATAGATGATCTATCACGAAGAGGAATAACCTTGCAAACCTCCACAAGCGCCGCGGAATCCGACTTCAGATTCAAAAGGAGAATCGGATTAAATCATGCCGACGTATCAGATGCTAATGGGACCAGTAAAGACCAAAGACATCCCAAATATGGAGAACACCACTTGTACAAACAGTGTTCGCCAGCCTGTTCGTCCGTCTGGTATAGTAGCTTGCACATCCACCTCCTAATTCACAATGAGTGTCGATTTGGTAATCCAAGATGCACTCATTCTCACAGCCGACGAGCGGAACCGGCTGTATGAGCGCGGAACAATATCCATTACCGATGGCCACATCGAAGAAGTCCGGCCGTCACGCGAAGGAGACGGAGAAATAGAAGCACCCACCGTTATTGACGGGAACGGGAAACTGGTGATGCCGGGATTGGTTAATGCCCACACACACCTGGAAATGACACCGCTCATCGGTGCGTTTAGCGAACTCGATCTGACGGAGATGCTCGGGAGCGGGACAGCCCTGTTCAATAGATTGGGGAACGGCGACTTCGAGTACCTTATCGAGGCAGGTGTCGAGCTCGCAGCGCTCAATTTCCTCTTGGGCGGTGTCACGACCGTGAACTCCATGGACGCACGGCCTGCCGCAGGTGCGGAGGCGTTCGGCGAAGCGGGGCTCCGCGGGTTTTTCGGCCCGGCGATTTCGGATCTCTTCTGGGACCAACCAGTCGATCAGCAGTTCGCCCGTGCTCGCGAGTTCGTCGAAACGTACCACGACACGTACGACGGCCGAATCAGGGCGACGATCTGCCCGCACGACGACTGGTCGTGTACCCGGCAGTTGTGGGAACGGACCGCGTCCCTCGCCGCAGAGTATCCGGACCTGCTCGTCCACACGCACTTGCTCGAACTCGAGGAGAGTAACACGATGGCACGATCGAACGGCGGCGAGGACTCGGTAGGACTGCTGGACGACGTTGGACTTCTGGACGACCGACTGATTGCCGCTCACTTCCGCCTCGCCGACGAAGAGGACGTCCAGCGAACCGCCGAGGCGGACGCAGCCGTTGCGCACTGCCCGTCCGTCTTCTGTTACTGGAATCCGGACGGGGAGACGCAATGGACGCCCGTTCCCGAGCTTCGAGCTGCAGGCGTCGACGTTGGGGTAGGGATTGACGACCACTACTGGCACGACTCGTACAGTATGTTTGGAGAAGCGCGGCAAGCTCGTCTGGCGGCAAATCTCACGCGTTCTGCCGGGCAGTTCGACTCGATGGAACTGATACGAATGCTCACTATTGAGGGCGCACGCGCGCTGGGAGTTGGCGACGAGATTGGCAGTATCGAAGCGGGAAAGCGCGCGGATATTATCCTCCTTGATGTCGACAAACCGAAATTCACGCCACTGACTAACGTTCCCGCACACGTCGTGAACAATGCGGTCCCGGCCGATGTCGAGACAGTAATCGTCGATGGCGACATCGTTCTTCGGGACGGTGCACCCGAGACGATGGATTCAGACGACGTGCGACAGCGAGCAAATCAGGCTGTCGAACGCTTCGTAGACGAGACGGGTTGGGAGCTACACGTTGGTGGCAGTGAACCGCCGACCAGCATCGAGACTGTCCGGAACCTTCCAAAGCGTGGCCCTGCGCGACTCCTGACTCGCCTCGCAATTCAATCGGCGCGTGATCGGTTCCCCTTCTAAGCGGGTGGCAAAGACCAGTCCGCTCACCCTTCAGCGCAATATACGGAGCAGCCGTCTTGCAGCACACTCTTCAAGGAGACGCCAGCTATGTACAGCTATGCCCGGTAAACGGAGTGATTCCCCACTCGGTCGGGTGATTGGTCTCGTTGTTGCCGGTCTCGCTGTGGTGTTGCTGGTGTTGGATCAGACCACCGACCTACCGGTTCCCTACGGATATGATGGACGTGGCTTTAGCTTCCTGATTGGGGGCGTAGTAGCACTTCTGGTCGTGATTGTCATGGGGTGGCAGTACCGTGATGTTCTTTTTAGGTAATTCGCCCGGGGATCAACTCGCATTTGCGCAATCAGTCGCGGGACTCGCACAGCTGTTGTCTCAGTTAGTTCTGAGTCGCTTCGCTATCGTCGCAATCTGATCCAGAAAAAATCCGAGATCGGCGTTCTCTTGGCTGGTGACTATCGGCGTCTCTCGAACGTATCGGTCCTCTTTAACAATTTGAAGCAGAAAATCGGCGACATCAGCCCGTGAAATCGGCCGTGCATTCACATCCAGATCAACTCCGTGGACGTATTCGCCGGTTCGCGGTGTGTCCGTCAATCCACCGGGCCGTACGATCGTCCAGTCGAGGTCGCTTTGCTTGACATCCTCCCCGCCCTGAAGGGCGAGGATTCCCGAGCGTTGGGATATTAGGGTTTGCAGTCCACCACTTGGCCCCTCGGTGAGAATCCGTGGGACAAGTCGTGAAGGTAGACTCCGGGCTGTGCCAACCAGCCGGTACTCCTATCTCCGGACAACTGCCCGGAAGACTCGGAGTTACTTTCGTTGATGTCGAGACGAATGTTCTCCGCCCCGTTCACGTCAGCGTTAAACGCATCATCGTGTTCATCGCACACGTACAAACCGCGTTCAACGCGCTGACTCTCATCTTCCCTACCGCAGACGCAACACGTCTTGCTCGTGCCACGCTCTGAAACTTCTACGACCTTGATGCCCTCGACTTTTGCTTTGTAGGTGAGTATCTTCGTGAAGCGGGCGAACGCCCACCCGTGCAAGTCGAGGTTGCCGTGCCGACCCCAGTTTTTCGACTCACCGTTCTCGTCTTCACGGACGCCGTCGAGTTTCCCGATGTTGATGCGACCCACTTCTCGCTCAATACACCGTTCAACGATGTGTTTGGCGAGGCTGTGGAAGAAGTGGGTGCGGCGCTCCGACCACTTGTGATGAAGGCGGGTGGCTTCCTCACCCCCAGAGTCGTCGCACTTGGCGATTTCTTTCGGGAGGTAGTAGCCGTCCTGTTTCAAGCGGTTGCTGGGGTACAGGTCGGCTTCCTCGGTGCTGTATGCAACGGCGGCGAAGTTACAGATTCCAAGGTCGATACCCGCCGTCTCAGTGCCAGGGGAGTCGGGTGTCTCCACTTCGTGTTTGCAGACGAGGTGCAGTTCCCATCGCCCCTTCGCCTTATCGTATACGGCGCGGACTTGTTGCAGGTTTTCTACCGTGACCTCGGGACGTGTCTCATATTCGACGAGGATGTAGTCGCGGTCGCGTGGGTGGTCTTTGTGGTTCGCGCCTTTCGAGAGTCGAATGCGGTTGTGTTTCGAGTCGTGACGGATACCTTTCTGCTTCCACGTCACCGTACTGCGTGGGTGTTCTTCATGGACGCGATTGCCGTTGTCGTCGTAGTAGTTTTTCTTGCGGTAGCCGGGAGGATTCGCACGAGAGTCGTTCTTGCGTTTGCCGTACCACGAGTTAAATGCTTCAGCGAGTTCCTCCAGAACGCGCTGACTGGACTGAGAATGGAGTCCTTTGTAGTTGTCATGACCTTTCAACTCGCGCTTCAACTCCGAGTCGTCGGGAATCTCGCCCGTATCCTCCCACACTTGGCGGGAGTGATAGTTTGCAACGTTCCACAGTTTTGATGCACTCCACCCGTGTACGTCGAGCATCTCAGCCACTTGACTGTGGTTGAGGATTTTCGCCCGGTACGTGCGGTGAATGTGCATTCGTGAAACGTCTCCATAACTGGTTATGGTACGTTTTATTGTAAACATTTGGATTTCTAAGTGAATATCTAGCCGTGCAGTCATCGGTGGGTAGCGCCATCCAGTGACGGCGCGTATCCCCGCCGTAAACGGCGAGGTTTTGCGCCTGCTCATCCCATAACAAGTTCTTCTTGCCGCGCCTTGTCTGCCATCAGATCGTGGAGAACGGTTGCGTTTGCAATTCGGACATACCACGGAACGGTTTCAGAGCTCGAACCGAGCCCCATCGACGTTAACACGAGTAATCGGCTGACTGGCCGGTCATTCATCGCCTCGATAATGTTCCGAGTCCCCAGCGACACGACATCCGGTGGGTTGTTCGGCGTCCGTCCGAGGAGACAAACCACAGCGTCTGTATTCTCGACTGTTTCAGAGACAGTCTCTGGATCCAAGACATTTCCCTCGATAGCTGTGATCTGTTCACTTGGCGGGAGTTTAGTCTGGGATCGTGTGAGTGCCCGAACGTCATAATTAGCTGCGAGCGCCTGCGTTATCAGATGTCGTCCTGTCCCGCCAGTCGCCCCGAACACAGCCAGTTTCATGAGAGCGAACCTGGAAAGTAGTTGTGCAACTTAGCAACCATATAGGTGTATACACCTGTAATGATCACCGATTCAAGGATCCCAGCAAACGTACCAGCGGGTATCGGTGTGAAGAACAAGTGCCACCGATCCATCATCTCGACCCCGCTTTCGTAGACTCCAATCATCCCGAAGAGGCCGAGTAAAAGCATGATCACAGCTGCGACCGTAGCTGCTGCCACAGCAAGTGGAAGTGGACCGAGACGCGGTGATACCCGGCTGGAGCCCGGGGTTTCACGAACGCCGTTTCGATCAGGTGGTGTACTCATAAGGAACACTACGAGCGGGTAATTCACTGAGGTTGTGGATACGATTCGAAACCGGCTACATCGAACTGCTACCAGCCGCAATATGAAGACAGAAAGGCACCACGTCACGGCTTTGATCCATTACTGAATCTCTATCATCGCACGATCCACTCCGGTGAGTCAGCGTGACAGCGCGAAGTCTACCAGAATGAGATTGGATTCGAACGTAGAACTGGTGCAAAGCCGGGATATCAAAAGTATTTGCAGGGTAGATAACAAGAAGGGAAGACACAATCGCATTGAATAGCGAACCCGTATTGAGTACTGGAGACGAATCTCACGGAGGGGAAACTATGCCTGACAAAACAGATGATACACGACGCATTACGACTGTCCTCATTATCATCGGTGCGTTCGTCCTCTTCCCGATGTTCTTTATGGGCTTCGGGATGATGGAGTTGGCCCGATGATGGGTGTCACGTGGGGCGGCCATCTGTGGGGCGACGGGACGATACCAACCTGGATGGTTATCACTGGAATCGTGATGCAGATCCTGTTCTTGGCAGCCATCATCGGTGGTGGCTACCTCATCTACCAGGCAATAGCGGGGAATGAGAGCAACTCGGACCAGGCACTCGAAGAACTCCGACTCGCGTACGCTCGTGGCGAATTGACCGACGACGAATACGAACAACGACGAGAGGCGCTTGAACGCGACACGGAGTCGCAGTAAGACTGATTCGAGGAATGACGGGGACATCCGATCACCATCCCACAACGGCCCACCCCTCGCTCCCGGCCTGGCTCGACCGATATACAACGTTGGGCCTCTATGGACTACTCGTCGGGACGGGACTCTGTCTGATCGCATTCGTTACGAATCCAGTCCCTGATCCCTCATTCCCATGGGCGACGCTGCCGGAATCGCTCCGTCTTCCCTTCGAGCAACCACGAATCGAGCACTGGCCTGTGACATACACTATCGGTATCTGGCTTTGGATCGTTGGGTTTCCAGCGTTGTTCCTCAGTGGTTACAGACGGTTCGGTACTCGGACACCGTTCGGCTCAACAACGTGGCTCGCGGGGCTTCCCACGCTAGCGATGCTCGGCTGGACGACCTACTGTCGGTTCTTCTGGCCGAAACTCCACCCACCGACTTGGAATGCCCCTTCCTACACGCTCATCTGCTGGCTGTACTGCTCCTCGTACGACGTGCTCTGGAGCAACACAGCCTATGTAATTGCGCTATTCGGCATCGTCGCGACGCTCCTTGCCCTGCGACACCAGGACGCAGATGAGTATGCCCTTCTCGGATTTGGACTCCTCGCACTTCCCCTCGGATTACCAGCTCTGTACGAGGGATATCGACGGACGACGCGAACGGCGACCTGAGGGACTGTGATCAGTGGTTGGTTTCAGCCCTGTTGATAACAGTGGTGAGTGATTATTCTGACTCAAGTGTGGGAAATTTAGAGTGGTTACCTATCGTTCGATCTAAATAACATATCCTGTCGGATACTATCATTCAATTAGGCAGACCCAAGCAGAGTTCCGAGATCACCTCGTTCTCGGCGACACCGATCACTGTCCAATCCATCACTCCTATCCCGACATTCCTGAGAACCTCTCGAAGTGCGATTTCTTGTAGAAGACGTTCTTAGGAGTCGGGAACGATACCGCCATTTAATAGCCCTAAAACCGTACATTCGGGCGTTATGGAGCGCCAAAGGGCCAAATCTCGTCTGGAATCCAGGTTACAATCTGCCGTCGAAGACAACTCCGACCTCCACTCTGCGTACTTGTTGGTACATTCTGATAGCCGTGACTTACATTGGAATATGGCTACCGGGCAGACGGGAGACGTCGAGGCCGCTCCAGAGCAACCATACTACGCAGCCAGCATCGGCAAGACCTTCACCTCGACGCTCGTGGCCATGCTCTCCGACGGCGGCCAGCTCAGTTTTGACGATCCGATCTCGGAGTATCTATCGGAGTCGATTCTCGATAATCTTCACACTATCGACGGGACAGACTACACCGGCGATATCCGCATCCGTCATCTCCTCGGTCACACCTCTGGGCTTCCTCATTCCCTCCCCGAAGGCGGAAAAATGTTCTTGAACACGCGATTAGAAGAATCCCCCGAAGGGAAGACGCTGTTCGACGAAATGTTGGAAGAACCGAACCGGACGTGGGAACCGGAGGAAACGATCGAATGGGCAAAACAAAATCTGGAACCCCACTTCCCGCCCGGAGAGGACTGCTACTATTCGGAGTTCGGATACAATCTGCTCGGATTGATTATCGAAAGCGTGACCGGCCAACCGTATCACGAGGCTCTGGAGGAGTTCCTCTTTGATCCGTTGGAGATGGAGCACTCGTACTTACCGCCGTTCTCGGAACCCGCAGTAGACAGCGCGCTTCCTACAGCCCCGTTTTATATCGACGAAAAGAAAATCGAGGTGGATGATGTACCCTCGTTGAGCGCTTTCTATGCCGGTGGACAGACGGTGAACACCGCAGAAGAGCTGTTCCGGTTCCATCAAGCCTTGGTCGAGGGTAACCTCGTATCCGAGGAGACGCTACAGGAGATGCTACAGTGGAACAAATTGTGGCAAGGAATCGACTACGGCTACGGCGTCGTCCGTATCCGTCCGTTGCCGTTTCTCAAACGATTCCACTCGTGGGGTGGACTCGGGGCGAGTAGTGCATTCATGGTGTATAATCCCACTATTGATGTCTACCTGATCGGGACATTCAACCAGTGGTCGTATATGCGGAAGAGCATGATGTTTCTCTTCCAAACGCTACGGTCAATCTCGAAGGTGGATCGATCCGGACAATAGCCTTGCAGGCGATGGAAACTCGCTTTTGGAGTTAGCAGTCAGGAAGTTTAGGTACCAAGCTTTCGCATATTAGTGAGTAATCGATACGCAGTCTTCAGCGATCGGTTGTTTCGTGCCGTGTCGTATCTAATGAAATCCCAACAATCTCGAGGTGTCTCCCTCAGGAATCTCTGTGGGCGCGAACGAACGCACGTCGCAGGACTGTCAGAAGAACGTACGTCTCGTACTTCTGGGTCCGGCAGTGCTCGCAGGGCTGCATGTCCGCGACAATCTCCTCGATCGCACCATCGTACTCGTCGGTGAGCGTAGCGAGCGCGTCCGTAATCTGGGGCTGAACGGCGTCGATCATCTCTTCGACGGCAGCGTCAGCAGAGTTCGGCAGGGAATACGAAAGGACGATCGTGTTCGCGTGATAGTACTTCGTCGTTCCACCCCGACCCTCCTCGAAGCGGACGACGTCGACGAGGGCGGCGTCCCGTAACTCGTTGATGTGGTGGCGAACCGTGTTCTCCGTGCGGTCGACACCACGATTGTCGAGGCGTGCGTGGACCTCGGTCGCGGTCAAGGCTTCCTCGGACAGGATGTCGAGGATCATCGCCCGCATCGGTTCGTCGATCGCGTCCGAAACCCGGGGATCCCGCACCGCGATGTCGTCGAGACCGTGGTCGGTATCAGAATCACTCATACAGGAACTGAGAGTGAGCACGAGGGAAAAGGTAGCGGGATGCCAGCGAAGAGACGCCCACCGAAGAACGAGTCTCGAACGAAGCCACGAGGGCGAAAGCCCTAGACGACTTGTTTGACTGTTCCAACGACCCATTCAAGTATCCAAACATATCATTTAAAAAATATTTATTGGGGTAGGGGCACTATCTCAAACTGTAATGAGCGACACAACCCAGTTCCGCGTCCTCGACTTCGACTGCCCGACCTGTGCGAGTACCGTCGAACGCGCCCTCTCGAACGTCGACGGCGTCCAGCACGTCGAAGTCCACTACGCGACCGGCCGCGTCGAGATCGAGTACGACGATAGCGTCGCTGACCCCGACGCCTTCGCACAGACCATCGAAAACCAGGGCTACACGCCCCAGCCCGCCTAACACCATGAACAAACAATCGATCACGCAGTACTACCGGAAACACCGGAAGGCCATCGTCACGGCAACGAGCGGCCTCCTCTACGGGGGCGGCTGGAGCCTGGGCTATCTCACGAGTTTCGACACGGCAAGCGCCGCGGTCCTCATCCTAGCGACGGTCGTCGGCGGCTACGACATCGCCAAGACCGCCTACTACGAGGTCACCAACCGGACGCTCGGTATCAAGACGTTGGTGACGCTGGCCGCTATCGGTGCCATCGTCATCGGGGAGTACTGGGAGGCCGCGGCAGTGGTCTTCCTGTTCAGCCTCGGCAGCTACCTCGAGGGGCGGACGATGCGGAAGACCCGGACGGCCCTCCAGGAACTGCTGGAGATGACGCCCGACACCGCGACTGTCCGTCGCGACGGGGAGCTTCAGGAGGTGCCCGCCCGCGAGGTCAAGGAGGGTGAGATAGTTATCGTCAAACCGGGCGGGAAGATTCCGGTCGACGGGTCTGTCGTCGACGGTGAGAGCGCCGTCAATCAGGCGCCAGTCACCGGCGAGAGCGCGCCCGTCCACAAGGCCGACGGCGACGAGGTCTACGCCGGGACTGTCAACCAAGAAGGTGCACTGGAGATTCGGACGACGGGCGCGGGTTCGGACACGACGCTCGAACATATCATCCGCCGCGTCGAGGAAGCCCAGGAGGCCCAGTCGCCGACCGAGAGTCTCATCGACCGGTTCGCGAAGTACTACACGCCGGCCGTCATTGCCCTGGCTATCGGCGCGTATGCAGTCACGCAGAACGCGATCCTGTCGCTGACGCTGTTGGTCATCGGCTGTCCGGGCGCGCTGGTCATCGGGCCGCCGGTCAGCATCGTCTCCGCTATCGGGAACGCCGCCCGGTCGGGCGTGCTGATGAAGGGCGGTGAACACCTCGAACGCGCCGGCAAGATCGACCTCGTCGCCTTCGACAAGACCGGCACCCTCACGAAGGGCGAGACCACCGTCACCGACGTCGAGGGATTCGGCGTTGCTGATGACGAGGTCCTCTCGCTCGCGGCGACCGCCGAGAAGAAGAGCGAACACCACCTCGCCGACGCCATCGTCGACGCGGCGCGCGAGCAACCGACGGCTGCGACGGACGGTGGGGCCACAGTCGCCCAGGCGGACGATACGGACGCGGGGCGCCAGTCGATCCCCGATCCGGACGACTTCGACGTGGTCGCCGGCAAGGGCGTCATCGCCCACGCCGACGGCCACGAAGTCGTCGTCGGCAACCGGGCACTGCTGGACGACCGCGACATCGACATCCCCAGTCGGGTCGCCGAATACGTCCGCGAGCGTGAGGAACGTGGCGAAACGGTCGTCCACGTCATCCGGGATAGGGACATCATCGGCGCAATCGCGCTGCGGGACGAACTCCGGGAGTCCGCCCCCGGCGTCGTCGCGGCACTCCAAGACGCCGGCATCGAGACGGTGATGCTCACCGGCGACAACGAGCGAACGGCCGCTGCCGTTGCCGGGGAGGTCGGTATCGACGAGTACCGCGCCGAACTTCTCCCCGAGGACAAGCAGTCCGTCATCGAGGCCTACCAGTCCGACGGCCACGTCGTCGCGATGGTCGGCGACGGCATCAACGACGCGCCATCGCTGGCGACCGCCGACGTCGGCATCGCGATGGGTGCCGCGGGGACGGACACCGCCATCGAGACGGCTGACATGGCACTGATGGCCGACGACCTCGAACGCATCCCGTACGCGGTCACACTGAGCAAAGCGACGCGCTGGAACGTCCTCGAGAACGTCGGGCTCGCGGTGCTGACCGTGACCGTCCTCCTCGCGGGCGTACTTACCAGCTACGTCACCCTTGCGTCGGGAATGCTGGTCCACGAGGCCAGCGTCCTCCTCGTCATCCTCAACGGGATGCGACTGCTCCGCTACTGACCACGAGACACGATCACCACCACCACAACTCATGACATCGAATTCCACTGCGACTGACGCGACCCAGGCTAGAACCAATTGGCAGGTAGACTACGACGTCGATCCGATCGAAATCCGCGACCCCGTCGCGGAGGCCCTCGGCGTCCTCGAACCGGGCGACCCGTTCGTCATCACCTATAGAGACGCGGTGAAAGAGGCGGGACACTCCTGTCCGACTGCCTCGGGCGCCTACCGGATCGTCCAGCTCGGGCTTGACGCCCTCTACCCCGACGGCTATCCAGTCCGGAGCGAAATCGAGGTTCAGGCGGCCGGCCCGCAGGACGATGCTGCGTACGGCGTGATGAGCCGTATCATCTCGTACGTGACTGGCGCGACCGACGACGACGGATTCAGCGGGCTCGCCGGCGGCTACGGCGGCCGCCGTAATCTCCTGCGCTTCGACGTGTTCGACCCGGACACGGCGGAGCCGACGTTCCGGTTCCGGCGAGCCGACACGGACGAGACCATCGAAGTGACCTACCACGTCAGCGACGTTCCTGACGGTGGGCCCGCAATCGGGAATCTTCAGAGGATTCTGGATGGGTCCGCGAGCGAGGAGCAACGGGAGGCCTTCGCTGACGCCTGGCACCGCCGGGTACAGGTCGTCCTCAGCGACGACTCGCTGTTCACCGTTGAAGCGGTGTGAACGTGTCGGTCTACCCCTCACACTCGAAATAAGTTACTGCGGTATACTATCAATCTCCTCGAGCGCCTCAGTAGCGACATCACCGAGTTCTCCGGCCTCGATATGTGAATACCGCTCTCTCACCATCTCCTCCGAATTGTCGAGATACCGGGCGGCAACCGTGTATCCGAATGCTCGAACGAGAACTTCACCCATCCCACGCCGGCCGCCGTGGGGAGCCAGATAGTCGTGTTTCGGATGGTCGATGTCGATTTCTGCAGCGTCCGAGAGTCGCTGGAGAATGGACCGAGCACCATCAGTCGTGATCGACGGGGGCCGCACATCCTCGTCGAGCGCCAACAGAAGATCCCGAGCATACTCGTTACGTCGCTCATCGATTGCATCCGGCTGTTCCCCTCGGTCAGCGAGTTCCTCCTGGACGAGCCCCGCAAGTGTTCGTTGGTCGAACGTCGGAAACACCGCCCACCGTTCGGTCGGTGGGTCCATCAGCTGGCGGTAGCTCCGCAGCGGCGAAATTACCGGGTCGGGGAGACTGGCTGCGTCCCACTGCTGTTTCTCCCGGTAGACGTCCATACTCCCGCCGTCGATCGAGAGGTCCTCCCATCGGACGCCGCGCCGGCGCGGGTCGTTCGGGTCCCGGAGTAGTTCCCCGACGCGAACGGCGGTGTACGCGAGAACGAACACCAGGGCCCGGTCACGAGCCGCCTTCAGCGCCGCGTAGTGCGCTCGCTGCTTGTCGACCGGATCAGTACCCTCCGGAAGTGTCATGTACGCCTCGGCGGCGTCGCGGGCCCGTTCGTCGACGTAGCGGGTGAGGGCGTGGCGCTGTTCCGACGTCCAGGCCTGCTGGTCGCCGGGCTTGCGGCCGTCGTCCTCCGGCAGCGGGGGGCCATTGCACTCGCCTGCTGGGCGTAGTGCGCCTCGAGGTACCCCTCGTTGATGCACCAGCCACACCACGCAGAGATATAGCGGTAATATAGTAACCGTTAGAATTTCCCGCCCGCAGATTGTCACTGTAGACAATGGACCATCTCGACGAAATCTCCGTCGAAGAACTCCAAGACGCCCTTGGCAAGGTTGAGGGAAACAAGCCGACACAACGGTTGTTAGCAGCGATTGCGTACAAGAACGGCCTGACGCAGACTGAACTTGCAGAGTGGCACGACACTGGTCGAAGAACTATCTACAGTTGGCTCATGCGACTCGATACGGACAAACCGCTTGAGCAAGCTGTCCCTGATGCCCATCGATCCGGGAGAAAACGAAAGCTCTCAGAAACACAGCAAGATGAGTTTGAACAAACCGTTCACGAACCTCCCAAGGAAGTCGGTATCGACGCGCCGGCGTGGACGCCGGCGCTCGTCCAGGAGTTTCTTGAAGAAACCTACGGCGTCGAGTACTCCTATCCGAGTTGCCGTCGGTTGCTCAAAGAAGCTGGACTGAGCTACCAAAAACCGCGCCGTACAGCCGCCGAAGCCGAGGAATCAGACACAGAAGAGTTCCGCGACGAACTCAAAAAAAAAGCGAGCGGAGATGGACGCCACAGTAGTCTGCATCGATCAGACCAAGGAATCCGTCCAGGTTGAGCCGCGTGCCGCATGGTTTCCGCGCGGCACGCGGCCGACCGTCGAACTTTCTGGCCAACGCGACTGGACGTGTCTGCTCGGCGCGATTACCGAAGACGGCGAGTGCTTCTTCTCACGATTCACCGAGTACGTCACCGCCGATCACGCAAAACATTTTATCCTCCCGTTATGCAAAGAATTCGAAGAAGATTTGATCGTTGTACTCGATGGAGCGCCGTATTTACAGGCATCAGCCGTCACGGATCTGGCGACCCGTGACGACCTCGTCTTCGTCACGTTACCAGCAATTCCCCGGAACTCAACCCAGTGGAAGAGTGCTGGAGACAGCTGCAATCAGCACTTAGCAACCGATTCTTCGACTCGCTTTCTGAGCTGACAACAGCGATCGATACCGCTCTTGATCAACTCTCTATCCATAGTCTGAGCAATTATTTCTAACGTCTACTATAGGTTTGTACAGTGTTCTGTTTGAGCCCTCGATCACCGGCGAGGTGTCGGGCATACTCCCGAAAGACGCGTTCGTCGAGATCCTCGAAGGTGGGCTCTCAGTCAACATCGTCGGGGACGATCCCGGTCCAGTCGTCGTCGCGGTCGCCGTCGGCCCACTCAGCGAACCGCTCGAGCTCGCGTGCTGCGTTTCGTCGGTAGTTCCCGCCGTCCCCACCGCGGCCTTTCCCCCTTGTCTTGGAGGTAGCGCTCGAACGAGTCGATAAATGGGGTCAATTGCGTTCCTCCTGTGGATGTATTCCGGTCCATAGTGTTCTCTCTAAGTGCCTAATGGAGTCAGTCACACAGACAGACGCTGCCCTCCCGGATCTGACTCACCGCGAACTGATGGACAGCGATTGCGAGTTCGGTCATTGCGTCCGCTTGTTCTTCGGTTGGACGACCGCCACCGTAATAACTCTCAGTCCGGTTCTCATTGTAGAGGTTCCTCATCTCCTCTGCAGTCTGCCTCTCGAATAGCCCGATCTGATGGGCACGTTCGTAGCTGAACTGATGGTCCTGGAAATCTTGGAGTGTATCGGTCGTCATCGAGAGGGCATACGCCTCGATGGACCGTTCAATGGCCCCGAAACAGACCTCGATGACGGCAGTGTAGTACCCGTCTTGTGCTTGGAGTGTGTCGACAACTTCGAGAAGGCGACACGCTTTCGTCAGCTGTGTCTTCCAGTCTGCATCAGCACTAATCCGTCCGACCTCGTCCAACCATCTCGAAGGCGTCCTGCGCACGCTCAAGTGCTGCGAGCACAGATGACGGGTCTGAGCCGCTACTCATCGGCAGCTCCTTCCTCCAGAAGGAGGTTTTCGACAGTTTCGAAGTCACTCGTCTTGTAGACTGGAATTCCCGAGACGATGATTTCCCGAATGTCATCGGTGTAGGCCGGAATCGCTTGGACGGCCTCGACGTCGATATCGTACGCGTACCGGTCACCATCGAATTCCATCTCTTCGAGGTCGCGTGCGATGGCGTTCGCTTCTCGTTGGCTTTCGGCCCGCCCAGAGCGAGCCAGCACCCAGAGATCGATATCGCTTCGTCGGTCAGCATCTCCCCGGGCAACACTCCCATACAGGATGATGCCGACGACGTCACTAATGTTCTCACGGAGCTTCGTTACAGCAGTTTTGACCGGCTGGTGATACTCCGATTGGGGAATCCGAAGAATCGGATCGTCTGGGATAGAAAGGCGCTGTCTGTTGATCTGAATAAGGCGCTGGTTGCTTTTGGGAGATTCTGTGACCAGATCATTCGAACTGAGAACATTCACAGCCCGTCGAACGGACTGGTGTGAATGGCCGATCTGCGTCGCAAGTTCTCGCAGGGAAAAGTCACTGAATCGATGGTTTGTTAAAAATAAAAGGACATCACTCGTCGCCTTATGTTTAAATAATTCCGGATCTGAAGGGGGTATAGAAAGCGAAATATATGCTCCGGGCGAATCCGTACTTTCCGTCTCGCGGTTCATATGCCGTGACACGGACTACTACTATAAAAACATTATATGTGGTTCAGATTCTGCTTAAATACTCACTATCGGATCAACGTGCTTGCGGAGAAAGACATTCGGATACCGAGTTCGTCGACGATCTCGGAAACAGTGACGGGACCGTGCTGCAAAATGGGGGCATAAATCTGAGCGAGTATTGACGTCTCAAGAAGGTCGACGACCGTCTGAAGCTGCTGAATGGGTGGCTGGCCCGCCCGGGGAGGTGAGTTCGCCATCCCGATCACGAATTATCGATAATTCGTGATCAGGCTTCCGGCTGGGGAGGTAAATTCGAAACCCACTCGGTAACTGCAGAAAGACCCCCACTCTCAGCGTCTCTACCCCGGAGAAAGCGCCGTCGTGAGGCGGTTGCAGCATTCGTGCTTCACCGACAGCGTCGGGGTACTTCAATTTGATCGTGATTACTCTGATAATCACGACCAGCAAGCAAACCGAAGGAACCCATCGGTTTTGGGAGTTTCCAGACGCCTACCCGCCGATAGACGATAGTGAAACAGTTCTAAACTGTATACACAATATTGAATTGTCGGGGAACTTGCGAAGCCGGTTGATCCCGCTGGATGACCAAATTCCCTTTAGTCAGCCCGCCATACAGTCGATAATGGTAGAGACTCCGGATTCGTTACGCCTTCTCTACGAGACGCCACTCGAAAAGCGCGGGGACCAGTACACGGTATCGATCCCGAAGGCGTTCGTCGACGAAAGCTCACTCACAACTGGTGACGTCTACCGGGTGGCGCTGCTTGCCTCAGCGAACGGAGTTCGAGATAGACAGGCCAACTCGGGACTGCGCCAAACGACTACCGTGCTCGGAATCGCCACGTGAATTATAGTACCCACTGAAAGTCACTGTACATCTAATCGCATGACCACGTTGCGATCAGTGTGTAAATCGTTTCAGTGGCTACTATAGCTATCCGATCTCGAGTGCGACGGCCTCGGTAGGCCCGACGTCGTGATCGACGAGGGAGCTCGCTGTGAGATGCCATGCCTTTCCGCGAGTTCGGGATCAACTTGCTCGTAGTGAACGCTGAACTCGGTCAGAGCGACGGCGAGCAAGAGGTTTTTGCGTCTCTCGGTGAGAGACATCGCCGGCGTTAGCCGCGGCTTCTCGTATAAACTCTTCCGTCATAGAAACGCCGGCCAGAGGCCAGCGTTGAGCCCCATCCAATATCAATGGGTATCGACTTGGGTGGGTCCGAAATCGGGTTTGACAATTTGGCTATTGGCTTCACGTCGGAACGTGACTCGATTTCGGAAGACGAGGGACCGTATGTCTCGGGTCGGGCGGATTCTGTCGGGCAACGACTAGAACCCATTCCCCCTCGTCATCATCATATCGAGTCCGTTTTCGAATAACTCTATTGGCCAGATACGTTGGTAACAATGATGTTACCAGCGGCTGAAGGCAAGTCCCGTTTACTCGTCGGCCGACTCGGCGCTGTCGTCCTCGTCCAGGTGCCGTTCTTTCTGGGCGACGTCGGTAGCCGGCCAGTCCTCCCGTTGATACTCTTCAGCATGTTCGGTGTTGACGTGCTCGAGGCGTTCGGCCGTACCGCCGGCCGTGAAGTCGTAGTCGTCAAGCGACGGGCACCCGTAGATCCGAACGGCGGAGTGGCGGTCTGAGTCAGTTATCTCTGAGGAGTTTGAGAAATGATGGTAAGCACACATGCGAACTTAACGCTGGGTCATCTATACGCCATCAGTGATATTGGCAGAGTCGTACTAAACACACAGCGGATGCAACTGACCAGTCAACGATCGAAATCACCGTTCACACCACTATTTTCCCCGTCGACATCACCTGTTGATTGGTCAGTTCATGAGGGGGATCTTGTGCCGTCCAATGTTCAAGCGATCGCTCGTATCGCGGCTCACTCGTAGACGTAAACCGCGCCCGCGTCCTCGCCGTTCTCGTCATCGTAGGGGCGGCCGACGAGTGCGGTGTCGCCGCTCATCGCGACGGCATCGGCGAACCCCTTCCCCTCGCCGCCCTTGACGAACCGGATCTCGCGTTCCCATGAGCCATCCGTTTCCTTGAAAACGTACGCCTCAGCCGTTACGTTGATCGCGCTGGGAGAGCCAACCAGCGTCGTCGAGCCGACCAGTGCGAGCGTCTCGCCGAAATCAGCGCTGTCACCGGTCTGGGTCAGCCGTCCCTGTTCTTCCCAGACATCCCCGGATCGGCCGTAGACGAAGACCGAACTCCCCTCGTGTTCGCCACTGTTGTACTGCATGACGAGTGCGCGGTCTCCCTCGAGGGTAACCGAGCGGCCGAACGCGTCGTACTGTCCGAGTCCACCCCGGGTGATCGGCTCCCGCTGAGTCCACGCCCCTTCCTCGCGGTCGAAGACGTACACCGCGCCCCCATCGGTCCCGGAGTCGGTCGGGTCGGCGTTGTCGGCCGCCACGAGGGCAGTCCCGTCCGACAGCGCAACCCCGTTCCCGAACTTACCGCTTCCGAGCCCCGATTCAGGGGTCAACGTCGTCGACTCCTCCCAGGTGCCGTCGACCCGCTCGAAAACGTCGACCGGCCGGCCGTCATAGAACCCGTCGTCGGATCCGACCAGCGCCGTGTCGCCGTCGATCACGATCGGGTAGTTGACGCCGTCGCCGGTGACCGATAGTTCCGGCCCGCTGTCCCACGAATCGCCGTCGCGTTCGTAGACGACGACAGTGTTGTTATCGGCTGCGACCATGATCGTTTCACCGTCGATCACGACCTCGTCGCCGTTCGCCGCCTCGAGCGTCGTCCGCTGCTCCCACGAGCCGTCGGATCGCTCGAAGACGTACGCCGAGCCGTCTACTGACCGGGTTCCCATCGAACCGACGACAGCGGTGTCGCCGTCGAGCGCGACCGACTCGCCGAAACCCCCCATTTCCGAGTCCTCCACGAACAGTGTGGCAACCTCCTCGGCGTCCGCCGAGAGTTCCGGGACGGGTTCGCTGGATCCGCTTTCAGTTCCATTTCCGTTATCGTCGCCATTTCCGGTTTCGTTATCGTCGCCGTTTCCCCCATCGCTTCCCGCACAGCCCGCGAGACATCCGAGCCCGAGACTCGCTGTCGTGGCGAGGACTCGTCGTCGACTCCGTTCCATACTCTCAAATTAAGAGACAGTCACATGAATGTGATGAAGCGATGATCCAGCCGGTCAGTTTTGACTCCCGTAATAGGGCTTCTATCAGTGGGTACCGGCACATCTGTCCGCCGTCGAAATTAAGAACGACGGTCGTGAACCATCGATTTCATTGGTGTAATTCCCAGCAGCGATTAACACATTGCGTATGGTACGCTGCTGGAGGACTTGAGCATCCGCGAGCGAAGCGAGCGGTTCACCGCCGGAGCAGGGTAACACCCCGCGACGGCGGCCTTTTGGCATCATCAGAACCGCAAAGCGGTTCTGATTAGCAGTCAGAACGCATTGCGTTCTGACAGCATCAACGGGTTTTGCCAGGGGGTGAGGCGAGCGTCTCCGACGTCGCCGATGCCCCCGGTAAAAGAGGTTGCTGTACTTACCGCTCGGTCATAGTCTCATCTCTTCCCTCCTAAGCGGACTCGACAATACTCGTTATCGATGTCCCATCCTCTCCTACTGCTGGAGCAGCACCGTTGTCCCGTCTCGAATCGGCTAGTTTAGTCTTCACCAGCGCGGCGCGCGCTCTGTGCGCCGCGCAATTGCCCTCTCCCCTTTGAGGCACTATCGGAGGGAAACCTGGCAACCCCAATATCCGAGCCAACCGCTGAAACAGCGGCGGAAGCGCAAAATTTTTTCTGTTTCAGCGGTTTAATTTCGCACTTGAATTGAATCCATCGACGTACTGGTCTTCCCACTCGCGCCGGGCCTCGAGCTCGCGCTGGCCGCGAGCAGTGATTGTGTAGTAGTTCGTTCGCTTGTCGAGTTCGCCTTTCTCGACGAGGCCCTTGTTGACGACCTCGTCGAGATTGGGATACAGCCGGCCGTGATGGACCTCCGTCTCGTAGTAGTTCTCGAGTTCGTCTTTAATCGCAAGACCATGCGGCTCGTCTTGGCCGGCGATCACATACAAGACATCACGCTGAAATGAAGTTAAATCGTACATATCGAAATTATTGAGTATAGTGCTATAAGCGTTCCGAGAACTGGTGAACGAAAACACACTTCAGGGGCAGCATGTGCGCGAGAAACGGGTGTCTCTTTCTGACGAACCCACAGCGAGAGAAACTATTCTGGAGTATACTCGTCGCAGCGAGCCTCATGTTCGGTTCATTACACCATCTTAATTATACTGGAACCATCTCAGAGATCATTCAGGTTCCGCTGTTATCGTTTGCGTTAGCCTTGTTTTCGGCACAGTATACGAAGTTAGTGGATCACTCTTGAATCCAGCCATTGTCCACGATCTGTACAATGCTTTCCGTATGATTGCTAGTTATTTGAGATCTAATACTAAATCATCTCACCGATCCGATCGACTAGCAGACTGCAGGGACGACTATGGAGCAACCTCGAGCGCAGTCTCTTCCGTCCGTTCAAGCGTCTCGAGGTAGGCTTCGGCGTCAAGCGCTGCCATGCTGCCGGTGCCAGCGGCGGTGATCGCCTGTTGATAGTGCGGATCGGCGACGTCGCCGGCGGCGAAGACGCCCTCGACCATCGTCTCAGTCGTCGCGCGGCCGGCGTCGTCGGTTCGAGTGGAGAGGTACCCGCTCTCGTCTCGATCGACGGCGGTCCCCTCGAGGAACTCGGTGTTGGGCGTATGACCGATCGCGTAGAACACGCCGCCGACATCGGCGGTTTCCCGGTCGACGCTGGTCTCGGCCTTCTCCGCGGGATAGCCGTCGGGATGGGAGACGAGCGTCGCGCCGGTGACGCCCTCCTCCTGTGAACCGTGGATCGCCTCGAGTTCGGTGTTCCAGCGGAACTCGATGTCCTCGTTGTCACGGGCTCGGTCGGCCATGATCTCGGATGCGCGCAGTTCCTCGCGGCGGTGAACGATTGTCACGCTGTCGGCGAACTTCGCGAGGAAGAGCGCTTCTTCCATCGCCGAATCGCCGCCGCCGATCACGAGGACGTCGTCGCCGCGGTGGAACGCGCCGTCGCAGGTCGCACACGTCGAGAGTCCGTATCCCATCAGTTCGTCCTCGTTCTCGGCACCGACCCAGCGAGCGCTCGCGCCGCTCGCGACGATCAGCGCACGCGTTTGCAGAACGTCGCCGTTCGAGCGTTCGAGTTCGAACGGGCGCTCTTCGAGTGTCGCGTTCTCGACGGTTCCGTGCGTGAATTCGGCGCCGAAGCGGGTCGCCTGGTCCTTGCCGTTCTGGATCAGTTCCATTCCACCGATACCCTCGGAGAAGCCGAGGTAGTTCTCGACGTCGGTCGTCAGTGTCAGCTGACCGCCCGGTTCGGGTCCCTCGAGCACCAGGGGCTCGAGGTCGGCCCGCGCGGCGTAGACGGCCGCCGAAAGGCCGGCGACGCCGGAGCCGACGATCACTACGTTGTGAACGTCCGCAGTCGTTTCAGTTTCCTCGTTCATTCGGTGTATCCCTCGATCAGGGTACGGAGTCGGTCTTCCGGCAGCACGCCGGAGTGCTGTTCGACCTGCTCACCGTCCGCGAAGAGGGCGAGCGTCGGCACGCCGCGAACGCCGAACGAACCCGCGAGTTGCTGGTGGTCGTCGACATCGACCTTGGCGATCACGGCCTCGGTCGTACTCGCCAGCTGCTCGAGGACGGGATTGAGCATCTGACAGGGGCCACACCAGTCAGCGTAGAAGTCCACGAGAACGACGTCATACTCCGTCGTGACGTCCTCGAGGTGACTTCTCCCGTCGATGTAGATCGGTTCGTCGAGCGATTCTCCGGAGGCATCGCGTGCATCAGTTGCCATCACCACTACGTATGGACTGATAGCGTTTAAAGGTTTTGTGCGAATTGCACAATATAAGCACAGACACGTTTGAATCACCTCCGTACCGCGTACACTACGATGAACGTCCAAATCTGCAAAAATCAATAAATTGCCGATTCAGAGCGGATAAAGGGATATGACGACGCTTTTGATGATTGAATCGGCTCGAATGGTTTTACGCACTTCACGAATCGGCCTGGTCGGTTTTGTGCAGATATCTAACAACCGGTTATTCGACGGAGTCGGTCGACTCCTCCGAGGGATCCGCGTTGAAGCGGGCGAAATACCCGGCTCGCGTTCCGACGCGCGCTTCGAACGCCAGTCCACGCCGTTCGACGCGGCGTCGCAGCCGTTCGAACCCGACGAAGTGCGGGTCGGGGAGCGATTCGCCGACGACGAGCCGGCCGTCGGGTTTCAGGACCCGCTCGAGTTCGTCGAGAGCCCGCTCCTGATCGGGTATCTCGCCGAGGACCAGGACCAGATACGCGGCGTCGAACGTGTCGTCCGGATACGGAAGCGAGCGCGCGTCGCTGCGGATCGCGTCAACGTTCGACTCTCCCTCCTGTCGCATTCGCGTTCGGAGGTGCTCGACCATCTCCGATTGGACGTCCGCGGCGTGCAGCGTCCCCGACGGTCCGATCGCCCGCGCGACCGTCCCCGTGTAGTAGCCGGTTCCTGGTCCGACCTCGAGAATACGTTCCCCGGGCTGGGGCTCGAGCACGTCGCGCAGCCTCGAGCGAGTGATGACCGGGCGCGGGAGGTCGATCGCGTGGCGCTGGGCGTACGGACACGGTGACGGATTCGACCGCCACCGGAGGGCGTATCCGAACCCGGCGAGCAGCGCGAGTCCGAGTAGGGCGGCGATCGCTCGCGAGGTGCGACGAGAAAGCATACGGATACCGTCACCGCGGACGGTCTACAGTCTTTCCCGACCGACGCGGACGCCGCGGGCTTGCCGTTGCTGCCCCAATCACAATCCCTCTCGAAACCGATCGTGTAGTATGTCCTATACGCTTCGCACGCAGGTCGACGGCGAGTTCGACGACGTCGTCGCGGAAACGACCGACGCCCTCGAGGACGAGGGGTTCGGCGTGCTCTGTGATATCGACGTCCGGGAAACGCTCGAGAAGAAACTCGACGAGGACTTCAGACAGTACAGAATCCTGGGTGCATGCAACCCGCAGTTGGCCCATCAGGGACTCGAGGACGATCTCGAACTCGGAACGTTGCTCCCGTGCAACATCGTCGTCTACGACGATGACGACGGCGTCGTCGTCAGCGCGGTCGACCCGCAACGTCTGATCGGCGTCGCCGAAAACGACGACCTCGACCCGATCGGTGACGACGCGTACGAGCGCTTCGAACGGGTTCTCGAGTCGCTATAACTCGAGTTTGGAGCGGCAATTCGGAGTCGGTCTCGCCCTGTCATACGTTTCACCTAATTGCAGGCGCTAAGGCCCTTTCCTCAACGAGCGACCGGAGGGAGCGAGTAGGGAGGGGATACAGCGCCGTCATCATCTTTCATCAATACGATACTGCTGGCCCGCAGGCCCACGCTATCGGTAACTTTATGCGTATCTACCTCGTATATACACTCAATGGATCGGTACGAGGTCGAAGGACACGAAGTTCTCGAAGCACAAGCCAAACGATCCGGCAACGGAGCGCACGTTTACGTTCCGAAAACGTGGGCCGGCGCGACCGTCAAAGTGGTCCGCGTCACCGATCCATCCGACGAAGACGAGTAGACCATGCGCTACAACTACCGGTACAGGCTCAAACCGACCGACGAACTCCACGAGCGGTTAGCGTGGACAGAACCTCTGCCTACTCCGAGCAGAAGCTCCTCCCGGACCTCAAACGCGAGTGGACAGACCTGCAGGACGTCCACTCGAAGGTGCTTCAGAAAGTCGTACAACGTCTGTATGACAACCTTTCGACACTGAAGGGGCGGAAGGACAACGGCTACCGCGTCGGAGAGCTTCGGTGGAAAGCCCCGCAGGAATACCGTTCGATCAAGTACAGTCAAACCGGCTTCAAGCTCAACAACACGAGCGGTCGGCCTGTACTCTCCCTTTCCAAGATCGGCGACGTTCCGATGGTCTCCCACCGCGAGGTCCCGGACGACGCCACGATCAAGGAGGTCGTCGTCAAGCAGGAACCGACCGGTGAGTGGTTCGCCGTCCTCGGAATCGAAACCGAGAACGACGCGGCACCGAAGCCCGAGAATCCCGAGAAATACATCGGAATCGACGTGGGGATCCTGAAGTACGCCCACGACAGCGACGGGACCGCCGTCGAAGGTCCCGACCTAACCGACGAACGCGAGCGGTTAGAACGCGAACAACGCAAGCTCTCGCGGAAGGAACACGGCTCGGCGAACTACCGCACGCAACAGCGCATCGTCGCCCGACGCCACGCCGACCTGAAGCGGAAGCGTCGGGACTTCCTGCACAAACTCTCGAACTACTACGCCCGGGAATACGACCTCGTAGCGGTCGAAGACCTCGACGCGAAGGGGTTGATGGAACTCCCCTCGAACAGCCGCAACCGCGCCGGAGCGGCGTGGGGAACGTTCCTTCGGATGCTCGAATACAAGTGCGACCGCGAAGGCACGCACTTCGTGGCCGTCGAACCGGCTGGAACGACCAAAGAATGTTCCAACTGTGGCGTTGCGACCGACAAACCGCTGTGGGTACGCGAACACTCGTGTCCCTCATGCGGATTCGAGGCGGACCGCGACCTCAACGCCGCCTACAACATCCTTTCTCGCGGACTCACCGAAGTAGGGGTGGTTCACCCCGATTCAATGCCTGCGGAGACTGCGCTCCCTACGGGAACCGATTCGGTTCCTGCAAAGCGCGTCTTAGAAACAGGAAGCCCCGTCCTCAGCGAGGCCGTCAGGCCGAGCAGGGCGGGGTAGTTCACGTCGGCACCGCATTCGCTTATGAAACGTGGCGGTGTCCGTCATGCATGGCGGATCCGAACGATGACGACTTCGACCCCACGACGCCCGAACAGCGGGAGATCGGCCGCGAAATGGTCGACGAGAGTACGGGCCTCGGCTCGGTGATGGCTCACGCGTACCGGGGGGAACTCGGCCGGGTAGATACGTGGCGACAGCGCCTCGATCAGACGACGACGTGGGCGGTGACCGTGATGGCGGCGATCCTGACGTGGGCGTTCTCGAGTTCCGACAACCCTCACTACATCCTGTTGATCGGAATCATAGTCGTCACGGTCTTCCTCGGCATCGAGGCGCGGCGGTACCGGGACTACGATGTCTTTCGGGCGCGCGTTCGGATGCTTCAGGAGAATCTGCTCGCAACTGCCCTGGACCCGTCACGGGACGTCGAACGCACCGACTGGCGAGTAGAACTGAGTCAGGACTACCGCGAGCCCGCGGTGAAAGTATCGATGCAGGAGGCCCTCGCGAATCGCCTGCGGCGCGTGTATCTCGCGCTGCTCGGCATCCTCCTCGTCGCGTGGCTCTTCAGAGTGACCGCGTTCGCGGCGAGGGAAGACTGGATCGAAACCGCCGCGATCGCTCGAATCCAGGGACCGGTCGTGATCGCGGTTGTCGTCGTGTTCTACGTCGCGTTGCTCGTGATCGCGCTGTGGCCACGAGAGCGCCAGGCGAAGGGCGAATTTCGCAACGGAAAAGAAACGGAGGGCGATTGGAAGGATTCGGACACGGAGGACGAGTCGCAGGACCGATAATCGACCGCAGGTCCCGATTCGAGTCCGACCGCGCGAAACCAGGGCGCGCAGTTGTTCGGCTCCCGCTCGAGGGCTGTCGCCTCAGACTCGACGTATGGACTGAACGAAACGCTCTCCGCACCGTGAATTTACCACTTCTCGCACCTATCTATAAACAGCGAGAGAATCCCGCCGTTCACGGCGGGCGTGAATCGCATCACTCGGCTACACTCTCCACCGTCGATAGCAGACTGGATATTCACTGTGAATCCCATCATTAAGTAACCAAACCAACATAGGCTATGTATGGCGATTCAGGTCACTCGTACCTACGTTGGTTCCATTCAAAACCAGCGACAGGTCTGCGATGACCTTGACTCGCTCGTCGATTCCGCCTCAAAAATTTGGAACGTCGCACGATGGACGGCAGGCCGTGTGTGGGATGCAATCGGTGAGATCCCCAACGAAGCCCCGCTAAAATCGTACATGAAGAACCAAGCGTGCTGGAAAGACCTGAATGCACAATCCAGTCAGAAAGTCATCGAAGAACTTTCCGACGCTTTCCAGTCATGGTTCAACCTGCGACAGACGGACGACGAGGCGAATCCGCCCGGCTACCGCAAACACAGCGATGAACGCCCGCGTAGTACGGTCACGTTCAAAGCAGACGGGTTCAAACACGACCCCAAGAACAATCGCGTACGGCTCTCAAAGGGGAGGAACCTGAAAGAACACCGTTCAGATTTCATTCTTTGCGAATATCATACATGTCCAGATATTTATCTCTCAGAAATCAACAAAGTACAGAACGTTCGAGTGGTTTGGAATGGCGACGAGTGGGAACTACACTTCGTCTGCAAAGTTGAACTCGAAACTACTGACTCAACAGGCGACGGAGTAGCAGGCATCGACCTCGGCATCACAAATATCGCCACGGTCGCATTCCCTGATGAATATGTTCTGTATCCCGGCAACTCGCTCAAGCAAGACAAGCACTACTTCACTCGTGCAGAGTACGACACTGAAGGCGAGAGCGATCCGTCTGAGAAGTCAATGTGGGCGCGTCGAAAACTCGCAAACCGTGAGACACACTACTACCACGTTCTTACGGATGCCATCATCACTGAATGCGTCGAACGGGGTGTTGGCATACTCACAGTGAGTTGGCCTGAAGATGTGCGAGACTCGGACTGGGGCAAAAGGGGAACAAGAAGTTGCACTCGTGGGCGTTCGATCGCATCTACCAGTACCTCGATTACAAGGGAGAGATACGCGGTGTTGATGTGTTGAAAGAGAACGAGTGGGACACGTCGAAGACCTGCTCACGGTGTGGCGACGACACGATGTCTAACCGTAAGCACCGTGGCTTGTACATCTGCTCGTCGTGTGAATTGGTAGCCAACGCGGATTGTAATGGGGCGGAAAATATGCGACAGAAGATAACTCCGAGTCCTCACGGCGAGGATAGGAGTAACGGCTGTGTGGTGGTTCGAGAGACCGGAGGTCTCTCGTCATCACGAAAGGCGCTATGCGCCTTTCGAACGACACAGCCATCGGTACACCTGTTCGACCGCGAGAGCGGGACGTTCAACACGAGAGAACAGGTCGTATCGTAGACCGGCAAATATCCCACCCGCGGTACGGGAAGCCTCGCCGTTTACGGCGAGGAGGATGTCACCTTCGGGGTACGTATCGATAACCGTGAGCGACTCGTCTGCCCTCCGACAGCGGTCCTACCATTCCCGTTCCAGTCCGTCGAGCAGCCGATCGACATCGGTTGCAGTATTGACCGCGTGGACGGACGCCCGAACGGCGTTCGGAGATGGCAGTTCTCGAACAACAATTCCGTCGGCGGCCAGCCGTTCGACCGTCGCCGCCGGATCGTCGACATCGATCGTTACGAGCCCCGATTCCGGCGCCGAGGGACTGAGAAGGCGGTCAGCTGGGATACCAGCTATCAGTCGATTGGCAAGCTGGCGGACCCGGCCTTCGATCCGGTCGGTCCCGACTTCTTCGATCGCGTCGATCGCTTCCCGGAGCGCGACGTGCGGTGCCGGGTTCGCCGATCCGACCTCGAACCGCCGCGCACCGGCAGCGTACTCGTAGGGGTCGGCGGACGGTGTCTCGACGCTCCGATAGCCGACCGTCCGCGGCTCGAGGCCCTCGGCAACGTCACGGTCGACGTAGAGGAAGCCGCCGCCCCACAGCCCGAGCAGCCACTTGTGGCCGGCGGCGGCGACAGCGTCAGCGCCCCACTCCGCGACGTCCATCGGGAGCTGTCCAGGGACCTGGACGGCGTCGACGAGGGCGAGCGCACCGGAATCGTGGGCGATATCGACCAGCTCCGCTACCGGAAGCTGCGTCCCATGGGTCCACGTGACCGCGCTGAAACAGGCGAGCCTGGCGTCGGCGACGGCCTCGGCGAACCGATCCGGATCGATTCGGCCGCCCTTCGTCTCGACGACGCGAACCTCGACACCCTCTCGTTCGAGGCGCTGCCACGGGAGGACTCCAGCTGGATGCTCGAGATCCGTCCGGACGACGAGGTCGCCGGACTGCCAGTCGATCGCATTGGCGATCGCGTTGATCCCGGCCGTGGTGCTTTCAGTGAGTGCGATCTCGTTCGGTTCGGCGCCGACGAACGTCGCGACCCGCTCTCGAGTGCGGTCGAACGCCTGAAACGCAGTTTCGTAGGGGTCGTCCCCGACCGGCGATTCATACTCGTGGGTGCGGACGAACTCGTCGGCGGCGTCGACGACGTACTCCGGGCTCGGTCCGTGGGCGCCAAAATTGAGGTAAACACCCTCCTTGAAAGCGGGAATGTCCGCCCTGAGTTCGGTCGGCGTCATCGTCGTATTCGGTTGCATACGGTATCCGACGAACCCAGTAGATAATAATCTTGGGAAAACTGTGAAATACTGAGACTGGCTGCCCTGAACGAGCGGTTCGTCGACGAGTGACGGCGATCACGCTTGACGGCTACGAACTGATCGACATCGCGGAATGTAGCTTTCGGCTGTGTATTCGGACGTCGCGTCGCTCGGCGCAGACCGTCGCTACCCGCTACGGACGAACAGTCGATCGGAGTCGGTCGTCACCGTCGCTTCGAGACCGATATACGAACCGAGCCGTCTGACGACCTCGTCGATGAGCCTCTCGTCGAGTACGCCGAGCTCGCGATCGGTTCGAGTCGCGTCGACTGACGTGACCGCACCGGCGGGTCCGGCGACGGCTGACGTCCACGGCTAGTCCTGTTCACGCGCTCGGCTGCCCTCTCGAGAGAGGCACAACTCTCGTTTAGACATCGCCATTCCAGCTGCCCGCGGTTGCTCGACGGGGTCGGATAGCAGTAGGTCCGTTTCTCGTGTGCTCGTCGCCGGTCGGGTTCGACGACACTCGTGCTGAGTCTGTCCGAGGACAACAACTGTCGCCGGTATCGACATCTCTGTCTCATCTCAAGAACGTGCTATCGTGGGTTTCGGATAGCTTCGAGGGAATCCGCGACCAAGAGCCGTCGCTGATACAATAGATACAATAGGCAGCTATTATCGGTACTTCCCAACTGGTGTGAGAGCTGAAGCTATAGTAGCCGTCTACCATCGTAGCTGGACGGCCGCGTACGACACCGACGAAGAGGAGGCAGAGTGATGCAGCAAACGCTCGTTGACTGCGCCTTCTGCGACGCCCTGCCCGGCACCAAGACTGGCGAGGCGCACACCTGGGAACAGGACGAGCGGGTCACCCACCCGATCTGTGTCGACTGTGCCATCCGAGCGGAGCCGGATCCCGAAGAGTGCGATCACGTCGCCTGTGACGGGTGTGGGCTCGTCGTCGACACGCTCGCGGCACTGACGGGGTTCCGCGTTGAACTCGAGCATCTCGAAGGGGCGCTCCAGCTTTGTGCCCGCTAACCCCGGTGGCCTTGAGACGTACTGGACGCGCGACCTCGAAGAACACCTCGTCGCGACGCCAGCAGAGTGACCCAAACACTCTTTACTGGTTCACTGTAAACTGTAATCAAGAACAACCCGTGTCACGCACCTCAAACCGCGCCGACGGCGACATCGTCCGCGACTTCCTCTCGGTTGCAGACCTGCTCGAGGAGCCACAGCTGGCCCAGCTGTACGCGTATCTCGCTCGGGAGGGGGAGGCGACCGTCCAGGACGTGATGGACGACCTCGAGCTCGCCCAGGGGACGGCCTACAGCTACGTCAACCGGCTCGTCGACGCCGGCGTCGTCGAAGTCACCCACGACGAGCAGCCTCGGCGGTACGCCGCCCGCGAGATCGACCTGACCGTGACGACGACCGTGGGGGACCGGGAATACACGATCACGCCGGCGCTCATCGATGCCGTCGGCCGGCGCGAGACGAACGCCGACATCGATACCTACATCGACCGCCACGGCGTCGCCGGCCTCGCGACGGCGCTCACCTACGCCGTCGCCCGCGAACGCGGCGAGGTGACCCACCGGCTAATGGCTGAAGATCTCGATATCTCCCCGCTGGCTGCGGAGCTGATCCTCCAGGCGCTCCGGCCCGTCGTCCACGAGCACTACGACATCGAGAAAGGAGGAGCGGGACTCGACGAGTTGGACATCGACGACGGCGACGTGGCTGACGACGCGTGAGCACGCTTCATATCGCCGACACCGGCCTGTTCGTCGCGATGGGGCAGCCGTCAAACAGCCGTTACCAGGCTGTTCGGCGATTCGCTCGCCGGAACGACATCACCTTCGTCCTCCCGGAACGGGTGTACGAGGAGCTGACCGTCGACGACCCCGACGTCAAGGCACCGCCCGTCGACGCCGCGATCGACGAGGGCTGGACGACGGTTGCGTCGCCACTCGAGTTCTCCGAGCCTGTCGTCTCGCGGGTGATGGACGGGGTCCAGCGGTACATCGCGAACGCCGATGACCGACCCGCCGACGAGGTCGAACGCGCGGACGTCGCCCTCGCTGCGCTAGCTGCCCAGCACCTCCGTGCGGGGACGGCGGCCGAGGTCTCCATCTACACGACCGATATCGCGGCCGGCGAAGGGGCCGAGACCGTGCTCGCGAGTGAGGGGTACGGTGACTCGGTGACGTTCGTGAACGGCTTCCGGTTCATCGAGGACTTGGTCACCGGAGACAGCTGACGGGATTTTGGTCTGTTTCGGTGGAGAGGACACTCGAAAGCCCTCGACCGCTCGATGTCCCGCGATCGCCGCTGCGCGCCTCGTACCTGCGGTGCTTGCGGGGCCGGGGGACGACCGAGGCGGCCTCGCCCTTTCTGAGTCCGTCAGGACTGTAGATGGCCCACCGAGCGACGTGGCCGGCTGGACAGGTGTGTACGTCCCGGCCCGCCCCGCTCGCCGCTGCCGCCCTCCGCGTCGCTCGCGACCGCCCATTCCTGGCGTGCGGGCGCTCTCCGCACCGCCCGCGCCCGTTCCGTCGAGGCGAGACCGTCTTGATAGTACGTTTTCGCCCGATGATCGCGCCAGAGGTCGGCGAGATCCGCGGCCATAGATTCGACAACAATACCGACTGCGGCTGCCTCTCGGTATACGCCCGGATGCGTTCCGGGAAGATCGTCCGGTTCCATCGTGCCCCGCTCGAGGAGTCGGAACTCGATCGTCCGTTTGATTGCGACGAACGAGGCTTCGATGACGAGCGTATAGTATGCAGCATCGTACAGGGCTTCAGCACCAGCGAGCAACCGACAGGCCTTCCGCAACTGGAGGAGCGCTGCGTCTTCTACGTCGAGTCCGGGCTCGACTTCTGCCGGTCGCCGTTCGAACGCCGCCTGTGCGTTGTCAACCAGCTTTTCGATTCGTGTACTACTCATCGGTGATCACCGCTTTCCGGATGGATTGGAGTCGATCACTGCCGTATATCGTCACGCCCTCCGTGAAGATTTCACGGAGTTTCGGACCCGCTCGTCGTGCACTCTCCGCAGATTCGACGTACGGTTCGAAATCGAATCGATCGCCGTCGAATCGCTGCTCGCTGAGGTCGGCGACGACATCCGTAACGACGCGTCGGGCGCTCGTCCGATCACCGTCGACGACGACGAACAGATCGATGTCGCTCTGCCGGTCAGCATCGCCTCGAGCGACGCTTCCGAACACGACGATACCGAGAACGTCATCGATGTCGTCCGTTTCGGTTCCTACATCTCGGACGTGGGTTAGTCAACCAATCCCGTATCGGGGAGTCACCCAGACGCGTCCGTCTCGTCGACCGCGGCCGCCCATAGTTCGGGGAGGCGCGCATAGCTCGTCGCGTTCCCGACGAGCGCCTCGACGGTCGTGTACTCGTCGACGGCGTGGACGGTGTCGGTTCCGAGCGCGAACTCGACCGTCGGAATCCCGGCGTTTCGCAGCGTCTTCGCGTCGCCGCCGCCGGTGGCGCTCCGTCGGTACACTCGCTCGCCGGTCGTTTCCTCGGCGCTTGAGGACACGGCCTCGACGAGCGGACTCTCGACCGGTTCGGCGGTGCCGACGCTCCAGGAGACGTCGGCGACTGTGATCCCCTCGCAGTCGGCGACGCAGTCCCGGATCTCCGAGAGGACGTCGGGCGTCCGGACGCCGGCCGTCAACCGAATATCGACCTCCGCGCGGGCGGACCCGGGGACGCTGTTGATCGCCTCCCCGCCCTCGAGGACGCCGAGGTTGATCGTCGGGGTCTCGAACAGTTCGCGGGCGGTCTCGGCGCCCATCGTCGGTTCGTAGAAGGCGATCGATTCGTCGATGATCGGCTCGATGGCGGGATCGACCTCGAGCCGTCGCGTCCCGAACCGCTCCCGCAGCGTCGTTACCGCGTCGTAGAGTCGGTCGATCGCGTTCTCGCCGAGCACCGGCCGCGAGCCGTGTGCGGCCTCGCCGGTCGCCTCGAGCGTCAGCCAGATGCTCCCCCGATCGGCGACCGTCACGGAGTGACGCCCCACCTCGCAGGTCGGTTCGCCGATGACGCAGGCGTCGGCCTCGAGGCGGTCGGCCTCGAGCAACGCGGGGAGGCCGGCGTCGCCGCCGACCTCCTCGTCGCTGACGAACGCGAACGCGAGGTCGACGGGCGGTTCGACGTCCGTCTCGGTGAACGCGCGGATCGCGAACAGCATCGCGGCGACGGCTCCCTTCATGTCGGTCGCGCCGCGGCCGTAGAGGCGGTCGTCGACGCGCTCCCCGAGGGGATCGAACGACCACACGTCGGCGTCGAACGGCACCGTATCGAGGTGCCCGTTGTACAGGAGCGTTCGATCGCTCGCGCCCGGAAGCGTCACGAGGAGATTCGGCTTCGCCGGATCGACGGCGAACCGCTCGACGTCGACCGGAAACTGCGAGAGGTACTCCTCGAGCAAGGCGGCGATCTCGCGCGTGTCGCCGGGCGGATTCGCCGTGTCGACCGAGAGCAGATCGAGCGCGAGGTCGATCAGGTCCGAGCGACGGTCGGCGACGTAGGCTTCCAGTTCGCCGGATTCGCCGGTCGTCATCGTGATCTCACTCGAGCTTCCCGGCGAGAACCTTCGCCGCGGTGAGGATCGGATCCCAGACGGGGCTGAACGGCGGCGCGTACGCCAGATCCGCGTTCTGCAGTTCGGTGACGGTCATTCCGGCCGTCAGCGCCGTCGCGACAGTGTCGATGCGCTTTGCGCCCTCGCGGCCGACGACGGTGCCGCCGAGCAGTTCGCCGCTCTCGCGGTCGGCGACCAGCGTGACCGTAAGTTCCGCGCCGTCGGGATAGTAGTGGGCGCGCGACGACGCCGAAATCGTGATCGAAATCGGATCGAAGCCGGCCTCGCGAGCCCGTTCCTCGTCGACGATCCCCGTTCGGGCGGCCCCGAGGTCGAACGCCTTCACGATGGCGGTGCCCGCGATCTCGCCGACCGGCGTCGGGTCGCCGGTGACCGTCTGTCCGATCGCCCGTCCCGCGCGGTTGGCCGTGAGGGCCAGCGGGACGTGGTCCGGTTCGCCGGTTACGACGTGCATCGCCTCGGCGTTGTCGCCCGCTGCGTAGACGTTCTCGTAATTCGTGCGTCCGTACTCGTCGGTCGCGATGGCCCCGGTCGGCCCCAGTTCGATACCGGCCGTCTCGGCAAGTTCGGCGTTCGGTCTCACCCCGACGCCGACGATCGCGATATCGGCGGCGACTGTCTCGTCCTCGAGTGCAACGCCGTCAACCCGCTCGTCGCCGACGAAGCCCGACACAGCGGTATCGAGGTGGAGTTCGACCCCCTGCTCGCGCAGGTGGTCCTCGACGACCTTGGCGACGGCCTCACCGAACGGCTGGAGGACGTGGGGAAGCATCTCGTAGAGGTGGACGTCGACGCCGCGGGCCGACAGCGCTTCGGCCATCTCAATCCCCACGTAGCCGCCGCCGACGATCGCGGCCGTCTCGGGTCCGTAGTCGGTGACGTACTCCTCGATGGCGTCGGCCTCGTCCATGTCGTGGATGGTGAACACGCCCTCGAGTCCGAGTCCCTCGAACGGCGGTTCGATCGCGCTCGCGCCGGTCGCGACGAGGAGGTCGTCGTAGGGCTGCTTGTGGGTCTCGTCCTCGGTCTCGACCGTGACCGTTCGCGCCTCCGGATCGATGTCGACGACCTCCGCACCCGTCCGCAGGTCGACGTCCCGTTCCTCCCGGAACTCCTCGGGCGTCACGGTGACGAGGTCGTCCAGTTCGTCGACCGCCCCCTTGACGTAATAGGGCATCCCGCAGGCGGCGTAGGAGACCCACTCGCCCTTTTCGAAGACGATCACCTCTCGCTCGGGATCCTCTCGTTTCGCCTTGCTCGCGGCGCTCATTCCCGCGGCGTCACCGCCGATAACGACGAACGTCTCGGTCATACGTGAGAGGTAGGACGGCAGCGCAAAAAGTATTTCTGGAAATTCCCAATACTATACAATCAACTACGGCTATTGCTTCGGTGCAGTATCTGTCGTCACGAGTCTCTGCTCGACGAGTTCGGTACGGTCCGCAGCGTCATGATCTGTGTGGAAGCGTTCATCACTCAGGTCGACGGATCACTCGAGGTCCGCGTTTCGCTTCACGCCCGCGGATCGCTGCGTCTCCCGGTCAGCGTTACGGGCCGAACACGAGCAACTCGAGTGAAGTCGGATCAGGAGCCCGATGATACCGAGCACTGCGAAGATCACCACACCCTGTGCGATCCCAACGATCATCCCGACTGACGTTCCGCCGGCGATGGCGGCGGTCCCCGGTCCGACACAACAGAGACTCGCGAGCCCTGCCAGCCCGAGCAGCGATTGACTGGAGACGTCCGAACCCATACGTGAACTTGCAGGCAGAAGGTAATATGCGTTCGGCCGATTTTCCGAGTCAGCGATTGCGGTCTCGAACTGACCGCTCGTCGATCCCACCCGCGACGTTCCCATTCTCGTGTCGAACAATGCAGGAGGCTCTTGCACGCGATTCGTTTCCCGGTCTTCGCTGGCGCAGCGTTCGGTGATGTACTTCCACGAGTCGGTGGCGATCTCGTAGCGGTCGACGGTAAAATCCAGAACTGATTTTTGTGGTGGGCCCAATACTCTCCACGAATGACGCTGCCAATCGACCCCACCCGGATCGATCCGGACGACATCGGTGGGAAACAGACGACGCTCGAGATGGACCACGAGGACGCCATCGAACACGTTCGTGAGGTGTTCACCGACGCGGGGTTCGGCATTCCCGTCGAGTTCTCCCCGTCGGAACTGCTCAACGAAAAGGTCAATGCCGACCGCGACCCCTACTACGTGCTCGGCGCGTGTAACCCGACGGTGGCCGACCGGGCACTCGAGGCGACCGACGGTAAACTCGGCGCGCTGTTCCCATGTAACGTCGTCGTCTGGGAGGAAGAACCCGGTCGACAGCGCATCTACCACGTTTCGATCATGCGGATCGCGCGACTTGTCGGAATGGCACCGGACGACGACGAGATGGCAGACATCGTGGCGGAGACGGGCGAACTGGTCGATACTGCGTTCGAGAATCTGTAACCATGGGATACCACACCTTCGACGCGTCGCGGGCTGACAAGTTAGAGGAGGCCGGGAAGCGATATCGCTTCCTCTCGGCCGAGGAACTACTGTGGGCGCTTTCGCTCTCACCGGACGACACCGTCGCCGACCTCGGCAGCGGGACCGGCTTCTTCACCGACGACGTCGCCCCGTACGCCGGCGAGGTCTACGCAGTCGACGTCCAGGAGGAGATGCAGGATTACTACCGAGAGAAGGGTATCCCGGAGAACGTCGATCTCGTGACCAGCGACGTAAGCGACCTGCCGTTCGACGACGGCGGCGTCGACGCTGCGTTCTCGACGATGACCTACCACGAGTTCGCGAGCGCGGAGTCGCTGGCCGAGATTCGGCGGGTCCTCGCGCCCGCCGGTCGGCTCGTCGTCGTCGACTGGGCGGCCACCGGAACCGGCGAGAACGGGCCGCCGGTCGACGAGCGCTACAGCGCCGACGAGGCGGCGGACGCCCTCCGCGAGGTCGGGTTCGCCATCGAACACGAGGCCGTCCGACCGGAGACCTTCCTGCTGATCGCGGTGCTCGAGTGAGAACGCCGGCGACTCGTTCGAACGCGGTTTCCAGCCCCGAGGTCACGTTTCTCGGACGCGAATCGAGAAGAGCGCGCGCTGGCATGCCCTTCCTTTTTCCCGGCAGTTGTGGGCGGTTCTGTGATGGACGATACTGATCGAACCGTCCCACGACGGCAGGCGCTACGCATCGGCGGTGCGACGCTGTTCGGAATCGCGGGACTACCGAACGGGATCGGAATCGGAGCGGCCGCACTCGAGCGGACCGCACAGGGGGACGAGGACGGCGGGACCGGAGACGACGGCGGACTCGAAGAAACGCTGGTCGCCTCGAGCGGGGAAGTCGACGTCGGAGCGGACGAGAGCGTCGAGACGTGGCTGTACGAGGAGCAGTTCCCCGGACCGGAGCTCCGGGTCGGCGAAGGAGAGACGCTCCGCATCTCGCTCGAGAACGGGTTGTCCGAGGGGACGACGATCCACTGGCACGGCGTTCCCGTACCGAACCCGATGGACGGCGTTCCGGACGTCACGCAAGCGCCCGTCTCGTCCGGCGAGACGTTCGAGTACGAGTACGAGGCGTCGCCGGCGGGCACGTACGTTTACCACAGCCACGTCGGGTTACAACTCGACAGGGGACTCTACGGACCGCTGATCGTCGAAGAGGAGTCGACCCACGTCGAGTACGACCGCGAGTACACGTTGCAGCTCGACGACTACCTCGGGGAGGAGCCGGCGCTCGACTCGATCGAAGCCCCGCCGGGCGGCGGTGGCATGGGCCCCGATGGCGGGCCAGGCGGAGATGGCGACGGGATGGGGCCCGATGGCGGGCCAGGCGGAGACGGCGACGGGATGGGGCCCGATAGCGACGGACGCGGTGACGGTCGCGGACCGAACGATGGAATGGGACCGGGTAGAGACGGCAACGGAATGGGACCGGGTAACGGAATGGGTCCTGACGACGGCATGAGTCCCGGCAGTGACGGCGGACCTGGCGACGGTCCCGGGCCCGGCGACGGCATGGGACCGGGCAGTCAGATGATGGGTCAGCGACCCCCGTACGAGGGACTGCTTGTCAACGGCCGCCTCCCCTCGGATCCGGCCGTATTCGAAGTCGAAGAGGGCGAGCGCGTTCGGCTGCGGTTCATCAACCCCAGCAGCGCCACGACCTATCGCGTCGGGGTCGGCGGCCACTCGCTGACCGTCACGCACGCCGACGGGCGACCGGTCGAACCCGTCGAGGTGGATTCGTTCGTGATGAGCATGGGCGAGCGCTACGACGCGATCCTCGAGGCCGACGCCCCCGGCGAGTGGGCCGTCGTCGCCGAACCCGTCGTCGGCGAAGAGGACCCCGCGGAGGCGAGACTGCGGTACGCAGACGCCGCCGCCGACGGCTCTGTCGACCGGCCGCAGTTCGACGGCGACGAACTCGAGTACGAGGATCTCGAGGCGCTCGAGCCGCTGGATCTCGACGGGGAGCCGGATCGAACGTTCGACCTCACGCTGTCGGGCGGGATGATGGGCAGCGCCGACGCCGACGCGTGGACCATCGACGGCGAGACGTATCCCGACGCCGACCCGTTCGAGATCAGCGAGGGCGACCACGTCCGCGTGCAGATGGTGAACCGCAGCCCGGCGATCCACCCGATGCACCTCCACGGCCACTTCTTTCAGGTCGGCGACGCGGTCAAGGACACCGTCCTCGTCGCGCCCCGCGGCGATCAGGTGACGTTCGACTTCCTGGCGGACAACCCCGGCGACTGGCTGTTCCACTGTCACAACGTCTATCACCTCGAGCGAGGGATGGCACGCGTGTTCGAATACGAGTGACGGCGGCCGCACGATCGCGCGAGGCGGTCGCCGATCATGTCGACCGATCGGTCGTCGGACGCTCGTCTCGATCGCGACTGATCTCACGCGTCTTCGATTCGTTCGATCGCCTCATCGAAGCGCTCGATGGGCTGTGCGCCGACGAGCGTCCCGACGGATTCGGAGTCCGGATCGAAGACAGCGAACGTCGGCGTCCCCCGAACGCCAAACGAACGTGCTTGCTCGTTATCCGCGTCGATCTCGTCTTCGAGCGCCGACCATCGATCGTCGAGACACGACTCGAGCGAGTCGGCGTCGACGCCGTCGACCGAGCGCGTGTACTCGAGGAGGTTCTCGGCTGTAGCCCAGCCGGAGTTCTTCTCGCCCTGTTCCTCGAAGATCGCCGCGTGCCAGTCCCAGTACGTCGATGGGTCGGCGTCACGAACTTGGTCCCACACGCACTTGCCGGCGATCGCGGCCGTCATCGAGTCCGCACCGAAGTACGGCAGTGAGATGAATATGATTCGAACCGTCCCCTGTTCGACGTACTCTCGAACGAGGTCGGGGAGCGTCTCCCGTTCGAACTGTTCGCAGAACGGACACTGGAAGTCCGTCCAGTAGTAGATATCGAGCGATGCATCGGACGCACCCATAATCGGCTTTCCCCGCAATTCGACGCCGAGTGGGGACGTCTCGTCGCTCGAGTGAAACGACGGGGAGAGGTCGTGAGCGGTGTCGTCGGATCGCGTGAGATAAGTAAGCGCCGCCGACGCCGAGAGTTCCAACGAGACCTGTAACGAGAGCGCGACGAGACGGCTGATCGAGCGACATCGATTGTTCGCGCTCACGTTTACGCTACCCGCCCTAAACGGATCCGCCGATTTGCTGGGTCAGCAAAATTGGATCGAGAGCTCGTCCGTCCCGTTCCGATTCGCCCATTCGGTCACTCCCGACGGTCCGACGATGAGCAGTGATCGAACAGCGGAAACGGTGTCGAGCGCAACGAGTGTTTCGAGCGATCGAATCCAGTACTACGAGTCCACGACCTCGAGCGTCCAGTCGCCGTCGGCCTCGACGTTGAGCCAGACGGGGCCGCCCGCCTTGTACGACCGCGAGTTATCGAACTCGCCGGTCCGGTGGACGAGTATCTCCCGACTGCCGTCCGCATCGTAGCCGTCGACGATGAACGTGCCGTCACCATCGTGTGTCGCGACGACCCTGATGCCGCCCTCGGTCCACAGCGGCCCGACGAACGCCGATCCCGTCCCGGTCGCCTCGAGCGGAAGGTCCTCGAGTTCATCGCTGTCGACCGTCGGCTGTGAGAGGTCGATCGACCATGCGCTGTCGGCGTCGACCTCGAGTCTGTAGGCGTCGTCGTCGACGGCCATGATCGATTCGCCGGTGGCATTCCCGGACGTGGTCAGCAGATTCTCGTTGCGTCCGGTACCGTCGGGTTTCGTCACGTCGACAGCAATCTCCCCGCCGTCGTGGGAGACGTTCGCCACGAGGATCCCCTCGTCGAGGTCGAACGTGGCGGTGTCGCCAGAGCCGGATCCCTCAAACGTGTGGGACTGGCCCGCCTCGAGAATCGTTCCGCTCGGTCGCTCTCTGTTCTCGGTTTCGTCGGTGCCGTTGGCGCGCTCGAACGTCTCGTCGACCAGATCCGAGGGAGTGATGACGTCGAGGCCGCGGTGCTCGATGTGATCGAGGAGCAGTCCGAAGTCGTCGAGTGACATCCGATTTTCGTTGACACCGATGTCTTCTTCGTCGACGATCCGCGGAACGCGCACCACGGTGAGATGGTTGTACTGATCGGAAAGGTTGGTGTGGCGGCGAACACCGGTGTGAAGTGCGGGACCCCAGATGAACGGAATCATGTGCATCTCGGTCGGCGGCACGCTCGTCGTTCCGGCGTTGTACAGGAACGTTGACTCGTGAATCTCTCTCGCGAGGTCGTAGGTCGTTGCATCCATTCGGTCCTCGGGAACGAACAGGTGACGCGATCCGTCCTCGAAGCCCTCGTCTGCGAGCGCGTCTCGAGCAGCTTCGAGGACCTGTCGCTGCTGGTCCTCGGACTGTTCCGGCAGGGGCGTCGACACCTGTGGGAGCGAACAGACGTCCCAGCCGCGGTCTCGGAGGTCGCGTAATTCGGTGCGCCCCATCCGACCGGCAGCTCCGATTTGCTCGGGGCTGACCGGAACCGCCGCGGTCCAGTCGCGCTCCTCGAGAATCTCGGCCGCGATGTCGTAATGCGAACCGTGGCCGCCGTAGAACGCGAGGATTGCGGCACCGTTGGCGGCCGATTCGGTTCGGCGAAGGTCGTCGACCAGCAATTTGGTCGGTCCGCCGTCCGGCCCGTCCGCGATGATATTGAGGCCGGTGACGTTCGACAGGTCCGGGTCTTCCCCCGGCTTCTGCTGGTAGCCACAGTCCATTCGGAACCAGCCGTCGTACCCGTCCGGAACGATTCGAATACTGGTGAGGCGTTCGCTCCGCGTCGGTGCGAGGAACTCGACGATGATCCGATCGGCGGATTCCGGTTTGACCGCCAGCGAGGTGTCCCAGTCCTCGAAGTCGATTCCGTCGTCGAACCGAACCTCCATGCCGGCCGTCGCCTCGTCGCTTTCGACGACCGCCGCTTGGGATCCGAGTCGCGCCTCGTCGGAAGCGGCCGAGAGTTTGCCAGTTCGGGAGGACCACTCGTCGAGATCCTCGAAGTCAGAGACTACCTGCCCCGTCTCGATAGCGGGCCAGTGCGTGGGGCCGGACGACATTTCGCCCCTGCCGACTCCGTTGCCGTCGTCGTCCGATAGAATGTCCATACAGCCAGCGACCGTCGTCGATGCGGCACCGAGTGCGGCGAGCATTCGCCGTCGAGACGGCCCCTCGTTTGCGTCGCGTTCATGACTCATTGTAGATAGGTTACTCGTCGTTACGTTCTCTCTCCGATGGCGTAAACGGAACCGTTGATTTGCTGACCCAGCAAATCGGAGTCGGTGATTTCAGTCATCCCTGCATCGGTGCAGCTAGATGTTCACGCGCGATTCGATCAGCGGGTACCTGACGAACCTCGCTGCAGCGGTCTCGTACCCGTTCGAGACGTGGCGAGGGACGATCGGACTGGTACTCGTGACGGTCGCCACCTACGTTCTCCTGATCCTGAGTACGATGCCGGGATTCTCGCTCCAGATGCTCGGCGACGGATTCCACTGGTTCGAGTACGTCCTCGTCTCGCTCACGGAGACAGTTTACCGGACCGACGGCTGGTCGGGGCTCGCGGTCATCGTCCTCTACGCCCTGCTTTCAGGTGTCGCGGTCGTCAACGCCGTTGCGCAACTGCGGATCGTTGGTCTCTCGAGTCTCACCGATCTCTCCGGCATCGTCCCGGGGCTCCTCGCGTCGGGCTGTGCGAGCTGTGGTGCCGGCCTCCTCGGCTTTCTCGGGTTCGCCGGTGGGATGGCAGTGCTCCCGTACGACGGCGCGTTGCTTCGCGTCAGCGGGCTCGCCCTATTGGTGTTCTTCCTCGGACGTGCGGGCCATCCGGAACACTGTGTGATCACGACGGAGGCGACGAAATGACGGCACACGACTTCGTCCGATCGATCCGATCGGATCGGCGAGCGATGCTGTGGGGAACGGCCGCCGGAATCGGCGTGGTCCTGCTGTTCGGCCTCGTCACCGGTCTCATTCCGAACCCGCTGTACGTTCGGATGGTCCCGCGGACGCCCGTCGACTACCTGTTTCTGCTGTTGACCGCGCTGCTGGCGGGCGTCTACGCGGCACAGCGACTGGCGACCGAAGTGGTCGATCCCGACCTCGAGGGTGACGACGAGAGCGAGGCCGGCGGTGCGAGTAGCGAGGATCGCTGGGCGCTCGGCGGTCTCGTCGGCGGGTTCCTGGCGGTCGGTTGTCCGATCTGTAACGTCGCCCTGCTCGCCCTGTTCAGTTCGTCCGCGCTTATGACGTACTTCGATCCGTTACGACCGGCCCTCGGTGCGCTCTCCGTGGCGATTCTGGCGGGACTGATCTACGCTCGCCATAGGCGGTCGTGTCCGGCCTGCACACCGTGATGCGTTCGTCGACGTGGTCCGTGCGCTCGAGGCGTTCCGGTTCGATGCCGTCTGGTTACCGTTGGGAGACGAAACGGACGACGAACGTCCGTAGTCACGAGTACCACCCGAGTGTGGGTACAAGACAGTGACGACGATTTGCTGAGTCGGGGAATCGTGGCCTATTTGGCACTGAACGACGGGGTCTATCGTGTGCAACACGGAGGCTCCTCGGATTCGGCGGAAATCTTCCAGATCCTCGCGGACGAGTACGCACGGAAGATACTCCTCGCCGCGGATCACGGGCCGAAGACCGCGAAAACGCTCAGCGAGGAGTGCAACGCCTCGCTCACGACGATCTATCGGCGAGTGTCGACGCTGCAGGACCACGACCTCATCGAGGAGCGGAACACCGTCGATACGGACGGCTCGCATCGAAGCGAGTTCCAAACGTCGCTCGAGGAACTCCACGTCGATATCACCGATGGCCAACTCTCGCTGACGCTGGAAACGCGCGACGAGCTCGCTGACAACTTCACGTCCCTCTGGAGCGATCTCCGGGGTGACGACTGATGGAAGCGTCGTTCGTGATCGCCAAACTGTTCACGTTCGTGCTGAGTCTCGGCGTCGCGTATCTGGCGTATCACGGCTATCGTCGCAGCGGTCAGACGCCGATGCTGTACGTCTCCGGCGGGTTCGTCTTCATCGGCGCCGGCGCGATCTGCGAGGGGCTCATCTACCAGGTGTTCGGGACGACGATCGCGTCCGCCGCCCTCGTGCAGGCGGCCATCGTTTCGAGCGGGATGGTGCTCGTTCTCATTTCGTTGACGAAGTGATATCGCACCTTCCCGAGCGACATTCGCGCTCTTCGTTCACCCTTGCCGCTGTCCCTTTTTCCGACTCGGGGAATCGTCGTACTGGATTTACGATTCCCACCGAAACGTCGACGTATGAACCGGCGTCTCTGGCTCCGATCGATCGCCGCCTCGAGTGTCGCTACCACAGCGGGCTGTCTGGATTCCCTCTCGAGCAACGAGGGGCAGGCAGACGACAGCGACGGTAGTGAACGGGAGCATGCCGACGGAGCGGTTCTCGGCCCACCGAATCAAGATCTGAGCGAGTCGTCGCATCCGAGCTACGGCGACGACGTTCCGTCGGTCGAACTCCCCAACCAACTGACCGGTGAAACCGTCTCGACGAATCAATTCGAGAGCAGCCGGGCAGTTTTGATGACATTCTTTTATACGTCGTGTCCCGATGGGATGTGTCCCGCGTTGATACTACGACTCCGTCGTGCACAGGAAGTTGCCGCTGCCAACGGGTACGGTGAGGATGTTCAACTGCTCGCGATGACGTTCGATCCGGAACGTGACACGGAAGACGCGCTTCGAACGTTCGCCGACCAGCAGGGGGTCGATCTCGAGGCCGGGAACTGGGACTTCCTCAGACCGGAGCGGTACGAAACGGCGAAAGAGATCTTGACCGACCGGATCGGGTTGCCGCTCAAGAAGGTCGATGCCGAGAAGTACGATTCGCTCGAGTATCAGTTCCCCCACTATAATTTGATCTTGCTCGCGAACGAAGACGGGATCGTCGAGCGAGCGTATCCCCGAGGTGCAACGGTCGAGACTTCACGGGTAGTCGCCGATCTCGAAACGGTGGTGAAAGCGTAAGATGCGCAGGCGAGATATCCTCGCCGGAGTCGGCAGCCTGGGTACGATCGGTGGCGCAGGGGCGCTGGCGATACGCGGTCCACCGTCGTTCGGAGATGGAACAGACGAGGCCCAAAGCGGGAATTCGGATGGGACGGGATCTCCGGACACCGAACCGCTCACGATCGAGACGATCGATGCGCCGGGAAGCGAAGCCGGCGAGGTCCGTGTTCCGGCGTCCGACCGACCGACGTTCATCGATTTCTTCGGCACGTGGTGTCCGCCGTGTATCGAACAGATGCCCGCACTTGCGGTGGCGAACGATCGCATCGGTGACGACGTGCTGTTCATCTCGATTACGAGCGAAGCGATCGGCAGATCAGTGACGAAAGCGGAACTGGTCGACTGGTGGGAGAAACACGACGGGAACTGGTCGCTCGGTCTCGATCCGACTGCGGAACTGACTGCACGGTATCTTGCGGGTGGCTATCCCTCCGCCGTCGCGATCGATACGTCCGGACGCGTTCAGTGGTCGGACACCGGCGTCAAAACGGCGGACGAACTCGTGGCGGGGATCGAACAGGCGCTCGAGGCAGGGACGGACGCGTGATCGACGTATCGCTTCTGTCGACGGTCGTCTTCGCGCTCACTGCCGGCGTCGCGACCTTCTTTAGCCCCTGTGCGTATCCGTTGTTGCCGGGATACGTCGGGTTCTACGTCAGCCGAACGGACGGCGACGATGCGTCACTCGGTGGGGCAACGATCCGGGGAATCGCCGCAGGTAGTGGCGTTCTTGGAACCCTCATGGCCCTCATCGGGGTGACGTTCGTGATCGGCCAGCAGACGCTATCGAACCTGACGATCTTCGAGTCGCTCGTCGGCGGACTGCTGGTGGTCTTCGGCGTACTCGTTCTCGCCGGTCGCGCCCCCTCGCTGTCGATTCCGCTTCCGGAGCGGCGCTCGAGCGTCTTCGGATTCGGGCTTTTCGGCGCGGGCTACGCGCTCGCTGGGGCCGGTTGCGTCGCGCCCGTCTTCCTCGCGGTGGTCGCCCGCTCGCTGTCGCTGCCGACCGAGGCGGCGGCGCTCGTCCTGCTGACCTACGTCGGTAGCATAGTCGCCCTGATGATTGCGGTGACGGTCGCGACCGGAATGGGGCTGGTCGCGAGTGCGGGTCGGTTCGCGGCCTATTCGGAGCACCTGAAGCGACTCGCCGGATGCCTGATGATCGTGGCAGGGGTTGGACAGCTCTATCTGGCACTCGTTGTCTATTAGCAGTAATAGTAGCATGATTTCATCAGACAGAATAACTCGTGTAATTCACGGTCAGTACAGCAACCTCTTTTGCCGGGGTCCTCCCTCGTTCGTTTCACTCACTCGGTCGAACCCCCGGCAAAACCCGTTGATGCTGTCAGAACGCAACGCGTTCTGACTGCTAATCAGAACCGCTTTGCGATTCTGATGATGCCAAAAGGCCGCCGTCACGGGGTTTCACCCCGATCCGGCGGTGAACCGCTCGCTTCGCTCGCGGATGCTCGGTCCTCTCCGCAGCGTTCCATTCGCACGTGTCGAATCAAGTGATCCAGTTTCGGGGACCGTTTTGCATAACAAATTCGTATTACCGTCTACTGTTAGAAGAACAGCGCTGGCACGGAGTTGCGGAAGATGTTGAGCGAGATAACGAACAGGAGTCCGACGACGAACCAGTTGAACGCGCGCTCGTCGAACTCGAGGCGTCGGAGATACGTCCCCAGTAGCAGGCCGACGATCGTGACGACGGCGATCATCGACCCGAGCCAGAGCCGGTAGGTCGTCAGGAGATCGGTGAACAGCGCCATCTGTACGATACGAACCGTGAATATCGTTCCGAGAACCATCGCCAACCCGCCGATGTATCGCTCGGCGTCCCGCTCGAAGGTGTGAAAGTACGCCGGGAGCAACGGCCCGAGATTCGCGAAAGCGAGCAGAAAGCCCTGGGAAAACCCGGCCGTGCCGAGTGCGATGGGATGGTGTGCTTCCTCGACCGTCACGAAGTTCTGCACGACCTGAAAGACGACGTAGCCGAGGAGAACGAGACCGATAGCGAAGGGGACGAGCGGTCCGGCGCTGTACGTCGCCAGCGCTGCGACGCCGATGACGGTCCCGATAACGGCGAGCAACAGGAGCGACCACTCTTCGCGAACGAACGACCGCCCCGTTCCGGTTTCCGCGATCTGGAACATATTGAGCATCCACGGGGGAATTGCCAGGACGACGACGGCGACGGTCGGATCGACTACCGTCGCGAAGATCGGTGTCATGATGAGCGAGTAGCCAAAGCCGGTCATCCCCTTGACGATGCCAGCGACGATCGCGACCAGGCTCAGTACGGCGAGCAATCCGACTGAAAGTTCGGACTGAACACCCTGTCCGACGTTCTCGAAACCCGGGAAGAAGACGATCGAGGCGACGAGGACGGTCAGCGTCGCGCCGACCATCGTCACCTCGCGGTACTGGAACTCGAAGAGATTCGTGACGAACTGTTCGACGTCGACTGTAGATTCGGGAGCACTCATACTAGTTCGAAGGCGCATCTCGACCGCTCGAAATCGCCGTTTCGAGGACATCGGTCGGCCACCCGTATTCCACTGTGCGATTCGGCGAGATTTATCGAAGCCCGAGTTAGCGGTACTCTGGAAAATCGTCGAATTAGACCTTCTCGAGCTTGTTTCCAGGGACACTCTAGAAATAGCTCTGTCGTCAATAGAGGCAACATTAGCCATCACTGTTCCGATCGTCGGCACACGGTCATCATAAGTCCTCGTCTGCAGAGCGATCGACCGAGAGTGCAATAGTATTGTGCATTTTCTACAAAACACTGAAATGCGTTCGGACCCTAGCAGTGTCGATGACCGAACCCACACCCTCGGAGCCGACCGACGACGGTCGCGCGACCCAGAAACCAGTCCAGCTACACGACATGGCCGACTACGACGACCTGCTCGCGGCACACGACCTCGTCTTGCTCGAGTTCGTTACGTCCGGCTGTGGAATCTGTGCGTCGATGGAGCCGGTGCTCAGCGGGGTCGCGCGCAGCGCACCCGGCGTCGTGGCGACGGTGAACGCCGGTCTCGTCCCGGATCTCGCCGCCGAGTTCGGCGTCCAGAGCGTCCCGACGCTCGTCGTCCTGCGCGACGGCGAGGAAGTCGCCCGTCTCGACGACGGGTTCCAGAGCAGTGAAACGCTCGTGGACGTACTCGAGACGCACGCGGCGAACTGACGTCGCCGACGACTGTACCGAAGATCAGATTGCTGCTACTGCTGTACCGGGTTCGGCGCGCCTCCCGAACGAAGTGGTAGTTCCGAACGCCGATCCGTTTTCGTCACGTCTTTTTCGACTACGAGGTCCTCGAGGACGAGCACGTCGAGTCCCATCCCGTAGAAGTCCTTGATCGCCTGCGTCGGCGTCCGGACGATCGGTTCGGCGTGATCGTTGAACGAGGTGTTGAGGACGACCGGTACGCCCGTGATGTCGGCGAACTCGGAGATGAGCCGGTGATAGCGCGGGTGCTGGTCCTCACGAACGGTCTGGGGGCGCGTCGAGTCGTCGGCCGGATGCAAGACGGCCTCGAGTTCGTCGGTTCGCTCGGGCCGGATATCGTAGGCATCGATCATGAACGGTGCCGAACCGCCACCGATGAGGTATTCCTCGGCGGCCGACTCGAGCATCGACGGCGCGAACGGCCGCCACTCCTCACGGTGTTTGACGAACCGGTTGACCCGGTCGCGAGACGCGGCGGTGCGGGGGTCAGCGAGGATGCTCCTGGCACCGAGCGCTCGCGGCCCTAGCTCCAGCCGTCCCTGGAACCAGCCGACGAGGTCGCCGTCGGCGAGCCGTTCGGCGACGTACCGCTCGAGGTCGTCCGGTTCTCTGTACTCGAGTTTGTTCGTTTCGAGGGTCGAGTGGATCTCCTCGGTGTCGTACTCGGGACCAAGGTAGACGTCCGTCTGGTGGTCGACAGCCAACGGCGGCTGCTGGGACCAGCCCGCACCGAGCGCGAGCCCGGCGTCGTTCGCGACCGGCTGGACGAAGACGTCGTCGACGTGTGGCGACTCGCGGATGCACTTGTTCAACTTGCAGTTCAGCGCGACGCCACCGGCGATCGCGACGTTCGCCGTGTCCAACTGGTCGATGGCCGTTTCCGCGATACCCACCACCGTTTCCTCGAGCAGTTTCTGGGCGGTGTGTGCGAGGTCTTGCTCCCACTGGTCGAACTCGCCGGGCGTCTCCGTTCGCGACCGGTCGAACGCGTCCTCGAGGATTTTGACGCCGTGGCCGGTCCCCCAGCGCTTCGTCAGCTCGGTGACGTCGTAGTCGGCGCCCGTGTCGATTAACTCGCGTAGGACGCCCTCTATCTCCGGATTGTCCTCGCCGTAGGGTGCCAGTCCCATCACTTTCCCCTCGCCGTTGAACATCCGGTAGCCGAGGAACTCGGTCACGACCGCGAAGAAGAGACCGAGACTGTTCGGGTGTTCGTAGGTGTACGCGCGCGTCAGGCCGTCCTCGTCGCCGCGCCAGACGGCCGTCGAGTCGTACTCGCCCTTCGCGTCGACCGTGAGGACGACGCCCTCGTCGAACCCCGACGGGTGGAACGCGCTCGCGGCGTGACAGCGGTGATGTGAAATCGTTTCGATCGGCGGCACCGACGAGTCGATCGACTCGAGGCGGTTCTCGATCTGTCGGGTCGGGACGAACCGACTCCGAACCTGCGTGATGAGCGTCTCCTCGAGTGCAGTGAGTTTTCGTCCGACTCCGGGCGCTCGGATCGCATCAGAGACATAGTGTGAAGCGATCTTGCCACGGAGCTGCGGCTCGTATGGAAGAAAGATACGATCCAGGTCCGGAAGGGACAGGTTTCGATGGTCGAGACACGCCCGAATCGCGTGTTCGGGAAACGTCTCTGTCGCGTGTTTGTCCCGCGTGTATCGCTCTTCCTCGACGCCGAAGACGGGCGTCCCGTCATCGAAGAGAACGGCGCTCGGGTCGTGCTGGCCGTAGAGCCCGATCGCCGGTTTGAACGCGAGTTGATAGTCAGTCATGGCTCGTGAAAGTAGCGTACTATAATCCAACCCGGGAGACGGCAAAACAACGCTGACGATTTGCTGACCCAGCAAATCGTCGGCACCGTAGTCGTGTTCGTTGTCGACCTGGTGCTGGTGGGCCACTCTTTCACGTCTCTCGACGCGATCGAGCACTCTGCCCGGGACCCGCCCAGCGCGACGCCCGCGAGCAGTTCACCGACCGTCAGTGTCAGATACCGCTCGAGGCGTATTCACGTTTCTCGTCGAAGCTTCTCCGACAGCAGAGAGCTGTAGTCCCGATCGAACTGGGTACCGGTTCATGAACAAGAAAACTGTTCACTCGGGGCCGGAACCCGCTGGGCCGCACGTTCGTCTTCCAGTTCCCGTTAGCGAACCCGAACTGTGCTGTCACGACGGCCGTCCAGCGCCTTGACGACGGCGTGACCGTTCCAACGACTGCCGACGTTAATTTGCGGCGCAGTTGTTCGGCCCGAGTTCGAGCGCCTCGACGTCGCCGCCGGGTTGCTCCCTGCCCCAGTTGATCTGCTTGATCTCGTTGTAGTTTGCCGGTTCGTCCGTGAGGCTCTCGACGATCGTCTCGACGAACGCTTCCTCGTCGTCGTCCTCGACGTAACTCAGGAGTTCGTTGGTCGTCTCCGCCCGGAGGTCGCCGAGTTCGGTCGCCAGCGGACGAATCGACTCGTCGCTGAAGTGACCCGGAAGGACGACGGTTTCGTCCTCGAGGGCCGTCAGTCGCTCGAGGCTATCGAATAGCCGGCTGGCGGCCTCGCGGACGGCGTCTTCCGAGCTATCCTCGAGGTCGGGGCGGCCGACGCTGCGGAGGAACAGCGTGTCACCGGACAGCAGCGCGTCGCCGAACCGGAACGAGACGCTGCCGGGCGTGTGTCCGGGTGTGTGGAGCACTTCGAGGTCGCGGTCGCCGACGGAAATCGTCTCGCCGTCCGCGAGTTCCGTGACGTCCTCGAGGTCGCCGGCGTCGTCCCCGTGGAGGTAGTATGGGACGTCGAGTTCGCCGGCGAGCCGACGAGCGCCCGAGACGTGGTCGGCGTGGGCGTGGCTGTCCGCGACGCCGACGATCTCGAGGTCGCGCTCGTCGGCCGCGTTCAGATACCGATCGACGTACTGGCTCGGATCCACGACGACGGCCTCCTCGCCGTCGTGGGCGAGGTACGAGACGCAGCCCGTACCGGGACGGACGATTTGAACGACGCCGTCGGTGGCGTCGACGTCGTACTGGCGGTGGACGCGACCCCAGCCGTTCATGCCCTCGTCGACCGATTTCGCGTCGAATCCGTGCTCGCGGAGGAACTCCGCGGCCCGCGCCGACGTGATGCCGGCGACGCAGACGACCGCGATTTCCGTGTCTTTCGGGAGCTCGTCTAGGTGCCCCTCCAACGTCGAGTAGTCGTATTCCAGCAGTTCGTCGTAGATCGGGACGTTCGTGCTTCCGTCGATCCGCCACTCCTCGTAGTCGTCTTCGTTCCTGACGTCGAGGACGAAGAGATCGGCTGCATCGTTCTCGGCGATGCGTCGAGCGACCGCTGCCGGATCGAACTTAGTATTGCTCATTACACCCAATTCTATGGGATAGTGCTCCTTAAAGTCGTTGGTCGAGTGCACGCTACGAGACCTGAAAATCACCGGTCCCATTCAGCCTGATCTGTCGCTTCGACGGACGATCGACGATGGATTCGAGACGCGAACGTGAGATTTCGGCGATCACGATAAGAGGGGCGAACACCCTCAAACATGGTGAGGACAGCGTTCGCTCGAGAACCGAGGACGGATCTGGCGGACGATCCGGTTAGCCCTGGGCGGGAACTTCGGTGTCTGCCTCTGCGTGTTCGTACTTGTCCTCGAACTCCTGGATGAGCTGCCCCATCTTCGCGTACCAGTCGTTCAGCATCCGCTGCATGTCGTTCGCGATCTGGGTCGGGTCCGTCGGATAGTAGACGTGGTAGTAGCCGCCCTGTTCGTAGTTGATCTGCTCTTTCTGAATGAAGCCGCTCTGGAGCAGCCGCTGAATCGAGCGGTACGCAGTGGAGCGCTCGCGGTCGACCCGGTCGGCGACCTCGTCGATCGTCAGCGCTTCCTCGCTCTCGACCAGCACGCGGAAGCAGTCCTTGTCGAGTTGCTTGAGCCCGTGGATGCACTCGAGTAGCCCTTCACACTTCATGTCCTGCTGTAGTTGTTCTGCCATCGAATTTGCCATTGTACTATTGCGAGATAGGGAACGCGTCGGTATAAGGGTTTTGTGAATATTGTACAATCTCAATGAGGTGGGACCAGAACTGGGTGAGCGGCGTTTATGGCGTCAGTCCGCGGACGTCACAGACGCCTTCGTCTGGGCTCGCATCGTCGAGATCGTGCTGTAGATCACGGCCCCGCTGACCATGAACGCCGAGAGCAGGATCAGGACGAAGCCGACCGTGTTGAAGATCTCGATTCCGAGGTAGTCGCCGGCCTGCTGGAACGCCACGGCGATCGATCCACCCAGGAGCATCAGCCCGAAGTAGATTTTGATGTCGTCTTCGTTGACGATGCCAGTCGCGGCCGACCCGATTCTGGCGCCCAGCGCGCTCCCCGCGAGCAGCGGTGCGACGATCGAGAGGTCGACACCGCCTTCCATCCCGTAGAGGAACGAACCGATTCCGCCCGAGAAGACGATCTCGAACAGGTCGGTTCCGACCGCGACGGGAACGGGCACCCCGATGAGGTAGAACATCGCGGGCATGCGGATGAACCCGCCGCCGACGCCGAGGAAGCCCGACAGCAGCCCCGTCGCGAACGCGACGCCGAGGACCATCCACAGCGAGACCTTGATTCCGCCCGCAATCGTCATCATCGGCGGGACGTGGTACGACTGGATCTTCTTCGCGATGTCGGGGATCGCGTCCGGATCGATCTCACCGTTCGCGGCCTCGTGGTGACTGCCGCCGCTATCGTCCTCGCCGTCGTTTTTGAGCGCGTTACGCGTAACGAACATGCCGATCGTGCCCAGCAGGGCGACGTACGTGACGCCGATAACGCCGCTGGCGAGGCCGATGTCCTCGAGGTAGAACACCCCGATCCGGCCGATTTCGATGCCGACCGACGTTCCGACGATCATCAACCCGCCGAGTTTGTAATCGACCTGTCCCAAGTCGTGGTGTTTCAGCGTCGCTATCACGGCCGTCCCGAAGACGAACGCCATCCCGCTCCCGACGGCGACTCTGGCGGGGTATCCCATCACGAGTAACGCGGGCGTGACGAGGAACGACCCGCCCATGCCGAAGAAGCCGAACAGGACCCCGACCATGAAGCCAAAGCCCACGAACAGTACGAGTGTCATCAGTGCGATTCCGAATAGCTCCATCTATGCGTGTTTGATTCTTTCGACGACTGGCATTGCGACCCGCTCAAGCGCGCCGTACCCCACGTAGAGGACGAACGCTTCGAGGAGGACGGCGCCGACGAGCGCGCCTGCTTGTACTGCTGGCGAATATGCGGCAAGGTCGATCATCGGGATCGACCACCACCGTTCGGTTGTGTGCGGATCATGGTTTTCTACTCAGTATCGACTACCCGGAGGAGGGGTATAACGCTTTTGGGATTCACGCACAATATTACTGTGGTCAATCTCACGGCTAACCTACGGAGATATTCAAATAACTTATGGAGATATACAGTTCGTTCGACGACCGGCCTGTACAGTTCGGGCGCGGTCGAATCGACTACGTCGCGCGGTTCCACCGTTCAAAGCAGCGGAGTGTTACTGGCTGATAGTTGCCGGTGACCGCATCGCCGTCTCCATCGGTCGCAACCGATAGCTCGGATTTGGTATTGGTAACCACAAACAATATTATGGCGTCGGTCCTACGAGTAGTATGAAAGCGATCTGTGCGACCGACCTCTCCGCCGCCAGTGAGGCGACGATCGAGAACGAGACCTGCCTCGAGTGTCTCGGCCGAATCGGCGTCGAGGAGATCCACCTCGTGACCGTGATCCCGTCGAACGTCCACGCGGGCATGCCCGGGATGGACTTCGAGAAACGACGCGAGCAGGCGCTTGGGCGCTACCGCCGCGTCATCGAAGACGCAGGCTTCGACGTCGAAGCACACGTCGTCCGCGGCACGCCCCATCGACGCATCAACGGGATCGCAGAGGCGGTCGGCGCCAGCCTCACGGTCGTCGGCTCGCGGGGAAAGAGCCCGCTCGAAAACCGCGTCATCGGCTCGACCGCACGCAACCTCGCACGGACGACGGTCGTCCCGCTGCTGGTCAACCGGATCGAACGCGAGGCGGACGAGCCGGCCGTCGTCCGCGAACACCTGTTTCAGCGGATGCTGTACGCGACGGACTTCTCGGAGAACGCCGAGCGGGCGTTCGAGGCCTTCTCGTACCTCCGTCACGCGACGCGGGAGGCCACGCTGGTTCACGTCGAAACGCCGAAGGATCCGGAACTTCCGGAGGATGCCGACCCCAAAGCGCGACTGGCGGAGCTGGCGACCCAACTCGAGGAGTGGGGGATCGAGACGCGAACAGCGGTCCGTCAGGGTGATCCAGCAGACGAGATCCTCGCCGCGGAAGACGAGTACGAGCCGACATCGATCCTCATCGGCTCGCGTGGGCACAGCAGGCTCCGACGACTGTTGCTCGGGAGCGTCTCCGAAGACATCGTCGCACGGGCGGACGGAAACGTCATGCTCATTCCACCGGATCGAATGGCCTGACGCAGGCTGTGAACCGGTTTGTGCATGCCGGTCATGGTCCTGAATGACTCTATCGTAGCCACTGAAACGATGTACACACTGGTCACAATGCTATCGTGTGATCAGCTGTGCAGTGACGTTCAGTAGCTACTCTCGTTCGACGGACTCGAACGCGAGTAGTCCGTTGGAAGAGACCCGCGTTATTGACGAGCACGTCGACGTCGTCGAACTGCTCAGCTTCGTCGAGCGTTGACTCGAGATTGTCGACGCTGGAGACGTCGCAATCGACGTAGGTCGCCGTCGCCTCGAGATCGTCGGTAATCAGTTCGTGAGTCGGCGTTAGTGGAAAACGACGGGGACTGACTCCCCTGTACTCCTTTATTCAATGCTCACGTAGCGAGCGTATGATCACGCGCGTTCTCGTCCCCATGGACAGTTCGGAGATGGCTGGGAAGGCACTCGAGTACGCACTGGAGACCCATCCAGACGCCGAGATCACCGCGTATCACGTCGTCGGGACACCGACGGTGATGATGGGCGAAGCGGTCGGTCTCGCATTGGCCGATGATCTCGAAGCAGAGGCAGAAAAACGCGCTGCGGTCGTCTTCGAGGCCGCTCGTGATATCGCCGCCGAATACGATGCGGCAATCGAAACGGACGTCGGGATCGGTCACCCGGTGCGAGCGATTCTCGAGTCTGCCGAGGACTATGACGCGATAGTGATGGGAAGTCACGGTCGACACAGCGAAGACATTACGCGCGGCTATCTGGTCGGCAACGTCGCGAAGGAAGTGTTCCGCAGATCACCCGTTCCGGTAACGTCCGTCCGGTAACTCCGGACGGTGAAATCGGGAGTCGTGCCGATATGATGGAAGCGGATGAGGCGCAGATTGACGGACCGCGGTGAGTTACCCGGAGAGATCGCGCCGTTCAAAGTACTCTCCGCTGACGACGTCGAGGACGACGACGGCGAGCAGGAGAACGGAGATGTCCGACCACGAGATTTCGCCGTCGACGAGGATCGCACCGGGGTCGACGTATCGGGAGAACGCGACGTTGCCGAGCCACTCGTAGTCGGTATCGAACGTGAAGGTATCGAGCAAGAACAGACCGAAGACTGAACCGGCTCCGACGGTCTGTGCTCGACGAACGGGATCGAACGCGACCGAAGCCAGGAGTGGCTCCTCGAGCACCTCTCTCGACTGGATCTCGAGGCGCGCGGCGAATCGACGCTGCTCCAGCACAACGATCCGTGGACGCCACCGTTCATGCGAACGAACGAGGTCGAAGTCGAACTCGAGGTCGTTCCGGAACGACTTCGTCGCGAGGCTCCCTGATCGGTGCGCTCGGTCATCGAACGATCGTCACTGGCACCGGCGATCGCCGCGTTACGGTTTCGGCGACACTTCCAAGCAACACCCGCGCGACGCCAGAGCGACCGTGACTGCCCATGATGACATGGTCGACATCGTTCTCGTCGACATACTTGAGTATCGTTCGTGCGGGCGGCCCCGTTTCGACTGCGGTTTCGAGTGTAGTCGTCTCGAGAATACCCGCGTCGTCCGCTCGAGTTCGAGCCTGTTCGCCGAGTGCTTCGCCGCGTTCGACGGCCTGATCATGGACCTGCGCATCGTAGTATCCACCGCCTCCGTAATCGCTGTATACTCCTTCCATTGGATCGACGACGTGTAACGTCGTGATCGTCTCGCCGTCGTAATTCGAAACCGCGTGGTCGAACGCGGCCCACGATTGCTGCGATCCGTCGAGCGCCACCAGTACGTGCGTCGCCATACTGTGAACACGTCGCGAGTAGAGAAAAAACTCCCCCGGAGCGAGCGAGACGATCAGCCGTGCATCGCGTTTCTCGGCCGACCCCGTCACCGAAGGGCGAGAATTATTGCCCGTATCGATGAACAGCACTGTATGTACGACCGCATTCTCGTCCCGACCGACGGACGCGAGAGCACCGAACGGGCGATCGACGAAGCGATCGGTCTCGCCAGCGAACACGACGCCACGCTTCATACGCTATACGTCGTTAACTCGGCTTCGATCGCCCCCGGAATCGACTTCGAGGATCTCGAGGAAGTCGGTCACCAGGCGGTCGACTACGTCCGCAACCGTGCGACGGCCGCCGGCATCGAGCACGTCGAGGGTGATGTCACCCACGGCCTCCGTCATCGATCGATTATAGCGTACGCCGACGAACGCGATATTGATCTCATCGTCATCGGTCGCCATCGAGAACTGGACCATTTCGTTCGCGGGAGCGTGTCGAAGCGTGTTTTCGAGGAGGCATCGGTCCCCGTATTACTCGTCGAGTGAACGGGCACTGCCGGAGGGGGAGCCGCGACCGAACGCGGGCGATCGATCCGCAACTCACGTGACTCGTCGCCGATGCGTTTTCAGAAAGTGATAGAACAACGTCGCAATGACACAGTTGCACCACTCCGTCGACGAAGCCCAGCAGGAACAACCGCACGCCTCCAGCAGCCAGACGATCAGTAACACCGTGATGTAGATCACGCCGACGAGATGCAAGATCGGCCTCCAAAACACGGTGAAAAAGACGACAACCCTCGCGAATAGTGGCTTGATACGTTTGGGACAGATATAATCGTCCGGTGCAGTTCCGACAAACCGATAGTAACACGTCTGAATCTCTTCGGTCGACGCCGTTTCCGAACGGGGCGATTCAGAGCCCATCAGTATTACAATCTGCACACCGTCCGCGGGGCCGTGTTCAGATTAGTTATTTTATACGTACGCGTAGCTCTGGAACCACGTTTCGGCGGTATTCGGTTTGGCGTTTCTGGAGCAATTTTCGAACTGGTAGGTTTGTCGTTCTACTTCTTGAAAGAGACGTTCGACGGCGTTCCGATTTCCGTGTGTCTCGTGTGGAAATCGGAGGTCGTATCGATTGAGTGCAGCTTTCAGCCACGGTCCAGAATCGACGAGAAACACGTCGTCGTCGACGTCATGTTTCTCGGTGAGTTCAGAAAGAAAGATCCAGATAACACCCTCGTTCCGCGTCGAAAACAGCCTGAAATGGAGTAATTTGCCCGTTTCGGGATCGACAGCAGCATACAGCCAGTAGCACTGATCGTCGAGTTGGATCACGGTTTCGTCGAGCGCAACGTGATCCGGTTGGCTTCCCGTTGTCGGCTGTAGATTGGCTTTCTGTACCCAATTATGGATCGTCTATCTCGCCCGTTCGACACCGAACTCCCTAAGAAAAGAACAATATCCGAAAGTGATAACTCTGACAAATGGAGCTGGATACTCAATCGCATCAGCTCGCGCGGTGTCGCCTCTCGCTCCACAAAATCCAATTGAATACCGCTACTAGCGCCGTTGCGGCGACTGAATTCGGGCATGGACACCTATAGTTCTGACCGCCTCGCTTTTCAGACCGTATCTGAACAGCGCTGGGGAGGGATAGCAGGTAACTACCCCAGATGGAGGACTTCCCTACACAGTAGAATAATGATGGCCATCCGAGAAAGAGCCCTGCAATTACTACCAGAAAATCAGCCATCATTATTACGACTTGGACACCGTACTCGGGAGCATGCCCGGCCCGACGTTCGGCTTCGTGTCCTCCGAGAACGTCCCGTTGTTCACCGACCTGTACGAACTGCGAATGATGCAGGGATACGCCAATCGAGATCACAACCCGCGGGCGACGTTCAGTCTCTTCGTCCGCGACCTGCCGACGAATCGCGGCTACATGGTGGCTGCAGGTCTCGAGCAGGCGATCCATTACCTCGAGTCGCTCTCGTTCGACGACCGCGCCCTCGAGTATCTGAGCGAACAGGGATTCGACGCCGCGTTTCTCGAGCGGCTGGCGGACTTCGAGTTCACGGGCGAGGTCCGCGGCCTGCCCGAGGGAACGCTCGTGTTCGCGAACGAGCCATTGCTCGAAGTGACGGCACCGATCCTACAGGCCCAACTGCTCGAGACGGCCCTGATCAACCAGATCGGGTATCAGTCGCTGATCGCGACGAAGGCGAGCAGGATGCGAGACGTGATCGATCGGACGGGGAACGACCAGCGCCTCGTGGACTTCGGTTCCCGTCGTGCCCACGGGACGGACGCCGGGATGAAAGCGGCACGCGCTGCGTATATCGGCGGCTTCAACGCGACCTCGAACGTCGCCGCTGGCGAAGCGTTCGGTATCCCGGTCTCCGGGACGATGGCACACTCGTGGGTGCAGAGCTTCGATCGGGAACGGGACGCGTTCGAGGCGTTCGTCGGCGAGTACGGCGACGACAGCGTGCTCCTGATCGACACCTACGACACCGTCCGCGGTGCGGAAATCGCGAAGGAGGTCGCTGAAGGGGTGGACGTTTCGCTTCGCGGAGTCCGACTGGACTCCGGCGATATCCCGGCGCTCTCGAAAGCGGTCGACGAGGTCATCCCCGAGGTCGACCAGTTCATCTCCTCGGGAATCGACGAGTACGCGATCCGCGAGTTCTTCGATCGCGACGGTATCGCGGCGGGGTTCGGTCCGGGAACCGCGCTGGTGACGAGTACGGACACGCCGAAAGTCGAGGGAGTGTACAAGCTCGTGGCCGTCGAACGCGACGGGGAAATGCGACCGACCATGAAGCTCTCGCCGGGAAAAGTGACCTATCCGGGAGCGAAGAGCGTCAGACGGACCGAATCGGACGGGCAATACGCTGGCGATACGCTCGGTCTCCGTGACGAGGAACTGGCCGGAGCGGAGCAACTCGTCACCGTCTTCGAGGGCGGTGATCGTGTCTACGAACTCCCGGACATCGACGACATTCGGGACACTGCGCGGGAGAACCGCCGGAAACTGCCCGACGAACACCGACGAATCGAGGGTCCAGATCCGTACGACGTTCGAATCAGCGACGGACTTCGGCAGGAGACGGAGGAACTGCGAGAGCGCCTCGAGTCGCGCATCAGCGAATAGGTTGTGAAGGCACGACGAGCGGGACCGAGGTGATTCGGCCGGTTGAGCGCGGACACCACGCTATCGATGCGGTCGGACTCGAGCAGAGACAAGCCGGCCCCCTCGTGCACCCGATTCGATCCCTTCGTCGATCCGGCCGAGAATCCGCCGATGGTCGGCTTGGGACGGACCGTGCCGGTCCCTTTATTCGTTGTGAAGTAGTGGTTTCGTACTGACCTATGACCCAGCGACACGCGATCGAGCGGGTCCTTATTCCGACCGATGGAAGCGAGGGCGCTCTGTCGGGAGCGAGACGAGGTATCGACCTGGCTCGAGCAGCGACCGCAGAGATCCATGTCCTCTCGGTCGTCGATACGAGGGAGACCGGCGTCTTACGGACCCGGTTCGACGAGGAGGGAGCGGAGCCGCAGACGCTGCTCGAGGCCGACGCCGAAGCGGCCGTCGAAGCGGTCGTCGACGTTGCCGACCGCACGGACGCGACCCTCGACGTCACTACGGCGGTCGAGCGCGGGGCCCCGCACGAAACGATCGCCGAGTACGCATCGGCCCACGATATCGACGTCGTCGCGATGGGGACGAAGGGCCGAGCGGGTCTCGAGCGGGTGTTGCTCGGAAGCGTCACCGAACGCGTCCTCCGAACTGTCGACATGCCGGTACTGGCAGTGCCGCCGGGGACCGACTCCCTCGCTCCGGACGGACAGCCGTACGAAAACATTCTCCTCCCGACCGACGGGAGCGAGGGGGCAGCGGTCGCGGTCGACTGGGGAATCTCGCTGGCGGACTCGTTCGATGCGATGGTCCACACCCTCTTTTCGGTCGACACGAGCCGTATTCCAGCGACGCCGACGCCGAGTGACGTCTTGACCGACCTCGAGCAAACCGGGGAACAAGCACTCGATGAGGTCCGAACTCGCGCGACGGACGACGGTGTAAGCGTCACCGGGCTCGTCGCGAGCGGCCCGCCGACGCGGGTGATCATGCAGTACGTCGACGACAACGACATCGATCTCGTCGTGATGGGGACCCACGGTCGGTCGGGACTGCCCCGACATGTCCTCGGAAGCGTCGCGGAGAACGTCGTTCGAAACGCCGACGTCCCCGTGCTTTGCGTTCCGATGGTCGACGACGCGTAGCCGAACTGTGATATCGAGTCGCGACGCAGCGTCGCCGGACTATCGAAACGGTTGACACCCCGCCGCTGGGAACGGGAGGTGACTTTTTCTATACAGCTCTCGAAACAGTAGTGTATGTCTGTTGATGAACTGCAGGAGTACGGACTAGTCGAGATGAATGACGGAGAGATTCGGGACTTCCTGTCGAGCCAGCAGATGGGCGTACTCGGCCTTCCCGGTGACGAAGTCCCCTATCTCATCCCGGTATCGTACGGGTACGACGGCGACGAGCGGCTCTACCTCACGTACCTCATCGGATCCAGCAGTCGAAAGAAAACGCTGAGTGACGAAACGGACACCGCGAGCTTCCTCGTGTTCACGGTCGACACGATGTACAACTGGCAGAGCGCTCTCCTGACGGGGACGCTCAGCGAGGTCCCCGAGTCGGACTGGGACGCGCTCGAGGAGACGCTGAGCGACGCGTGGCGGCCGAGTCTCATCGAGACGGCGACCCTGTCCGGAGACGTCGCGGTCTTCGAGCTCTCGATCGAAGAGCAAACGGGCATCAAACATCAGGGCCTGCCGTCCGCTCTCCGGCCCGACACCGAGTAGCGGCCGTCGAAATGACGAGCCAAGCGTCTCGCATATCCCGCCGTCGATGGCCGCGCTCGGGTTCTCGAGACCACTCGCGGTCACACAGGGTGTCCGGGACTGACGTTCAGGGGGAATGTGGTTTCGAATCTCGCTCAGTCCTCGTCGACGGGCGTCTTCACCACAGTCACCGGTTTTTCTGCCATCCGAGCGATGCGCTCTGCGACGCTGCCGAGCAGTCGTCGGTACTCGCCGGGGCGATTCTTCGAGCCGACGACCGTGAGTCCGATATCGGCGTCGTCGGCGTACGCGAGGATTTCTTCGTGCGGGACGCCGTGGCGAATCTCGGTCTCCGTCGAAACGCCGGCCTCGGTCGCCTGGTCGACGATGTCCCCGACCGCGTCGCGGCCGGCTTCTTCGAGCGCGTGCTCGAGGCCTTCGAACTCGTGGACGTACTCGTCACCGGGGTAGGAACTGTACGCGTCGGCGTCGACGACGTACAGCACGTGCAGTTCGGCGCCGTATCGCTGTGCAGCGTCGATCGCGTGCTCGATAGCGCGGTCGACGCCGGGACTCATATCGGTCGGGAGCAGCAATCGATCGTACATCGAGTAGCTAGTATCGTGACAACATGATAAAAATCGGGGACAGTTCCATCGACTGGAGAGGCCCTGCTCGATTCAAATAGATCCCCGTGGAACGGTCTCGTATGCACCTTGGAATCGTCCTCGAGACGAACGACCCGGAACGCGTCTGGAACGCGTTTCGACTGGCGAACACGGCGCTCGAGTCCGACCACTTCGTCGAGATGTTCCTACTCGGTGACGGCGTCGAAGCGCCCGACCGCGAACACCAGCAGTTCAATCCCCACGGGCTGATGCTGAAGTATGTCCAGAACGACGGGGAACTTCTCGCCTGTGGCACCTGTCTCGATTCACGAGACCTGACCGAGGATCGGCTTCGTCCGCGCGGGACGATGGGCGATCTTCTGGAATGTATCGAACGGGCCGACGAAGTGATGACGATCGGATGACCGCTCTGTCGCTCGCTCTTCCGATTCTATCGCCGGTAACGACTAGCTGACCGTCAGTACCGGCACCGTCGATCGACGGACGACGCGTGCCGTGGTACTCCCCAGTAACCGCCCGGATCCGACGGTTCGGCCGCGCGTTCCCATAGCGACCAGCGCAGCGTCGACGTCGTCGATGTAGTCGAGCAGTTCGTCCGTCGGGACGCCCCGCCGACGGTCGGTTGTCACGGGGAGGTCCCGCTCCCGCGCCATGTCCGCGATCGTTTCTGTCGCATTGTCCCCGCCCTCTTTGAGCGATCCGATGATACTTCGCGGGACATCCTCGAGATCGTAAATCGTCGTGTCGAGGACGTACACGGTGTGAACGGCCGCGTCGTACTTCTCAGCGACGTCGAGTGCGGCTTCCGCGGCGCGTTCGGCGGCGTCGCTCCCGTCGGTCGGAATCACTACGTTCTCGTACGGACCGACGTCCCGGTCGGGTTCCTCGGTCCCTTCGGGGAGGCGGATCGACAGCACCGGCACGTCCGAGAGCATGACCACGCGCTCGGTGGTACTGCCCAGACGAGCGCGCTCGGCACCGGTGTGGCCGTGGGTCCCCATGACGATCAGGTCGACATCCTGTTCGTCGACGTACTCGAGGACTTCCCTGTGGGGGATCCCCTCGCGAACCTCCCGCGCGGCATTCAGTTCGCGCTCCTCGGCTCGGTCCGTGACTCGGATCGTCGCTTCCCGTCCGCGACGCTCGGCCGGGGCGTGGAATTCCTCTCGCTCGTCGGCGTCGAGAGCGGCGGGTTCGGTCCCGGTGTCGATGACGTAGAGCGCGTGAACGCTGGCGTCGTACCTCCAGCCCAGTTCCGTCGCGTGGGCGATCGCCACTTCGGCTCCGGGACTGCCGTCCGTCGGGACGAGTACGGTCGTGAACATGCCAGTCCGTTCAACCTGGGCGCCCATCAATCGCACAGGTTCTTTCAGCACACCTGATGTGTACGATCCCCGCGATCGGACGAGCTGTCGATCCCGAATTATCAGCCGACGAGGATCCCGCTGACTCTGACGTCCAAACACACCGCACGACGCGTCCGGGTCCGCTCGTTCGTCACTCGTCCGTGTACGATCCCTCCTCGAGTCGGACCGCCGGAACCGACGGCGGTGCGTAGTATCGGACGACGTGGACGTCGTACGTGGGGTCTTCCGCGACGCCGCCGGCGACGCTGGTCACCGGTTCTGCGATCTCGCCGACGTTGTCGGTTCCGAGGAAGACGACCGCCGGTCGGACCTCCGCGGCGATCGATTTGATCCGCGCCGCGATCGCCGCCGGCGCGCTCCGATCGATTCGCTCGTATCGGAACGCGGCCTGCGGGGCGATATCGGTGACGCCCTCGTGGAGCTTTCCGGCGACGTACGGGACGCCAAAGGGGTCGTCCTCTCCGTCCTCGTACCACCCGACGTCGATCGCGTACGCTTCGTCATCCGGAACGACGGTCAGGGCGATCACGTCTTCGTCCAGCGCCTCGCCGTACTCGGCCGCGCGAAGCAGCGCCGCCTCGGCCAGATATGACCCGTCGAAGGGAACGAGAAACGTCATTGCTACCGTCACCTTCGCTACTGGAGGTGAACAAGGTTGGGGTGTCTCCGCGCGGTCGTTCACCGGACGACGGTGACTGGAACCGGTGCCCGGCGGACGACCGCCTCGGTGACGCTTCCGTACACCGCGCGCTCCGTGCCAGTCCGTCCGTGGGCACCGAGGACGATGTGATCGACGTCCTCGTCGGCGGCGTACTCGAGAACGAGGCGCGTCGGATCGCCGATGTCGGAGTCGGTCGCGACCGACCGGTCGTAGTCGGCGGCGATCTCGTCGACCTCGGCGAAGAGCCGATCTCGTCTCTCGCCGACGAAGCGATACCACTCGTCGGAACCGAGCATCGGTTCGTAGTTCGACGTGACGGCCTCGTCCGCGTAGTCGGGTTCGAAGAGATCGATCACGTGGTAGGCCGCGATTTCCGCTTCGGGAAACTCGCGCAACGCGTGCCGAAGCGCGCGCGAACTCAGCGGCGATCCGTCGACGGGAACGAGAACCGTTCGTGGCATACGAACGCTACCGGCTGAGACGTCATAGAGTCACGGGGAATTCCCGCCTCGACGCGGAACCGGGAGCCCTCTGAACCGGCTGTCGCCCCGCGCTCGTACGGTGGTTACGGGGACGTCGGAAGCGATCCATCTCTGGCAATCGTCGCGTACCGGGAACGGTCCCCCGACATTTTGTAGATCGGGCGAGTCGACTCTGAACGGATGCAATTCGACGTCACCGCGACCGACATCGGAACGAGTCGACCACTCGCGGAGAGTCTCGACTCGGGGCGGGCGCTCGATCGGTTCCGCCGCATCGTCGCAGCGCAGAACGGCGACCCGGCGATTGAATCGAACGATCTCGAGCCGGGTGGGAAATCAACGATCGTTCGAGCGGAGCGGTCCGGGTTCGTGACGCGCGTCGACAACAGGCGACTCTGTGACCTCGCACGCCGCGCGGGCGCGCCACTGGACGCCCGCGCCGGGCTCGTGATCCATCGAACGGACGGGACAACGGTCGAGTCCGGCGATCCGCTGTACACGATCCACGCCGAGACGGAGCCCAAGCTCGCGGAAGCGGACTCGCTAGCGGATCGCCTCGAGGCGATTCGCGTCCGGAGCAAGGCCGACGCGCTCGTCGAACGTCGATAGCGTCAGCCGATTCAGCGGTAAGCAGTGCGTCGTCGGCTCGAACGAAGCGGTTGACGTCGGAGTCACCGTCACCTCAGGTTTGGCGGTAGCGCTCGGGAAGATACGGGGCTACCGGGTCCGGCGCCAGGCCGGCGAGACGCTCAGCGATGTTCGCGAGGGGTTTTCGCAACAGGACGTAGACGGCCGACACTGACAGGAGTGCGACCGTGACGACGGTGACGGGCCCGTCACTCATGACGACGAGCGGGACCGCTACGAGCCCGGCGACCGTGAGGTCTTCGGGTGCGCCGTCGTAGCGCACGAAGCGGCGGGGTCGAATCCAGCGGTCGTGATAGTGACTGTAAACCGCTCGCTCGGACCCCTCTTCCCACGGTCGTAACTCGAGGCCACCGCCCAGGACGTCAGCGACGGCGTGGAGCGCCGACGCGGAAAGCGCGACGGCGAGTGCGACGGTCATCGTCGACGGTGCGACGACCGCGAGCGCGACCGTCGGAACGGTGGCGAGCGACGCGTAGACCGGATAGTGGAGCGTCTTCCGATGGCCCGCGTAGAGATCGAGGTCGGGGAGCACCCCGCCGACGAGGCCAGCCGCGAAGGCGGCCGGGGCGAACTCCGGGGCGATCGCGAGGACGGGGAGGGCGAGTACCATCCCCAGAGCACGTGTGTCGTCGCCATCATTGTGTCCTTCAATAGAGGACGGATCTATAAGTATGTTTCTGGCGGCCGAGACCCTGCTGGGACACTCGGAGCGGGACTCCAGATGCGCTGAAGGGTTTCGGTGACCCTCTTCTGCGTAACTGGCTCGCTTTGACATCCTTCCGGCTCTGAAGCGGGTCTTTCCGTAATGAATACCACGTGTCATTCCGAGTAGGAGACACTCGTGGCAATCAATTAATTAGTTCGGGGTAGTTCTCCCTGTTGGAGGGAGCTATGCCAATAGATGATTTAGCCCGAAGCGATGTTGTAACGGCTGATCCAGACGCGTCAGTCGCCGAGCTCGCGGCCACGATGGATCAGGAAGGTGTCGGCAGCGTCATGATCACGGACGGCGATTCGCCGGTCGGCATTGTGACCGATCGCGATCTGACCGTGCGCGTCCTCACTGACGATGCCGACCCGTCCGGACAAACGGCAGCAGACGTGATGACCGAAGATCCCCAGACGATCGATCGAAACGAGGGGTTCTACAAGGCGACGAACCTAATGGCCGAAAACGGTATCCGTCGGCTGCCCGTCTGTGAGGGTGATGAACTCGTCGGGATTATCACCGCCGACGACCTGACAGAACTCATCGCCGACGAGGAACAACAACTTGCCGAGATTATCCGAGCACAGCGGCCTGAGTACTGACCGTTTGCACCAGCGATAGACCGCATCTCCCCTTTTTCGCCCCACGTGCGCATCCGGAGTCACAATCGAAATCGACCTCGGTCTCTTCAACGGGGACGACCGCCACTGGCGACCCGTGTCCGTGCCGTCGCGGCTGATCGACGGGAAGACTGCTCGGCTCAGACGGTTTCGTTCACTGGGGTGGCGTAGTCACGGACTGTCAGTCGACAGGTCACAGGCGTGGCGCGCCCCGTATCACCGTCCTTGGTACCGCGACCTACCCCTCGTTGTCGGCAAGGCAGTTCACTGGAACATTCCGGTTTGTACCTGCTGTTGCTGATCCTCTCCCTCTTCGGTTATCTGCTGATACTGCTGTGCGACCTGTTGCATCCGCTGTTGGATATCGTCGGCCTGCTCGTCGAGTGCCGTCGTGTCGATATCGAAGTCGACGAGCGGCTCGAGCGCGGTCTCGATCACGGATTTGGCCGCCTCCGGATCAGGAAGGAACGGATGCGAACGGACGATCAGCAAGGCGGCCGGGACATCGGCTTGGTAGCATTCTTGGACGAGCGAGCCGGTGATCCCGCCGACGAGTCCCCGGTCGTCGGCTGTCGGAATCCCCGCGTCGACGAGATCGTCCCGTATCGAGTCGGTCGTCGCGACGCCGGTGACGTCACCCAGTTGTTCTTCCGCTTCAGCCGGCGCACCCGCAAGGAAGATCGCACGGCCGAATTCGTCGGCGAGGTCCTCGAGGACACACCGTGACAGCGGCTCGAACGCCGGTTGCGGAATCGCGAGGTCGCTTTCTAAGGACATCACCGCCGGATCGGATCCGGCCGAAACACGAACAAGATCTTGAACGAGTCCGTCTTCGAACGTCACGACCGGCGGGAACGCCTCGGACGTGATGGTTCCACAGTGTTCGAGGCCGAGCTGGTCCGTGATCTGATCGACCGCGATCGCCGCGACGAGCCCGTGGCCGGGTAAGCCCTCAATGAGTGTCGGCGAATCGGCCGGAATATCTGCGACCCTCTCGAACGACGCCTTCGTTGTTTGTTCGGTCATGCGGATACCGATACGTCGGCGCGGGATATGATTCTAGAGGGTGTTTTCAATCGATTAGAAGTCGGATGTTCGATCGCCGCCCGATCGACGGCTCCGTCCCGCATACTCGTACTCGAGAGGTGCTGGACGGTCGCTGTCGGTTCGATCGCGATCGACCGATCGCGGTCGACGGCAGATCATCCGCAGGACCGAGAACGGTTTCGGATCGGTCGCGACGGGCGGGGACGATGTCCGCGAGATGACGTTGCTAACTCGCCCAACGGAGCCCCACGTTCCGCCTTGGAACTGGACTACTCGATATCGATCGAGGTCTCCTCCGGTTCCGTCGGCTCTGTCTTCGGCAAGGTGACGGTGAGTACGCCGTTCCGGTACGATGCCTCGACGGCCTCCTCGTCGACCGACTCCGGGAGTTGGACGGCCCGACTCATCGATCGCCGTGTCCGCTCGTTCCTGATGTATGACTCGTTTTCTTCTTCGGTCGATTCCTTCGTTCGTTCCGCGGTGATGTGGAGCGTGTCGTCAGCGAGTCGGAGGTCGATATCGTCGGTCTCGAATCCCGGAACGTCGGCCGTCAGGACGAACTCGTCGCCTCGGTCGGCCAGATCGATTCCCATTCCGGCCGTCGCGATCTCCGTCGTCGGACCGTACCGATCACCGTCCCACGCGTCCAGCACGTCTTCGAGTTGCCGTTGCATCTGCTCGAATCGCCGTTCGAGACTCCTGAAAGGATTTTCATCAGAACTCATGCGTTCCCTTGGGGCGTACCCCGACTCGGAGTCCGACGACGGTCATGTTAAACCTTTCACTGGTTTCCATCGTGCGGAATCGTCCAGTTCGGATCCGCGTAGACGAAACGCAGACGGCCCAGTTGGAACTCGCCCGTTCGATTCCGAGTCTCCCGTCGCCCATCGGAGCGGATTTCGAGTGCCCCGAATCTCGTCGTCCGCACGCTGCCATCCGAACGAATCGTCGGTCTCGAGACGGCATCGATTCGCGCCTCGGCCGTTGCGTTGGTGATGAGGAGGCGAGACAGGAACGTCGTTGTCGGCCCTCACGTAGCTTTCACTGCTCCTCACCCCTCTCGACTGGACGGTCGCCTCCGTGGCGGGCCGGCCAATCTGGCGATTCGGGCCGCCCTCTTCGTTTTCCCGCGACTGTGAACAAGTCGCCGTCGTGATTCACGAACTCCATCGTCGTGGGCAGCGACGATGGGGCGCGCTATCCCTACACCGGAGAGTGATACCGTCTACGGGGGACCGGGGGCCGATCGGAACGGAAACGGCGTATTTCGAACGCGGAACGTGTGGCCGTCGATCGTGCATCGTTCGGCTCGGCTGCTCGCGGCGACGCGACCGTCGTCCGCTATTCCTGAACTGTTACGCTGTTTCGTCTGGTATGCCGAGAATATACCCGCTGTTTGACGGGGATTCAAGTCATATTTACATTAATATGCTTGTAATCTTTCTCGGTGCGAAAATAGATCCTTACCTGCTGTAGCGAGCCGTTAGATACCGATCAATACGCACGTTGAATCGGGAACTACTGCGAATGGCGGGGACTCTCTCGCTGTTGAAAGGTAGCACGTAGCTTGAAGTCCGTGGTCGCCGAGTAGACTGGTGCCATGAACTTCGACGAGTTCATTGGAACGGTACAGCACTGACTCGAGTTACCGGACACCGGCCGAACGGTTCGGACAATCCGGGCGACGCTCACGACCCTCGGACAGCGAATCCCGGAGGGCGCGGCCGAGGATCTCGCCGCATCGCTCCCGATGGAGATCAAGTGGTACATCACGGGGGCCGTCGACGACCACGGCCAACGGTTTGACTGGCAAGAGTTCATCTCGCGGGTCAGCGAGATCACGATTGATATAAATCTGCGGGAGCAGGCTATCGACACCAAGTCGTCGCTCGACATCGATTTCCTTCCGAATTCCTCAGCGTGTTCCGCCTCGAGACGTGTTTCAGGCCGTCATCACGGGGCGATCGACGTACCTGACGACGCGTTCTGCGGTGCTCCCGATTTCACCACCGGAATCCATACCGCGGTTGCCGAGGAGAAGCAGGTCCGCATCGATCTGGTTGGCGTACTCGCCGATCACTTCGTGTGGACGTCCGTCGTGAATTTCGATCGTTACATCGATGTCCGCCTGCGCGGCGATATCGTCTAAGATGTCCTGACCGCGCTCTCTCAGGCCTGTGATAACGTCCTCCGTGTCCGCCAGCGTCGATTTCCCGTACCGACGAGTGTCGACGACGTAGATCGCGTGGAAGTCGGCGTCAAACGTCGACGCGAGATCGAGTGCGTGATCGGTTGCGCGGGTCGCTGATTCGCTTCCGTCGGTCGCGACGAGGACTGTCTCGTACATGGCCGTAGTGGGTCCACCACTGGACCGTACAAATAGGTTCAGGCGCTGTCTCACTGCAGAGTGACGGTACCGTCCAATCTTGGATCGGCCTCAGCGGTCGTTCATCTATAGTAGCCACTGAAAGCCACTACACACCTGCTCACACGACGGTTGTGCGATCAGTGTGTGAATCGTTTCAGTTGTTACTATAGTGTTCTGTCGCGTCTGCTGCCGGCACGTCGCGAACGTCGTCCGGAGTCTCCTCGAGGAGTTCGTCGTGAACCGTTCCCGACTCGCCACAAGCGGCCCCGGCCGAACCGTCGCGATCACGGGAACATACCGGGAACGGTTTCTCGAAGGCCATCGAGCCAGCGAGCAGAATTACGAATCGGACTCGAGTACCGTCCTCGCTCGCCGTGCGGTGTCGCGCAACAGCGTGACGTCGTCGGTGAAGACTTCGACCGCGACGGTTCCCTCGAATCCCGCGAGGTGATCCGTAACGACGCCGTAGTCGATTTCGCCGGCACCGATCGGGAGATGGGTATCGCCCCGGCTTCGGGCGTCGTGGACGTGGAGATGCGAGACGAGGTCACCGTACCGCGAACAGAATCGATCGACGCCGTCGTCGCCGTCTTCCATGTACGCGTGACCGACATCGAAACAGACGGCCGTCTCGGTTTCGCGTGCGAGATCACCCAGAACGGTAAGCGGCAATCCGCGTTTTTGATGCCCGACGTTCTCGACGACGAGTTCCACGTCGGCGTCGGCGGCGGCCGTTCCGATCGCCTCGAGCTGGTCGGCAAAGACGGGTCGAAGGTCCGTATCGTGCGGGTTCCGAGCCGTTCCATGAAGAACGGCTTTCTCCGCATCTGCAGTCCCGGCCCACTCGAGCAACCGCGACAGGTAGTCGACGATCGCGTCGTTGATTTCCGGGACCGGCGTCGCGACGACCTGCTTGAACGGCAAGTGAACACACAGGTCGGCATCCGCAGCAGCGAGTATCGTTTCGAGTTGGCCCACGTCGATCTCGTCGGGATCGGTTCCGTCGCCGACCGACAGCTCCGCGAGGTCGAATCCCTCGATCGTTCGTTCCGTCCGCTCGAGCGAATCGCCGACCGTGAGACCAACGTCCATACGGACGCATTCGCCGCCATGGATATAATATAATGGCCACTGAAACGATTCACACACTGATCGGACAGCTGTCGTTCGAGCAGGCGTGCAATGACTTTCAGTGGCTACTATAGACTCCCGATCGTCTCGTAGTCTGTGTTCGACGGGATAGCGCTGGGCTCGGGCTACGTCGGCGGAACGGCGTTGACCGTTCGCGCGAGACCGGGTTCGACCAGCGATCGACGGCGGTGTGTCGAAACTCAGTACCGCTCGTACTACCGATCCAGAACGGTGTCGAAGAGCGCCAGCAACACGCCGAACGCGAGTAGCGCGATTCCGATCTGGTGGGGGACGCGACAGAGAAGACCACACGTTCCGTTGTCGTGACTGTGCCTCTCGATGGGAACGTGTTTCGAAGTCGTACCCGATCACATACATATACCATTATAGTCGCTCCTGCAGTCCATCTCAGTATGAGCGGGCGAATCCTCGTTCCATACGACGACTCCGGCCCTGCCGAAAAGGCACTCGAGTACGCCTTCGAAACGTTTCCCGATGCAGCAGTCACGGCCCTGTATATCGTGCCGATTCCTGCGGGGTACTGGGCTGCATTCGGAGACGCCGGGGAACTCGGCGCCGAACAAGGCCGCGAACACGGCGAGGAGATCCTCGAGAATGCGATGACAATCGCGACGGAATACGATCGCGAACTCGAAACCGAGATCGATACCGGAAAACCGGCTCAAACGATCGTCGACCGAGTTGAAGAGGGAGAGTTCGACACTATCACCATCGGCAGCCACGGACGGGAAGGAGTATCGCGGATCCTCCTCGGGAGCGTCGCGGAGATGGTCGTCCGACGCTCGCCGACCACCGTTATTGTCGTCAGATAGCCGTTCGTCGATCGGCCGGTCTGCAGCAATCGAACACGTAAGCGCGATCGTACACAGACGGTCCGTTGCGGTTCGACATCGAACTCGTTCAAGAACTCGAGCGTGCGAAAGCGGTCGCAGGTCCAGCCGGTGTGAATCCCGACATCGAGGTGCTCGACCAATGACGCCAGATGACCCTGATCCACAGGACATCCCTGAGTTCGACCGAGCTCTCGATGTTGACCTGGTTCCCGACTCTGAGTACGGCGATCAGGGATATCACCCAGAACGTGGTGCCGTGGAAGACGGGCAGATTCCCGTCGATGAACTGCACGAGATAGTCCTCGAGGCCGAACAGACGCTGAGAGAATCGACGAATTACTTCCCGAGCCACTGACGCTCAGCAGCTTACTCACTGAATTACGCGCCTCTGCAGACGCGTCTGCTCGGCTTAATTCTGAGCACCGCAACGGCGGGGACTAAGTTACTGTACGCAGCGCAGCCGCTCGTCGGAGGTAGATTCCTGTCTCTTCCGGGTTTGTGTTCTCCGCTGCAGGAGGGTGACTGAGTTACCCAACGGGTCCGAGGGATGAGTCCAAATCGTTGGTTAATACACCCGAAGCTTTGGGCCCTGCTTCACTACCCTCATTTGGTACCGATACTGAGTCTTTCGGCACCGTGAGGGGGCCGTGTTCAGTTTCGTTGATTCCATACGTAGGCGTAGCGCTGGAGCCACGTTTCGGCGGTATTCGGCTCGGCGTTTCTGAAGCAATTTCGAACTGGTAGGTCCACCGTTTTACCCATTGAAAGAGATGTTTGGCGGCGTTTCGATTTCCGTGTGTCTCGTGACGAAATCGGAGGCCATGTTGGTTGCGTGCAGCTTTCAGTCAGGGTCCGAAATCGACGAGAAACACGGCGTCGTCGACGTCGTGTTTCTCGGGGAATTCAGAGAGAAAGATCCAGGTAATACCCTCGTTTCGCGTTGGAAAAAGCCTGAATTGGAGACATTAGTTCGTTTTGGGATCGACAGCAGCGTACAGCCAGTAGCGCTGATCGTCGAGATGGATCACGGTCTCGTCGAGCGCGTTGTGATCCGACTGGGCACCGTCTGTCGGCTGTACGTCGGCCTTTTGGACCCACTTGTGAACAGTCGAGTGCGCCCGTTCGACACCGAAGCACTCTCAGATAGAGATAGTATCCAAAAGTGATGATTCGTACAGCTGGATACTGAGTTCCATGAGCTCGCGCGGTGTCTGCTCGCGATCCACAAAATATAGCTCGATCCCGATGCTAGATCCGTCGAGGCGGTCGAATTCTGGCATAGCACAACGAATTCCACCGCCTCACTCCTTCACACTCTACTCTGAACAGCGTCTAGAGCCGAGGAGGAACGTAAAGTAGAGTCACGTCTCGCCGTCGTAGCCGAACGTCAGCGGAAGGAGGTACGGGGCGTCCTCCTCGGTGAGGCCCAGAACGCCAGTTTTCTGGGTCGACAGGAAGCTCCGGATTTCGGTGTCACTCATCTTCTCCAGGTCGTACTCTTGCAATTCGTTAACTGATGTGTTATGGCGCTCACCACGGCGCTCAAAAAACCACTCTGCCGTGTGCACACCGCGAGAGGGAACCGAACGATGCCGGCAGCAGACCGCGGCGGGCCCTCGGTACCGTTTTCGCCTGGCTGTCGAAGAGTATCATATCACTGCCGATTCGATTTTGCTGCTCCGACGCGTAGTGGCCGCTCGCAGTGTCGGAAGCGGGGGGCAAGAATTACCCACTTCCACGTGGTCCGTTACCTATGGACGAACCACGTGACTTCGACGATATCCTTGTTCCAACCGACGGCAGCAAAGCCGCTCGCAACGGGGCCGAACAGGCGATCAAGTTCGCGCGGCGAAACGACGCGACGCTGCACGTCCTGTACGCGATGGACATGGGCGACGCCGACTACGTCGCGGTCCCGAGCGACATCGCACAGACGCGACGCCGCCTCGAGAAGAAGGGTGAAACGTTTATCTCGGAGATCGAGGACCTCGCCGCTGACGCCGAGGTCAACTGCGTCACGGCGGTCAAGGCGAATACGCCCGTCGAGGCCATCCTCGAGTACGTCGACGAACACGACATCGATCTCGTCGTGATGGGCAAACGCGGGCGTTCGGATCCCGACAAGCCGCTCATCGGGTCGATCACGAACCGGGTGGTCGGCTCGCTTGATATCCCCGTGTTCACCGCCTAAGAATCCCGATAATAAGCCTGATCTCGGGTGACTCCTCGAAACTCGATCCGGGATCCGACCCGGTTGTGCCGACCGAAACGGATCAATAACGGAGGTCCGCTCCGGTGCGCTCGAGCCGACGGCGGTCAGGTCTCCAGACCGAGCAGGAGGCCCAGGAGACCGATCCCGAACGCGTAGATTGGAATGATAGCGCCAGATCGCGTTCGGAGGGACCCGGACCGCGTGAGGGAGGATAATCACCGCGAGAGGAGCCGCCCCAGCGTGACGACGGGCCCGTAGCCTCCGCTACCGATACCGTTGTTCACACCGGCCAGTAACGCGAGCGCCACGGACCCGAGCATGGCGACGGAACTGGTGCCGACGAGCAAAACGAGCAGTTTCGCCTCCTCGTTGAGCGGACTGACGGAGAACGCGAGCGGCAATCCGACGACCATTGGCGAGGTACGTTACGCCCAGCGCCTCAACAGCGGGTGAGAAGCTTCTCGCAGCCGCCCGCGGACCAACAGGTGGGAGAGGACAAACGGCGTCGGAGCACCACCAGCCGGCCCCGACGCGGCTCTACGACCAGAGTGGGAACGGCATCCGCGACGAATCGCGCCCCAAAGTAGCCCTCGAGGACGCCGACGACGAGGGGGAGTTGGTTCCAGCGATGGCACTCACCGAGACGGCTGGCGCGGGTGAGTCGAATAGGCAGCCTCCGTCGGGGCCGACGACAGAGTACCTCGACTGTTAGAACTGCGGGAAGGCGACCGACCATCAGTTCATGACCCATGAATCGATCCCTGATGAGACGTGGACAGGGAAACCAATCTGGGAGTGCCAAGTGTGGTACAGCCCGCTACGGGCCTGCTCTCGAGTAGCCCAGAGACGAGCGTCCCGAGTAACCAACACAGATGAGTGGGATCGAGTTTCGGTGGTTAGCTCGGTAATCTCCCTCGATTCCGGCGACAACGAGATCGCTGGCATCCACATGGCCGGACCCGTGCTGCCGGTATAATCAGGGAAGCAACGTTGGCGGTGAAGTTCGGCCTGACCGTGGACGATATCATCGACACCGTACACCCGTTCTCGACGTTCAACGAGGCGTTCAAGCAGGCCTGCCAGGCGTTCCGACGCGATACGTCCAAGATGAGTGGCTGTATCGAGTGACTCCTCAAGCAGAGCCGTCCGGCGCAGTATCTCGGAGGAGCATCGTCTTCACGCGACCGACTCCATCGAAATCACGGAGCCGATACACGAGTTCCCTGACCCGCGCCGCATCGCCGTGACAGAAGACCGTCTCCAAACACCAGTCGCCCTGGTGAGTGTGGCTCATCGTTTCGATGACGTCCTGGAACTGGTGTTGGGCTGAGTGGAGGTCATGAATCACCTCGTGGTGCTGGTAATCAAAGGCCAGAACGGCGACGACCTCACCCGAGACCTCTTCGAGTTGTGAATGCCCTTCGATGTATTCCTGCATCGCTTCCCGAATCGCCCGTGAGCGAGAGTCCAATCCCTCGGCCTGCCACGTCTCGTCGAACTCGTCGAGAATATCCTCAGACACGTTCAAGCTCGTTCGCATAGTTCCCAGTTGGTCTCCGACTGTCTTGAGCCTTCGATTATTACGGAAGTCCCATTTCAGTCGTAACAACCGCTATACGATGCAGCGATAGAGGTATAAGCGAATGTTCCACGGTGAGGCAGTTCCACTACTCGCCGGCGCGATAGCGCTCGGATTCGTGCACGGCGTTGAACCCGGGCACGGATGGCCGGTCGCCGCGAGTTATGCGCTCGACCAATCCAACAAGTGGCTCTACGGGTTCGCCGCCAGCTTCCTCATCGGCATCGGACACCTCATCAGCAGTCTCGCGATGGTCGGCGTGTTCTTCTACACGAAATCGTACTTCCAGCTGACTCAAGTAAACGAGCCCATCTCGATTCTCGGCGGCAGCACCATCGGAGGCCCGGTGAGTATCGTTGCAGGGGTATTACTCATTGGCCTCGGAATTCGAGAGTATACACACAGCCACTCCCATGATCACGAGCAGAATGAACATACGGGGGACCATTCTGCTCATCACGATCACGCCACGTCACCGACGCGGGAACACTCCCCAAATGGGGTCCTTAAACACGTGAGAATTCGGCTTAGAGGTATCGGTGGACATTCTCACGAGCACGGAACAGAGCCAGCTACTGACGCCGACCGCGGACTGTTCGGAATCGCTTGGTTTGCATTCGTCCTCGGATTCGCCCACGAGGAGGAATTCGAAATCATCGCTCTCTGTGCCAGTTCGACGTACTGCTTAGAACTGATGACCGCGTACGCGCTGACGGTCATCATCGGTATCGTCGGGTTGACGATGCTGCTCATCGCTGGTTATCAGGAGTACGAGAAAACCGTTGAGAAGTACACACCGTACCTTCCGCTGTTCTCAGCGACCGTCCTCGTCGTCATGGGATTCGGATTCATCGCTGGCGTCTTCTGAACCGGAACGTGCCGTCCCCAGCGTCTCACCTCTCTGTGAGGTCTTTTGCGCCGCCAAAGGGTGGCGGCGTCCAGAATGGGTAACTCGTCAAAGGAATCCGAATCATCAGCAGAATTCTCACCGGAGAAGCGGCTTGAAGCGCCGAATACACGACTGATCGACGCGGGTATCGCGACGATTCCGGACATGAAGACGCTACGGGATTACTGCCGTACAGGAGGGACTCGGGTGGCCCCTATACTGCAAGTCCGTATAATCGAGTTTTCGGAAATTGGAATCGGACCCTTCGGCGAGTTGGGTTGGAGGTCCACCATGCATGGGACGGAAGCGAAGACGAGTCGATTTCGGAACTCGAGAGACTCGCTGAAGAATTCGGACGCGTTCTGCGGAGAGATGAGGGCGTCCGTGCGATCAGCTCCGGCATCGCGGAGCGTCTCCGTGGAGGCCGCATCGTCATTGAGAACAAGACAGTTGTACTGCCTCGACCCCCGCTCTGCGCGTTCCTCGTCGCGCTCGATGACGATGACCTCGTTGCCGCTCGGTCGGGAGTTCGACGGGCGGTGTCCCGATGTTGCCCGCACCCACGACGATCAGATATAGTCGCCACTGAACGTCACTGCACACCCGATCGCACGATTGGAGCGCGGTTCGGAGCGAGCGCGGTTCGGAGCGAACGGAGTGAGCGAGAACCGCGGGAATGCGAACGGCGAGCAAAGCGAGCCGTGAGCGAACGGAGTGAGCGAGAACCGCGAGCGAGAACCGCGGACTGTACGATCGGTGTGCAAACCGTTTCAGTTGTCACTATACACGTGACTGCCATTCAGAATTTATCACCGAAAGCCTATCGTTCCGTGACACGAGAGGGGGCGCGGACGGTGTCGGTGACGCCGATCAGTTGTCGGTTTCGCCGCCCTCGACCGGCGGCGTCGACGGTTCGGGCGTGGCGTCGGTATCGGCAGTGGGACCGTCGGAGTCGTCCGACCCGCTCGGCGCAGTCGCCCGGGCGCCGCTTCCGAACAGCCGGGCTCGGATACTGCGGTTGTCGCGCTTCTCGGCGAGGAGCACGGAACACTCCACGTCCTCGAGCACCTGCAACACGACCGATCCGCGGAACAGCCGCGAGAGCAGTCCCTTCTGGGTCGCGCCGATGATCAGCATCGTGGCGTCCCGCGCGGCGCGGTCGATGGCCGACTCGACGTCGCCGCTCTCGATTCGCATCGTCGCGTCGGCGAGGTCGTGCTCGGCGGCCCACTCGGTGAGGAACCGACGGCCCGCCGCCTCGTCGTCGGCGACGTGCAACAGGGTGACCTCACCGTCGAACTCGGTCTGGAGCATCTTCGCGACTGCGCCGGACAAGTCCGAGGCCGGACCGCCGGCGGTCGGCACGAGAATCTGCGAGGGGTCGAACCCGCGGTCGCGAAACACGAGGAAGTCGGACGGCAGCGAGTGAGCGAGCTCGTCGACCGCCGTCTCCGCGCGCCCCGGCGCCCCATGGGAGTCCTCTCCCCAGCCCATCACGGTGAGGTCGGCGCCGTAGGTGCGGGCCGCGTCGAACACCTCCTCGAACACGCGGTGTGATAACACGACGTGCGTCTCCACGTCAACGCCGAACGTCTCGGCGTCGTCACGGGCCCGGTCTAACAGGTCGTGTGCCGCCTCGTGGGCGCCGCGGTCACGCGCGGCCTCCAGCGACGTCTGGTCGGGGACGTTCGCGATGTTGACCGCGACGACTGTCCCGTTGCGCTGCTTGGCGATGGCCGACGCGAGCGTGATCAGGTGCTCCTCAGTCGCGGGGTTCGCGAGCGGCACCATCACGCGGTAGTCGTCGCCGCTCGGCTGGACCGACGTAGCCGCCGACACGGCGGCCTTCGGCAGCTCGTCGGAACGGTCGAGGATCCACGTGCCCAACACGCCGCGCGACTCCACCTTTCCGCGGGCATACAGCAGGTACCAGAGCACGGCGAAGGCGACGAGGCCGAACGAGATCAGAATTATCGTCGGCTCAATGTAGACAATCAGCGCGAACGACGACACCGTCCCGATTATCGGGACGGCGGGGTAGAAGGGGACCTCGAAGTCGGGATCGTACCCCTCGACCCCCGACTCCCGCATCACGATGAGCGCGAGGTTGAGCAGGCCGTAGACGATGAGGTGGAGCACGGAGCCCATGGTCGACAGCGACTCGACGCCGCCGGCAACGAGGAAGACGAGGATGAGCGCGCCGGTAAGTGCGATCGACTTGTAGGGAGTCCCGAACCGCTTGTGGATCTCGTTGAGCTTCGGGGTGACGATCTTCTCGCGCCCCATCGCGAAGTTGATCCGCGATGACGAGAGGATCGATGCGTTCGCCGACGAGGCAGTCGCGAGCAGTCCGCCGAGCAGGAGCATGCCGGCGCCGACGGCGCCGAGCGAGTAGCCGAACACCTCGTAGTTGCCAAACAGCAGGCGAGCGGCGTCGACGACTGCGGTCTCATTGTTCGCGACCAGTTCGGTCGGCACTGCCGCGAGTAACACGACCAGGAACAGCGCGTACACGACCGTGACGATGACGACCGATCCGAGGACCGCGAGCGGGAGGTTCCGCCCGGGGTTTTTGATCTCCTCGGCGACCGAGGTGATCTGGACGAACCCCAGATACGAGACGAAGATGATCCCTGTCACCGGGAGGACTTCGCTCGTCGTCCCCGGCGGCGCTAACGGTCGTAGCGATTCCATATCGGCGTTCAGCAGACCGACGACGGTGAAGACGGCGAGGATCCCCAGAAGCGACATGACGATGACGATCTGGAGTCCGCCGGTCTCTTTCGCACCGAAGTAGTTGACCGCGATAAAGAGCAGCGCGCCGGCGAGGCCGATCACCTGCGCGGCCTCCAGCGACACCGGTCCGAGTCCGACCGATCCGAGCCCGACGAGCGCGTTGACGTACTCGCCGAAGCCGTACATGTAGAACGCGGAGGCGAACGCGAGCCCGAGCCAGTTCGCCCACCCCGCGATGGAGCCGAACATGGGTCCGAGCGCCCGGTTGACGTAGAAGTACGCGCCACCGGACTTGGGCATCGCCGTACCGAGCTCGGAGGCCGACAACGCCGTGAACAGGGCGATGACGCCGCCGAGGACGAAGGTGAACGCCGCGAGGGGGCCGGCCCGCGAGACCGCGGTGCCGGGGAGAACGAAGATCCCGGCGCCGATCATTGTCCCGATCCCGATGGTAAGCGCCGCCAGCGGGCCGAGGTCCTTCGCGAGCTCTTCGTCGCTCATTCGGTCGCTCCCTCGCGCGGAAGCGCGATCACGGGCACGTGCGATCTCGTCACGAGCTTGATCGAGAGGTCACCGGAGAGGAACTGCATCAGGCGGTTGCCGTCTCGAGAGCGGTAGGCGATCGCGCTCGCGCCGACCTCGTCGACGGCGTCGAAGATCGCGCCGACGATGTCTCGGTCGTACGCGGTGTGGTCGTCGGCGTCTGGGAACACAGTTCGAACCGCGGCGTACGACTCGGCCGCGAGCTCCTCTGACTGCTCGACCGGCGTCTTGTCGGGGACGCCTCCGCCTTTCTCGACGACGTGCAGCGCGGTAACCTGCTCCGGGTCGTAGGGTTCAAGCACCCGTGCCGTCGCCAGCGCGTCCGCCTCGTGGGCGACGGGCAGGAGAATGTGGTCGAGGAGGTCCCGCTCGTCCGGTTGATCAGTCCTCGTCATACGAGCACTCATATCCTCGTCAGTTAAGAAGGTACGCTCTGCGCCACTGGAGCAGCAGAAGAGTTTAAAATACCTCTCCAGCGCTGAAAACTCGTCGTTTAGGTTCACCTCGGCTCGTCCGTCACCGACTGTCAATCGCGGAGATGAACACCGCCAGCACGGGGACTATCTCCAGTCGACCGATCCACATCAGGAAGACCAGAGTCGAGTCCACCCGTTCCACGACGAGTCCGTCGCGGCCCCGACGCCGCTGAATACGATACCGGCGCTGTCTGTGGATACTGCAGTTACGAGTGCTATAGTAGCCACTGAACGTCACTGCACACCCGATCGTACGACAGCAGCGCGGTTCGGAGCGAACGTAGTGAGCGAGAACCGCGGGGATGCGAACGGTGAGCGAAGCGAGCCGTGAGCGAGCACCGCGAGCGAGCACCGCGAGCAAGAACCGTGGACTGTGTGATCGGTGTATAAACCGTTTCAGTTGTTATTATATTTCCACCGCCATCGGAGGATCTTGAAGAGATCGGCAGCGAGCGGAGCGTCTACTTCCCGTCCGGATGTACTCTACCGGACTGAACAACCAGCCCATCCAGAGTGTCACATTGAGGGAGCTCGCGCAGAACCCATATAGCGGCTGAGCGATTACGACCTGGTGATGGAAGATTCGCCCTCAACACAGACGCAACCTCGTATCCACACGTCGCCGCGAACGGACATCTCGCAGAACCAGGGCACGTTCAGAATCCACCTCAACTTCCCTGGGAGGGCAGTCCCCGAACACGACGACCACGGATACGGGCCACTTGCGACCGTCGTCGAGTCGTTCATGGATCCGGAGACACTCATCCGAATGCACCAGCACCGCAACGAGGAGATCATCTCCTGGGTGCCCGACGGCGTGATGCGCCACGACGACCGGCAGGGTAACAAACTCGTAACGGACCCCGAACACCTGATGGTGATGAACGCCGGCAGCGGCTTCTGGCACGCCGAGGAAACGCTCGCGGACGACCCGCCGCTGCGGATGCTCCAGATCTTCGTTCGGCCGCACAGCCTCGACCTCGAGCCGAACATCCAGCACGAGCCGATTCCTGATCCCGTTGCGAACGAGTGGCGCCACCTGTTCGGGCCCGAGGGGACCGATGCACCACTGTTCGTCCGCAACGATGTCGACTTCTACGACTGCCGTCTCGGCGCCGGCGCCACGGTCACGCTACCGTCCCAGTCGGACTGGCACACCTATCTGTACGTCTTCGAGGGAACCGTCAACGTCGGCGAGGAGTCCGTCGGGTACACCGAGAACGCACTCGTGACTGACGACGGCGACGTAACCGTCACTGCAACCGAGGACTCGACCATCGTCGCATTTACCATCAACCCCGACGCCCCGATCACACGCCAGGGCACAATCGGCCGCTGAGACGCCGGCAAGCGGGCTACTGGTGATGTTTTTTGTCCCCTGTTGAGGGGTGCACCGCGGTCTGCACTGACGCAGTCGCCGTGAACTCGATTCGGTGAACACAATGGCTACGATCAGTGACTCGTCGGTTTCCTCGAAGGATACCGACACGAGATCCCAGGAGATGAACAGCACTATCGGAGCATGGATTGCCGAGCTCGTCGCCGGCGTCGACGACGCGGCAGGCCAGCGCAGAGTTCCTGGAGTGGCTCGAGGTCCAGCGTCGCTTCTATGACTCCTTGTATCGGAATACGCTCCTGATCAAGCGCCAGTGTCCACTTTGATTTCTGCAAAGCACGTCTTGGAAGCAGGAACCCCAGCTGCTCACGGGCGCGAAGCGCCCGTTCGCTTGGCCCGTGAGACCTTTGGTCTCCCGCTCCCCTCACGGTGCGAACGGCGTCAGCCGTGAGCAAGTTGGATGGGGAAGCTCGGTTTTCGGTGTCGGTCGTCGAGATGCAGCGGAACACACGTCAGATCGTTGGCGATAGAAACTGTTATATTACGGTCAGAATTAGACAAATACAACCAACTTCCGTTGTCGTACTCTCGCACAGATTCGTCGACGGGGTGGGTTGCCGCAAACTCATGGATTGTACGATACAGGAAGTTAGGCCTGGTGAACTGGTGGATGCAGTCGAACCGGACGAGGTGACGCTCGTTCTCGGTGCACCCGGTATCGGAACGTCACAGCGGCTGCGGTCGGTCGGTCGAACTGTCCGAGAACTGCCCGAGACAGTAGCCGTCGACGACGAACTCGTCATCCTCGAGGACTTCGTGTCCGCGGTGTTCGACCTCGACGATGAGAGCGTAGCGACCTACACGTACGAGTTCGGCGAGAAATCGCTGTTCGCCGGATCGGGTGGTGCAGTACTCCTCGCCCGACCGCGGAGTTTCGACTGGCTCTGCCAGCGTGATCTGGGGGTCGCCGGACAGTTCGTCGAGACGGTCGATACAGTGTTAGTGGTACGAACGCCGCCGACTGCTGCTCCGGCGGCAATAAACGAGGTTCGGCAGCGTCTCAGCAAGCGCGGTGTGGGCGACCTCCGAGAGGACGAACTATCGGTCGTGCTGGACCGGGCCAGATATCCGCCGTACTACTTCGAAACCCCGCAGCTCCAGGCACATCTCGGCTGGTACGATGCGACCGTCACGCCGGAAGCGTTTGCCTCCCTCTCGAAACAGGACGCTGCGTCGGTGATACTGCCCGGAGATGTCAGGCGAGCGTTCGGCGGCTACGACGTTTCGATCGACCCGTTCAGCGAAGAGTTCGCGGACGCAGTCTCACCACTCGTTCCGAGCGGTGGCCTTCCAAGCCGGATCCCCAACGAACGCGCACCACCGGTCCTCGCCGCGGTAGCGCTGGTCGCCGTTGGACTGGACGAGGAGGCGGACTGGCTCGAGTCACTCGCTCGGCTTCGAATAGTGTCCACGGCCGCTGAAGCACTGGAGATCGCACTGGATCTCCCGCCTGGAACGGTTGATCACCTCACGGTGTTCGCCGCCGATCCCGCACGGGCACTGATCGGCGACCGTCTCGCTGACGACGGCGACCGGGAATCGGTACTCGACGTGGCACGTGAGGCGGTCAGTGAGCCAGTCGACGTGCTCCAGTCGGCCAGTTCAACGTTCGGAGCGATTTCGACGGACCCCGAGGAGTACGGGTTGTTTAGACTCGTCGGTTCCTGGTACTGGGACGGGCCGCAGGCATTGTACGACGCTGCCGCCGAGCGCGAACTGCCGGCGCAGTTCCAGGAGACAAACGGTGAGGGCGAGAACGGGAGGGACTGGAGATCGTTCGCCGACGACACGGACCTCCTCGACGCACTCGATGGGGGACTGGTCGTTCTCTCCGGTCCCAAAGCGAGCGGGAAGCGTCACGTGGCCGCGTCCCTGGTCACGGAACTCGCCGAGTGGGGAGCAACTATCAGACTCCCCGCTCTCAACAATCCCGATCACATTCGCGAAGGGGTCGAGGCGACGCCGAACGCCGTCGTCGTCGCGACGTACGGTGCCGGGCCTGCGAGGATACCAGGCGACGACGGTCTGCGAGCACTCCCCGAGTGGGTCGACGAGGGGAGTTGTGTGGGTGCACTGCTCATTTGCGATGACGCCTACCGCGACCGACTCGACGACGTCTGTGAGCGGGCCGGCTGTGAGGAACTGACAGCCTGGACCGACCGCGTCGAGATCAGCATGGACGACATGTACGGCTCGCCCGATCGAGAGCCCGCAGCCGTCGCTGGGGACCTGCTCGATGCGATCGGGTGGAACGAGGTGCAGTCACCGTCCCGTCGGACAGTCGACGTCGAGTCGGTCACGGACCAGAGCACACTGGCAGCGATTGCGGGGGTTCCGGATCACTCGCTGGACGGGGAATACGTCGGGGCCACCGTCGCCGAGGCAGTCGACGCCATCTCCATGACCCACGGGCCAACCGCTGCCGGGCCGTGGCTCTCCGTCATCGACGACCTCGTGGCGGAGGTGGGCCTGAACCGGACTGACGACTCCGACGAAGCGCTCCTGTACCGAGGCGAGGTCTACGGGGCCGCCATTGCGGCCGTGGCGAGAGCGAAGTCAACGACCGACGAGTGGGTTCACGCCGTCGCACGCGGCGTGCTGGAGGTCACGAACGAGACCGCCGCTCCGCACGGTCGCGAAGCCGTCGGCGGCGACCTGGAGCCGTTTGCCACCGCTTTTACGGGCGCACTGGCGAGGCTCGCCCAGCCGCCAGACGGGTCGATCGTAAACCACGGCGCGATCGGATGTGTCGACGCGGCACTTCACGAGATGGTCGACGACGGGTGGCAATTCCCGCTCCACTTCGTCTACGGAGGCGCAGTCGGACGGATCGTCAGACGGGCCGACGATCCAGCGGCGGCCAACGGGGGCATCTCCACCATCGTCTCGCGCGTCCGCCAGTACGGGATGAGCCCCAACGACCGATACACCATGGGCATCCTCGGAAACAGTTTCGCGTCCATGCTCGGGGCAGTTGCGGATGTCGAGTGTTCGGCTGAGAAACTGTCGGCCTGGGTGGCCGATATCGCGTCCCGCGCCAGGGAGGCAGCCCAGGACATCACTGACCGGGAGAGCCAGTGCGTGATGCTCAAAGATGTCTACGTCGCCGGCCTGGGCATGTGGGTGTTCGAGCACGGCTGTCCTGACGAGGTGTTCGCCCCCTTCATCGACGCCGTCGGCCAGAGCGTGTGCCAAACGGCGACAGCGACGGAACTCATCGAGGACCCCGAGACGTTCGTCCTCGACGCGTATGGGCAAGCCGTTTGGGTCGTCGTCCGATCCGGTGATATCGACCACGCCGAGCAGTTGTTTGCAGGGTGTCACCGAATCGTTGATTCGATCGCCAGTGCAGAACCGTTCGAGAACGAGCGAACGGTCCGGGCAGGCCTCCATGCAGCGGCGCTCGCTGCTTTCGGCGAGGTCGAGAACGACGATCCGGATCAGGTCAGTCAGTACCCGTACGGTAGTAAAACGATTCCGTTCGAGTCCTCCCTCGGTTTCGAGGACTGGATGGAACGATACGACGCGTCGGTGATGCGAGGGATCGCAGCCGACGGACCTCCCGAGGAAACGACGCAGTATCTGACGGACGTGTATCGCGGTGCGCTGTCGACGCACGTTCGGGGGTACGAACCAGAATCGGCGGATTCGGACGGCGGCGTCACACCACGCGGGGAGCACACCTGGTATACCGGCCTCACGGATCGGATCGAGGCGAGAGCGACCACGAGCGACTCGGTCGACGATCCGACTACGTTCCTGGCCGACGTATTCGGCGGGGCTGCCAGGAACTGGGCGGCCAACGGGGAATCAGATCGCACCCAGGAGTGGATCGAAGTGCTCATCCACTCGTTTCGGACCAGTCGAGAGTCCATCGACGGGCCCGACAAGACGGACTGGTTCGACGCCTTCGCGGCGACGGACGCCGAGATCCTGGCGGCAGTGCTGACCCGAACTGACGTCAGCGAACGGACGCACGAACGGCTGGTCGAGTCGGTGTTGTCCCAGATCAAAACGGCCGCGAACGCGCCGGATAATCCGCCCCATCCGGTAGTCTACGTGGCTTCCGTCTTCGGCAGGGCACTCGCACTCGCTGCCGACGCCCGGCCGGAGGAGGTCCGGTTCGGAGTGACCCAGGTCCTTGCGGTATTCGACGGGGAGTTCTCGTTCGACTGGATCGATATCGAGCGAGTCGGAATCTTCGAACGGATCTACGCCGAGGCACTCGCGATTGTCGGCCGAACGCAGACCGATATTTCGGAGCTCGACGAATGGCTCGAGATCGTGAGCGCCAGGATCGAAGCGACCGCGACGAAAGAACTGCCGGAGCGTCCGGCCGAGTTCGTCGCCGCCGTGTACGTTCAAGCCCTCCTCGAAGCAGTCCACGACGGTGCCGACGAGTGGCGGCGACGGCTCGATGCCGAACTTCACGAGTTCACGAGGGGGCCTCACGTGAACGATCCAGCGGCGTTTCTGGAGGGTGTGTATGCCGACTTGGTCGTGGAGTCTGTAAAGAGCCAGGGGCCCTGGACGGAGATCGAAGTGTACATCGACGCCGTGAACGATTCGATCCAGGCCGCGATCGACGCGGACCTGCTCCGTGCCGACCTCGCACACGAACGAACGTTCTCGCAAGCGGGCGACACGCTATCGACGGCGAATGTCCGGGCCCGCGCGGACTACGTGGCACGCCTCGATCAGGGACTACAGGCGACGGGGAACGGCGACATCGCAAGCACCGTCTTCGTCGCGGAGGGGATCGACGAACCGGATGGCCCCAACATCGAACCGGACTCGACTACTGACGGCGGACCCGGACACAACCAGCCGGAACAGGAAGACCAGTGAGAGCGATGCTGCTGGGCACCGTCCGTAGCTGATCGTTTGACGACCGTCCAAGACCCGAAACACATGGATATCGAACGACGAGACGACGATATATCGTACTTCGAATCGCTGGAGGGAGCAGTGCTCTCGATCGATATCGACGGCAGTCTGTGTACAGTCGATCCGACGAGTCTGCAATCACTCACCGAGATACGGGACCACGCATCGGACGTCGATCCCGATGAAATCGCGGCCGTCCTCGGGTACCCTGTGGGAACGTTCGACGGCGTTCCCATCTATCACGGCCGAGTGGACGGGTCGGAACTGTCGTACGCCGTCGTCGATTCCGGAGCCTGGGTGACGATGCTGGTCGTCTCGTTCGGCGAAGTCCAGGCTGGCCGGTACGCCGCTACGGCCGAGGCGCTAGTGCGAACCAGTTCCGATCGGTCCTGAATACGGGTGGAGCGGACGAGCGGCCATAAGACTGCTGGGGCGATGTGCTGGCTAGTCGTTAGTCGACCCCCTAGTCGCACCGGAATCGGCGTACTCCCGTAGCACCTTCCGAATTCGAGGGACAGTCCCTACGCAGCCAGAACATATCAGTTGGTCCTAGACTGAACTTATTTTCTTGCTTAACGTGCGATGAGATCATGTGGCACAACAGCCGAGAAACGGGAGGGAGAGTGTAAATGTGTACCCGATTAGTATATCTCGGACCAGAGAACATCGTGCTCACCGCTCGGTCGATGGACTGGCACAGCGAGATTGGTACCAACATCTGGGTATTCCCACGCGGAATGGAGCGAACGGGCAACGTCGGCCCGGCCTCGATGGAATGGACTGCTGAGTACGGCAGTGTTATCGCGTCGGCGTACGACATCGCGACGACCGACGGGATGAACGAGGCGGGTCTGGCCACAAACGTCCTGTGGCTCACCGAATCTGATTATCCCGAGTGGGATGGTAACACACCCGGACTGGCGGTCTCGCTGTGGGCACAGTACCTCCTCGACAACTTCGCGACGGTGGCCGAGGCGGTCGAGAACCACCGGAAAGAGGACTTCGTCGTCGTTTCCGACGAAATCCCGGACGAAGGCCGGTTCGCCACCCTACACCTGTCCATCTCGGACGCCACGGGTGACAGCGCCATCCTCGAGTATGTCGACGGTGAATTAACAATCCACCACGATCAGGAATATCAGGTAATGACGAACTCCCCGCCGTTCGACCAGCAACTCGCACTCGACGAGTACTGGTCGGCAATCGGCGGCACCGTCATGTTACCGGGAACGAATCGCCCGGCTGACCGATTCGCCCGCGCAAGTTTTTATGTGGACGCGATCCCGCAAACCCAGAACCGTCGAACCGCAACGGCGAGCGTCTTCGGCGCGATCCGCAACGTTTCCGTGCCCTACGGCATCAGTACACCGGACGAACCACATATCTCCTCGACGCGTTGGCGCACGGTCGCCGATCACCGAGATCGACGCTACTACTTCGAGTCGGCGCTCTCACCGAACGTCTTCTGGTTGGATTTCGATGGAATCGACTTCGCCCCCGATGCCGGAGTTCGATCGCTACCACTCGGTGAGAATCAGGGGAATGTCTTCGCTGGCGATGTCGCTACTGAACTCGTCGAGACTGAACCGTTCGAGTTTCTTGGCGTTTCCGCTTCATCGAGTTGATCCGAACTGCGGGCACGTCGGCAGTCACGGACCTAACGGTCTGTGACGACCTCGCCTTTGTTACGTTCTACACAGACGACCGCAACGACCACCTCCGCGCCATCGTCGACGACGTATCGGGGACAGGCGGGCAGCTCACTTTTTCTCGTACTACCAATTCCGTCAACCCTCTCACTTATAAGAGATGAGACGCTTCGTTTCGTCTGGTATATTCATCTTTCTCGAGACAACGTTCGAACAAAAGAACAAGCGTATCGATACACTCCAAACAGAGATCGAGCGTCTCACGACTGAATTATAGTAACAACTGAAACGATTTATACACCGATCGCACAGTCCGTGGTTCTCGCTCACTCCGTTCGCTCACGGCTCGCTTCGCTCGCCGTTCGCATTCCCGCGGTTCTCGCTCACTCCGTTCGCTCCGAACCGCGCTCGCTCCAAACCGCGCTCGCTCCGAACCGCGCTCCAGTCGTACGATCGGGTGTGCAGTGACGTTCAGTGGCTACTATAGTTCTACCCCGATACTCTCCGATATCAGGCCTTGAGCAACCAATCGATCAGTATAGGCGAACCAGTTGCCAGATTGGCTATTGACTTCTCTGAAATCTCCTAAAAGTCGTCTACTGGATACAGGTCGCGAATGCACCACGACCTCTTCCATTATCGGGTGGGTAGAATCGCTCAATACAGGACGAGATAACGTGCACGGATGTTTACTAATGAAATGCGTTAACAGGTGAATGGGGAAGTCAACCCAACGATTTCACCAGGTGGTATATTTTCACTAGATAGCTTTATCGTGTTACTTGCTGGCGTATCTCACGGTGTTCATCAATGGTACAAGAATGGACCATCAAGGGAGACTACGTTGAAGCCTGTAACTGTGATGTTGCATGCCAGTGTGTATGGATGGAATCACCGGACGATGACGTCTGTACCGTCTCACTGGCGTGGCATATCGAGGAGGGAAGCTACGGCGATGTCGACCTAAGTGGGGTAGATGTCGGCATGCTCATTTCGACCGATGAGGGGGTCATGTTCGCCCCGAGACGGAGTGGGACATCGTGTTACTCATCGACGAGACAGCCAACGACGATCAGCGCGAGGCCCTCGAGGACATCTACTCCGGCCGCGCCGGTGGCATCTGGGCGCCCGTCGCTGACACACACGTCCGATCCGCCGACGTCACAACCGTTCCGATCAGCTTCTCGCGGGACGGGGCGGACTTCTCCGTTGAGATCGGGGATGCCATCGAAATGGATGCGAGCGGTGCGGTCGGGTTCAACGAGGAAGTCGGTACGATCTCACCCCACCCACTGACGAAGAGTACGGAGGTACAGACCGGGAAGTCAACCACGGCCACGGTCTCCTACGATGACCAGTTCACGTGGGACGTCTCCGGAAACAACGCCTATCTCGGCGACTTCGAATTGGCGAACTCCTGAGGGCGGTAGGACAGCGAGATAGTCACTCGATCATGGGGACACATGACTCATTTCGGAATCGGATCACTCACCGGCGAATCCCGATTATCGCGCTCATCACCTACGTAATCGCGCTGCTCGCGTGGGCAGCAGTCATTGGTCGCTGGCTCCCGATGCCTGGCGGACAGAGGGGTGTGCAAATGCACATGTCCGACCCGGGAGCACCGGAGGCGATGGCGCTCTCGAATGGGGTGACTGGTATCAGCTTGTACCTGCTCATGTGGGGGTAATGATGGTCGCCATGATGTACCCGTCGTCGGTCCCGCTCGTCCGGCTCTACGCCGAGACGCTCGAGGGAACGACAGCCACGGGTAAAGCAACGCGAGTTGGGGCGTTTATCGGGACGTACGCACTCGTTTGGACGTTGACAGGACTTGTCCCGCTTGCTGTCAATGCGCTGGTGCCGATTGTCGGTCTCACGAACGCCCACAGTGGGCTTCTGATGGGTGGGTCGTTGCTACTCTTATCGGGGTACCAGCTCTCACCATACAAATATCGGTGTCTGCGGTATTGCCGGTCACCGCTCGGGGTCCTTTTGAGCCATTATCGGACGGGAGTGCGCGGTGCCGTCCGGATGAGCTGGCAGTTCAGCGTCTTCTGTGTCGGGTGTTGTTGGGCGCTGTTCGCATTTATGGTGATCGTGGGTTCGATGAATATCGTCTGGATGGCACTCATCGCAGTTGTGCTCTCGCTCGAACGGACGGTTACGTGGGGTGAGCAGCTGGCACGTGGGGTCGGTATTCTTGCTGGTATTGGCGGCAGTGTCGTTATCGTGATCTCACTGGTTTAGGACAGCCTTTCGCCTGAGAAGCATGCACACGTAGTTATCGTTCACTACAGGGGACTCACATACCAGTGCAGGTCGAGATCTACCCGGTTCCTGTCAAGAACCGGCTACAAGATACAGATGGTGTATGCAGCACGTTTCTGCCTACCCTAGTATTGCCGGATGAGGGACGTCAAAAAGTGGACGAAGGATTACTCCGTCGAGAGGTCGACGACCCCTAACTGGCCGAGGGGGCTCAGATTATTCGCGCGACTCCAGACGTCTGTTATCTTTCCATCCTCGACCCGAATCAGTCTCAGCCCCGAGATGGTGACTTGCTTACCGGCTGGCTCGACGCCGCTATATACACCTTCGTGCGTGCCAACACTTGAATACCGGACGACCACCGTATCACCTTCGGCAACCATCTCTTCGAAGGCGACGGTCAGGTCTGGGAATGCCTTAAGGAGCTGTTCCAGGTATTCTACGTATCCGTTAACGCCGTGTATCTCCTCTATAGTAGTCACTGAAACGATTTACACGCTGATCGCAATGCAGTTGCGCGATCAGGTGTGCAGTGACTTTCAGCGGCTACTATAACTCTCGTTCGAGTACGAAGTCGTTCGCGAAAATCTCGCCAAAGGCGTCGTAATCTCTGGCATTTACGGCGTCTTCCGCCCGCCGGACTTGGCCTTTTATCTCTGTTGTTGACATTCTCTTCGCCTCCGTTGCGCCCGTTACAACTGTTCTCACCTCCCGACTATTCGCCGCAACGAGCATATGAGAATACAACCTATCCTTGCTAAATGTTACCATGAGTAAGAGTCTGGAGGTGAGTCTATAAAGTTTCGATACGGACTCTCAATGAATTCTCGCCGTCGATGCAGCAGAAGCAGTCATCAGGGGTACAAGGGTGTAGCCCCTGCACCGCTACAGACACTGATGGGTTGGAGTGCCCGTGCGACTGATCAGAAGTACATCCGGATCTCCGGAACTGCGACCGCCGACGCACTCCGTCGAGTCCACCACAAATAACGGAACGATCACCCCGCTGCCAAATCACCCGGTGCTGCATAGAGAGCATGAGTTCACCACGACGATCCCGTTTTATGCTTAATGAGCGTCAACTGTTCTATCAACGCGTACCGGCCCCTAAAAATCTATGCGGATATAGTAGCCACTAAAAGTCAATGCACACCAAATCGCACGAGTGCGTTAGGATCAGTGTGTACATCGTTTCAGTGGCTACTATAGGACGTCTATGGGTTTGGGGTAGCACTCTCAGCGGCTCCTTGCACACTTTCAGTGAGTTCGATAGCTGCCGGTAATTTAGCGCTAGCATTCATTAACTTCCGGTCGGACTCATACTGTAGGACAGCAGCATCGGCCAGTTTTGGAAGATGTTGGTGGTGGAGTTCGATACGAATCCGCCGGTAGGATTCCCTCTCTGATACGGGGCTATCGCGTTCAGTCTGTTCGTTCGTGGCGACGTGTGTCGCTACCTCCTCGAGCGTCACCGGGGTATCCTCAGTACCTTCCAGGTACTGACAAACTTTACGACGCCGTGGTGCCCCAACCGCTTCGTAGATAGACGTTTGAACTGCCATCAGTATAGAGAAAGAACGCTCGTAGACCTATCGCCTCGGTGGGGGAATATTCTGGGGTTTAAGTTCTATGGGGAGATGTCTGTGGCCTCAATCAAGGTTCGTATCCCTCGCTGGAGCCGTTCGGAGAGTGCCTGAGAAGAGATACCGACCTCTGCTGCAACGTCAGTTTGCGACGCAGTTTGCGGGATATCGAAATGCCCGATCTCATAAGCAGCGACAAGGGCCTCTTTCTGTTTGTCCGTTAACAATGCATCAACATCATTCCGTGCTTCAGACTCACGATAAACCGTTTGAAGGTGGAAAGGCCATCCCTGCTCCTGAAAAATCCTGTTATATTGTGTAAGTGCCTCCCGATCAGGAAACCGCATCCGATGTATCCAACCGTCAAGAGTTCCTTCTCCGTCAAGCAGCACAAGGTTAAGGTCACGCCAAACCTGGAGTCTCCCTGAGTCTCCTCCCTGTTCAGTAGATGTGACCCGGTACAGCTTACGCGTTTCCAGCTCGGTCAGAGTTTTCGAATTTGTGACCGTCGGGTCAGCATCAAGGCCCTCCTCAAAGGCATTGAAATCCCCGCCACTAGCCCAGAAAATATAGTGTGCCCTCTCGTCAATATACCCTTCTTCAGGATACACACTTATCTCTGGGACGTATTCGAAAGCGGTTTTCAGCAGAGGGGTATCTGTCCAATACTCCACGATAAGCATACAAAATGGTAATAGAGAAACGCAGAAAAAGAGCAGGAATGGACACGTATATGAATATTCCCACGCTTAGGACACTCCATGACGAGTTCTGAGGTTCCTCGTAGAAAGTAAATTACTCCCCATATACTATTGGTTTCATTCATATAAACGATATCCAAAAAGTGTTTTATGTGATTTTAATATCATCGGATATCGACATGTCTAGAGTAATTTCGGTCATGCTTTCACCTGTACTGAGCGATCACGACTTTCGTAGATTGGTCACTATCTCGTGCCGCATTCGCGCACTTTTTCTCGCACGAAGACAAGAACATCTGTCGCAGCTGGGAGGTTGACCGGCAGTACATTCACAGATATCCTTACCACCATTTCTCAAACCGCGCAGAGATAACTGACTCAGATGGCCACTCCAGCGTTCGAATCCACGAGTGTCCATCGCCCGACGACTGCGACTTTACGGCCGGCAATACAACCGGACGCCTCGAGCACGTCAACACCGAACATGCTGAAGAGTATCAACGGGAGGACTGGCCGGCTACCGACGTCGCCCAGAAAGAACGGCACCTGAACGAGGATGAGAACGACGAATCGGCTGACGAGTAAACGAGGCTACTCTTACGATCAGCTGCCGGTAACATCATTGTTACCAACGTATCCAGCCAATAGAGCTATTTGAAAACGGACATCACATGATGATGACGAGGGGGAATGGGTTCAGTCGTTACCTGACAGAACCCGTCCGACACGAGACATACGGTCCCTCGTCTTCCGAGATCGAATCACGTTCCGACGTGAAGCCAATCGTCACGCACACCGGTCTCGGACCCTCCCCTGGCGACAGATCACCTACAGGGGATGGGGGCTCAACGCTGGCCTCTGGCCGGCGTTTTTGTAACGCGAGAGTTTCTAGATGGGAAGCCGCGGCCAACGACAGCGATGTCCCTCACCGATAGACGCGAAGGTCCCTTGATCGCCGTCGCCCTGACCGAGTTTAGCGTCCACTACGAGCAAGCTAATCCCGAGCTCGCGGAACACGTCTTGCAGCTGGCCGCCGATCGCCTCGTCGGTCACGACGGCGAGCCCGCCGGAGCCGTCGACGCACTCGAGATCGGATAGCTATCGCTCGGCGTTTGATCGCTGTGAGAAACCTCAAAATGCCGCCCGGATAGGCACAGGGGGATGGCCGCCTGGCGGCATGGAAACTGGATCAGTGGGGATGGGTGGTGATTGGATCGTGTCGCGCCGTGGGAACGCGACAGTGAATGTGTTCGTCCTGTCCTATATCAACCCCGCTCCGATTCCAAGTGTGTTGGAATCGCCCTACTAACCCATTCATATCCCGCTGAGGACGGGTAGCCACTCTTCTGTGAGTTCGATACGCCAGCGATCGTCCTTTAGTAGCCACTGAAACGATTTACACGCTGATCGCAATGCAGTCATTCGATCAGGTGTCCAGTGACGTTCAGTGGCTACTATAGAGAACACCTCAAGTATACTTGAGTTACAGTACTGCCAATATGTATGACTGGAGACAATATTTATACCAGAGAGAGGATTACGGCACTCCATGAAACTCCTCGAGTTCGTCCGAGAGCGCCAGTGGATCCCCATCACTGGATATCTGATCTACGTGTCTGCGCTCACGGCCGGGTACTATTACAACCTCACGTTCGTCCAACTGGGACTGACCGACCTCGGAACACAGGAGATCGGTATGCCCCCGGGGACGTGTCGATAGTGATGGCCATACTTGCGCTTTTCACCCTCGTTGCAGCCGTCTCCAGCGGCGTCCTGATGGATCGCCGTGGATGGAGCACGGACCTGTACGTGAAGTTCCGGTTGCTCTTTCTGGTCGTTTTCGTCCAGTTGCTTCTGACGATCGCTGCCCCATACGTGAGTACGATCGAACAGTTCGTGCTTTGGGTGATCGTCTGTTCGATGGCGCTCGGCGTCGGAATTCCGGTGTCGTTTAGTTTCATGCTCGATTTCGTTCCTGTGAGGGATCGGGGATACGTCGCTGCTATCGTGGCAGGGTTGTCGTTTTTCGTCGCGGCCCTGTATCCAATCGAGTGGCAGATCGACGAGTTCAGTCTCGTCATGAGCGCGATGATGGGTCCAGCTGTCCTCGTTCTCGCCGTTCTCTCAGTCAAGCGGTTCCGATTCGTTGATAGTCTCGCCAGTCAACACGAACGCGACGCGTTCGGAACTGGCCGATTCTGTCGGCCAATACCGGTTCGAACGGTTAGCTTCGCGTTCTTGGGACCGGTTGTGCTGATGTTTGGCGTCTTCTTCATCGATAGCCTGGGCTTTCTCCGGATCATCGAAACGCCGTTGTATATCTACACGTCCTGGCAATCCCCCGACCTAAGCGTCCGGTTGTTTATCGCTGTCTTGCACGTCATTGGGGCGCTCGCCGCTGGCGTCATCTACACGAATTTCGACCGGAATTGGCTGTTCTTCTGGGTGTTCGGCCTGTTCGCGTTCACGCACCTCCTGTATGTCTTCCATATTCAGTTTGGTGCGGGTGATACCCCACCACTGGTACTGCCGATGTTCTACGTGCTCGCGGTCAGCTTCTACACGACACTCAACTTTGCACTCTGGCCGGATCTTTCGACGCCCGAGACGATCGGCACGCACACGGCCCTCGGTGTCGGGATAACGGGGTGGCTAGCGACCTTCTTGAGTACCTCGCTAGCGCTGTACTCCGAGGGGGTGGGACTCTCACTGCTGAGCCATCTGACGTACGTGAACGCGCTGGCACTGCTGTTCGTCGTTACACTGCCGGTGGTGCTATACGTGCATCGGATGGTTGAATTGGCTCGTGGAGGGATGACGCCATGAATCTGGAACTCATCCCGCTCTTGATAATCGTGTTGCTCATGATCTCGGCGGGTGGGGCAGACGTCGAGACCACTGAGTTCGTTATCGAAGGTGACCACGAGATGACCGAGCACCGAGGTGCATTGATCGTCGGGGACGCGACGGTCACGGTGCCGGCCGGCGAAGTAGTGTCCGGTCCGGTCTACGTTATCGGTGGCGAGTTTCGGGTCCATGGAACAGTCGAGGGTGACGTGACGCAACTCTCCGGATTACTCGTCGTTGAGGACGATGCAACGATCGGCGGAGAACTCCAGCATATCGGTGGGAGCGAGGAACTGTCCGCCGAAGCAACCATCACGGAGCGGACCACTGTCGCGTTTGAATCCTCTGAACCCGGTCCGATCGCCGCGTATACGCCGGTCGTGGTGACAACGCTAATACTAGCGCTTGTGGGGGTGTTACTCTCCCGAAAATATGAACCACTGCTCGATACTGTCGGGGCAGCCGCGCACGATCATCCACTGATTAGCCTCACCGTGGGAGCACTTCTCTCCGTAACGTTCCTCTCCGTGTTCGTCTTCATGGCGTTCACCCTGATCCTCCTCCCTGTGAGCATACTCGGCCTTCTAATCGGTTTCTTGACCATTGGTTACGGAATCATCGCACTGGGATATCTCGCTGGTCAACAGTTGAACATCCCACAAGTCGGACTAGCGACCGGTCTCGGAGTCGTTGGTATCATGGTGCTCTTACAGGTGATCGGAGTGATTCCGATCCTCGGGGACCTGATTGCGGGCGGACTTCTCCTGACCGGACTGGGCGCTGTCGTACTGACGTACTTCGGACTCCAAGAGTTCGAACCGGTATCGCTTCCGGAGTGACAATGGGATTAACAGGCAAGAAGTCGACGAATCGTCTCCTCACTTTCTAATTGAAACTGTTCCTGTATCGTCCATCTTGAGATGAATCGTCTCATCGTTCAGCGTAATTTCGAACGTAGCTGTAACCGAATCATCGGAGACGATATTCGTCACAATTACGTCAGATGTAATATACTCGAAAAACTCCCACAGTGGAACGTCCAGTAGCGAAATGTCGTGCTCCCAAAACTGGTAGAGGACTGTTGGGTGAAACGCAGCCGTCACTTCAATTGGAATGCTTATTATATGTTTACATTCTCGACACGTACTACTATAGAGGTGATGTGTTTTCCCATTGTGCTCGTACACATCAAAAGCCGTATCAACGCGGCCAAAACACTCCGGACAAACGTCCCCTCGTAGCTGGATGTGCATACTCCAGATGCGGTAGCCAACGCTTTCGAGAATCTCTGCAGTTGTCCGGCCACGCGTCTGACTCTTCGGAAAGAAATCGGTTACGAGGATCGCGTCACACGAGGTGCAGCGAATACGGAATTGCTCGGCGTCAAGTGTTGCTAGAAGTGACGCCTCTTCACAGAACAAACAGGTACCGGAGACTTCGCTGTCTTCGAATTTGGAAGTGCTTTCATACACATCGGAGACGACCGTACGAACGATTTTGTTCCCACTATATGTAAGTCGGTATCCATCAGGCGTTTCACTGACGAACTGTCCGACGAGTTGATCGAGGTGATACGAAAATTGAGACGTGCTATCGACGTCAACCGCGTCGTACAGTTCCGTAAAGGACATCGTATGCCATGGTTTCTGATGTTCTTGTTCCACCGTATCCAACGCGAGTAATATTTCCAGCCGTTTGGCATTTCCGAGCGCGGTAATAGCGTCAACGACGCCCTGATCGATTTGGCTATTCTGATCGGCTACCATATTCGTACGTGTTTAGCCCGAGCTAATTTCGGTACTGTCTCGTAGGAAGCGTTCAACGGACACGATATGAACAGGCAGCAGACATCGGATACGACTCTCAGGGATGGGCTCCACTGCGGAGCCCATCCCGTTGCCTCTGCTGTCATAACTCGTTGGTGGAGTCTGTGAACGCAGACGATTTCACCAAAGAAGAGCTCCTTTCTCGACTTCTTCAACTTGAACAACAAGTCGAAGAACTTCAACAGGAAGTCGATCAGAAGGACGAGCGGATAGAAGAACTCGAAACACGTCTTCGCAAGTACGAAAATCCGCACACGCCACCCAGTAAGCGACGGTCGGGGACTGACGAGTCCCCGACCTCGCAGGACGACGAAGACGAGAATGTTCGAACCGACGGCGGCACTCCTGGACGGAAGGACGGTCATGATCCAGAGTGGCGTGTAACAGCTGGTCCCGACAAAGAGATCGAAGTCACCCGTGACTGTTGTCCCGAATGTGGCAAACACTTCGACGAGTCGGTGGGCGTCAGCCCCCGACTCGTTGAGGAGGTTCCTGATCCGCAGCCTCCTGAAGTCACCCAGTACAACCGCCACTGCTACCAGTGCGACTCTTGTGGAACAGAAACTGTTGCTACACACCCCGACTGCCCCAATGAGGGGCAGTTCGGGGTGAACGTCATCTCTCAAGCAGCACTTTCTCGGTACGATCACCGCCTTCCCTACCGGAAAATCGCTGATCGCTTCGAGCAACTGCACGGGCTAGAACTCTCAGGCGCGTCCGCGTGGCACGCGACCGAGCGCGCTGCGCGCGCCGGTCGCTACGAATATGAACAGATTCGAAGACAGATTCAGCAAGCAGAGATCGTTCACGTCGACGAAACTGGTATCAAACGCGAGGGTGAGCAAGCGTGGATCTGGACGTTTCGGACGAGAGAGCACACACTGTACGCCGTAAGAGAAAGTCGTGGGAGCGATGTCCCCGCGGAAGTCCTCGGAGAGGACTTCGCGGGAACGGTCATCTGCGATGGGTGGACGGCGTATCCAGCGTTCACCAGTAATCTTCAGCGGTGCTGGGCACATCTTCTCCGGGAAGCCGAGGACATTGCTAGTGACCACGAGGAGGCAGAGCCGGTTCACCGGTATCTCAAACAGATGTTCGTCGGTCTCCAGTCGTGGCTGGAGACCGACCCGAGTCCTCGTGAGAGAGCACAGATGCACCGATCATGCCAGAACGGGCTTAGATCGCTCGTTGAGCGGTCAGTAACCGACGAAACAGTGGCAACACTACTCGGGAAGATCGAAGGAGGGATCGACCACTGGCTCACCTTCGTCGGTGAGCCAGCGGTCTCCCAGACGAACAACGCAGCTGAGAACGCACTGCGTGAACCAGTCGTTCTCCGGAAAATCATCGGCACACTCCGTAACGACCGAGGTATGTTCGTTCACGAGACGCTCTTGTCCCTGCTGGCGACATGGCGCCAGCAGGGACGCAATCCCTACGAAGAACTTCGTCGAGTCGTCAGCAACAATGAGATGATCTTACGGGCTCACGCTGTGCCGGCTGTCGAGACTTCGGGGTAAACACATACCCATATTCAATCTACTACTATCCATCTCTACTTCCACCGAGATAAGAGCGTCCAACTCCGTCAAATCAGTTTCTTCAGAAATCAATTCCAAATCGTGTATTTATTGTATAGTAACCACTGAAAGTCATTGCCCACCCGATCAGACCCCTCCCGGCTCGCGCCGTCGGCGCTCGCTGAGGAAGGGGGCTTACCGCCCTCAATTACAGCTAAAATAGACTCTTCACAGAAAGTGTGGCGCAGTTGTCCGTTTGCTCTTGGAAGCGATTGTCTCGACGCCGGGACTGTACAGATGAACCGGATCGGAATTCGGAGTCGTGAACCCGTTTGCCTCGAAAAGCCTGTTATCCCCGATCTTGACATCAGCGTCGTACAGCGGCCATGGTTCGTGCTGAATGTCAGCGTAACGGATGGCCCCGTTCGGGGCTTCGGTGTAATAGCGGTACCGCTCCGTAAGGAAGTGAGCGAGCGTTCCTGATTTCGCATCGATTCGACCGCCACTCGGTCCGTACGTCGCTTCGAACGCAACCGGTCTTGCTCCAGGGTGACGGCGACGAGACGTGAATCGAACCCGTCCGTTTTCTTCGGTGAGATCGATGTTGGCGTAGTAGTACGGGAGGTGGTGAAAGAGGCGGGCACCAACAACTCCCACGATGCCATCAGCATCGAGACTGAAGAAGTACACTCCTGGTTTCCCATCGTACGTAACGTAGGTTCGAAGGTTGAGTTCGGGGAGTGGAACTCCCGTTCCGGAGGGGAAGACCCGTGGTCGAACGTCGACATTCGTAAACGGTACCACCGACAGCCACGCCTGCCCATCCCGGGTATCGAGCGTCAGTCGTTCCGGGAGGTGTGGCTCGACGAGCCCCGGATCGATTGGCCAATTGGCGAAGCAAACGTGACGCCATTCCATGAAGAGTGATACTACCATGCTTTCTATTCCCGAATTGTGTGAACGATATTACGGAGATACGTCATAGTTCCTTTCCATTACGTGGTCTCTATGCACCTCTCTCGTGCGCTGGTGTCTTTTCTGATGAACACGGGGCCATTTCGAGTCGGCGAACGAGATGGCTGCGGCTGACCACACGGACCCCGTTCGGTTTGCGACAGCTCGAGATAGACTGCGCGACCGATGACTGCCACAGATACCGTTTCCACTGTGGGACGCGACGGAAGCAATGCCGTCCGAGACTATTCCTTCGAGGTCCGTCGATGATGAAGACGTTAAGTTAGATGAGTGTCTGTTTATCACCATCCTCGAGGCATTACGATAAAGGTTATACGATACGTGTAAAACACCATCCTATGAGCGATCAGCCTGCCGTCTTCACGAAAGGATTAACAAAGCGGTATGGCGATACGACCGCCATTAGTGGTCTAGATCTTTCTATCACAAGTGGATCGGTCTACGGATTTCTCGGGCCAAACGGCGCAGGGAAAACCACGACGATGCGACTGTTAACTGGACTGATACGTCCAACCAGGGGAACCGGTTCCGTTGCTGGCGTCTCAATCACGGACCGAGACGGCCTCCGCACGCACATCGGATACTTGCCCGAGGAACCACCACTGTACGACCAGGCGACGGCCTACGAACAGCTCGAGTACGCCGCCGGCCTCCGTGATCTCCCCACGGAAGCGACACGCGATCGAATCGATGTACTCCTCGACGAACTAGATCTCACGGCGGATGCTGACACGCGGATCGCGGATTATTCGAAGGGAATGCGGCAGAAAACCGCCTACATACAGGCCGTCCTCCACGAACCCGATGTGGTTTTCCTTGACGAACCCACATCCGGGCTAGATCCACGCGCTGCACGGACGCTCCGGAGAATGATTACGGAACTCGCCAACGCGGGAACGACCGTCTTTCTCTCGACGCATATCCTCCCTGTTGTCGAAGCGGTCGCCGACACGGTCGGAATTCTCTACGACGGAGGGGTGGTCGCTGAAGGTTCGCCCACTGCTCTCGAACGCCGCGCAGAGACCGGTGAGACGCGCTCGCTGGAGGATGCGTTTCTCGAACTCACGACCGACGAGCGCAGTACCGTGGGAACGGCGGACGGTGAGGCCAGCGTCGCCGATACCGATAGCCAGCGGGACGTCAAGGAGAACACCGATGGCTGAATCTGGCTGGTTCGGGCATGCCATTCGGATGGGCTGGTTCGACTATCAGCGTTCTGTCCGGGCGATTCGGGACGACACTGGTCGACTGATCTTGATGGCTGGCGGTGTCGTGCTCCCGACGCTCCTGCTAACGGGACTCGCGGTCCTGTTCGTTCCAGAACTCCGGGGGACGGATCCAGAGGTCTCGATAAATCGGGTCGGGAGAGGAACGCTCGCCATGCTCTGGATATTTGGTGTATTCATGCTCGCCCAGCGGACGACAACGGCACACAGTAAACCGGTCGCCGATGCGTTCGTGCTGACGTCCGTCTCACCTAGAACCGCCGTCGTCGGGGGAATCGTCGCCGAAAGCCTGCGAGTGCTGACGTACGCGTTTCCGGTCGGCCTCCTCCTCGCCATTGCCGGGGCGTACGCCTTCAGTTCACCACTGACCCTTCTGACAGTCCCGCTGGTCGGCAGTCTGTATGTCGCCAGCGCTGTCACGGCCGGTCGCCTGCTAGGGTACTGTGCCGCATGGCTTGTGGCCAAGGTGGCGTTCGTTGCTCGTCACAAGGGCGTGCTAGGCGGGACGGTTATGATGCTGTTCTTCGGCATCTACTTCTTGTTCCAAGTACCGCAACTGCCCATCTCTCTCAGTCAAGCCACGCTCGGAGTGATCCCGACTGGGTGGCTCGCGGACTTGCTGGTGGTTGGTACGCCCATCGACTGGTCGTCGACACATGCTTTCGGGGGAGTGGCCACGGTTGGTGTGGTGCTCGTCGGTGGAGGCTGGCTGGCCGAGCATATTGCAACCTCGTTCTGGTTCGACGAACCAATCGACGTTTCTGACACCGACAACCCCTCCGTCTCCACCCGCACCGAGGGCGATCAGCGAGCCCTCGAGCGGGCCATCAGTCCCCTCGGCGTACCGTTCATCACCGGTCCAACCCGTCACGTTGCTGAATGGTCCCTGTTGCGAGCCCGTCGGGAACCCCAGCGGTTAAACTTCCTGCTGATCCCGGTATTCGGAGGCGGCTCGGCAGTAGTGAACATGATGCTACAGGGGTACGGCTCGCTCGCGATACTGGGACCAACTACCGCCGTATTATTGGGGTGGGCCGCCGGCGCGGCGTTCGGTCTCAACCCGTTCGGCGACGAGGGAGCCGTCCTGCCGACGACCCTGACCGCCGTTTCGGGTCGGGCGTTCGTCCGCGGACTCATCGTCCCGAGTCTGCTGTTCACGCCCGCCATCACCGTCGTCACGCTTGGTATGGCACTTGTTGGAGGATACGGACTACTGGCAGCGATAGCGCTGGCACTGATCGGATGCTTCCTCACCGTCGTTGGGGCGACACTCGCACCGATAATCGGGATGTGGCTCCCGCGTTACAGCGCCATTCGCATCGGCAACAGCGACGGAGTACGACCACCCCGGTTGCTTGCAGGTGTGCTTCACGTTGTGTCACTGTTGCTTCCCGGCGCGGCGCTGGTTGGGCTCGTGGCAGCACCGGAACTGGTGAGGCTGGCGCTCTCTGGGATCGGTTACGTTCCGGGACTCATTCTCGGGTTGGTCGCCAACGGCGGAGTGCTCACCACCCTCGCGCTGTCGCTGAACGATGCTGGTGCGACAATTCGGGGACTCCCGCTCACTGCCTTCCAGGGCGGATTCGGCATGCTGCTGGCTTTCGGTGGGCTACTAGTCGCCTGGCGCGCCTATCACAGGGCGATACGACGGTTCGAGACCCACGAACTGTACTGACAGCACACGACAGCACGAGTGTTACCACCGGCACGACACAGAGGGTGGGCATCTCGTAGCTGGCCGACCCTGCGCAGTGGTCGTGCGCATTAAATGTGAAATACACCAGCGGGAGTGAACAGCCGAACAGCTCAACAGCGGTGTGATCGTCGTGTCTGAACCATGTTTGTACGACGGTCCGCACGTCCGATTCCAGCGCGGGGAGCGAGGCGCGATCATACAACGGCGTCGAATCGTATACTGGCCAGTCAGTGTCTGATTGGCTAGCGATCTGCCGAAAGACAGTCCGGCGAGAATCGAGCGTCGAAGCCACTACGAGACGCTGGCAACGACACGGTCAAGAATCCGTCTAACTGATTCGTATAGAGCGGCCGTATTGAAACCCTTGCTGAGAAACATAACGTGTGAGTAGCGCGGGATACTCCCCGCGAAAGAGCGTCGTCTATTCGAGCGTTTTCCACTCCAGTCCGTCCGGGTTGGCCGGTGGCTCGAGGGGGCTCTCGATCAGTTCTGTTCGAACCTCCGGTTCGTTGTATGCGCGCGGCGCTACGTCGTTTGGACCGTCGGGGTAGAACAGCGACGCGAGCAACTGTATGTGTCCGCGGCCGACACAGAGTTCGAACTGACCGCCACCATACATACTGATCCCCTGATCGTTGCAGTACTCGATCGTCTCGAACAGCGACTGAACCGTTCCGAACCGCGACGGCTTGATGGTACACCAGTTCGGCTCGAAGGGTCTGTCGCGAAGGTCGGCGACCCCTTGGATCGGCGCGTCCCAAGAGAGGCGGTCCGCGTTCGCTGCAAGCAGATTCTGGACGTCGTCGGAGACGGCCGGATCCTCCACGAGCGCATCGGTGAACGTCTCGAAAACTCGCCGATAGCGGTCGGAATCCGGAGGCTGTCTCCCAACGAACCCCTCGGCCTGCCCGTTCAGGTTGAGGACGCGAACCGCGTCAGTCGCTGCAAGCGTCGCGAACGTCTCCTCGCTCCACGCAGCGGTCGGACCGAGTTTGAACTCGCAAGTGGGGTTGACCGCGAGCGTTTCCTCGACTCGCGTCGGGTTTCCGTCCGGCAATCGGGTGCTGGCAACGAATCGGACTGGCGACCGTTCTTGACCGAGCAGCGACGCAAGGGTGGTATCGTTTTGCTTGAGCGCCAGATCGAGCGCGGCGCTCTCCATTGCCCACCGCCGATAGTTCCGGGATATCTCCCGCTCAGGCGGTTTCGTCGGAAAGAGGTCGATGTCCTCGAGCGTCCGGGAAAACTCGTCCAGCGTGTACTCGCCCGTGAGGTCGAACACCGATGGCTCGGGCAACACCTCGTGATCGACGGTATCGTAGGTGATGTCTTCCCCGGCGCCGAACTCGTCTCCGGCCAGCAGGACGAGCGTCGACGTAACGCGGGTGAAATCGCCTGCCAGCTCTCGGCGACGGCTGGTCCGGTCAGTGGTTTCGATCCTCAGTGTCAGGTCTGCAACGCGATCGTAGAGTGTCATCGTCGTTCTCGGCGACCGGGACTGGTTGCGATAGTCAGAGCGTCTGTGCCTCTCTCGATAGCGGGAATGAGAGCTGATTCTCGACGGCACGTCCGATGATTCTGATTCCTGTGTTCCATCGTGTATAGTATAGTGGCTTCTACACATACCTATTGGGATATGATTTACTCTCGGTGCAGGCTCGTGCTGTGTTCTCCGCCTACCGCTACCGCGTAGGAGCCGTTGTGCGAAACTGCCTCACAACCCCCGCTGACCAGCGATCAAACACCCCGCTAAAGCCTCTCTCAGTAATCCGTGATGTGGGGACATGAGATACGCGCTATGTATTCAGCAGGTAGTCTGAGAATTGTCACCGATTGAGGATTTCAACAAGGCCTATAGTGCCCAACGGCGGCATCGCTTCTGTACAACAGTGTACACGGGTCCAAGACGATTCCAGCCGGACGAACACTGCTTTTACTATTCAACCACTGTAGTTTTCGGTATGAGACAGCCAGAACGTCCCGAATTGGCGAGTCAGATGTCTCTTCTCGTGGCCAAGAGCGAGTCGTTGAGACTCCCGAACGAAAATATAGTAGCCACTGAAACGATTCACTCACTGATCGGACAGCTGTCGGTCGATCAGGCGTGCAATGACGTTCAGTGGCTACTATAGGAATCAGCCATGGTAGCGTTTCCAGATGAGTTCTACTGGATTGCAGCGTTTGCCATTATCGCGGCGCTGGTGAATAGTGCAGGAATCATCGCGATATTTCGACACCGGGAGTGGGCGGAACGATCGCTCCCGTCTCTCATGTGCCTTGCTGCGGGGATTCTTATCACGACGCCGTTGATTCATGCCCTCCCGAACGCGGTCGAAAACAACGCTGACGCGGGCTTCACCGCCTTGGCTGGCTTCCTCTTCATGTATCTCTCCAACCACGTGATCAAACGTCGCACCGGAGCGGAGACGCTCGCGTTCGGGGTAACTGCTGCGGAGGGCATCGGGATTCACTCGCTGGTTGACGGCGTCGTCTACACCGTCACGTTCAACATCTCGCTGCTGACCGGCGTTCTGGCCGGAACCGGACTGGTCGTCCACGAATTCGCTGAGGGGGTCATCACGTATCTCGTCTTGCTGAAGGCGGACGTGACGGAACGAACGGCGGCAACGTACGCGTTTTTCATCGCGGCATTGACGACAGCGATCGGTGCCTTCGTCGCTTATCCACTGGTGAGCGGGTTGGGACAAAGCGATCTGGGCCTCTTGCTGGGATTCGTCTCGGGCGTGCTGATCTACGTCTCCGCAGCCCATCTGCTCCCTGAAGCACAGTCCTACGAGACGGAACATTCGATACTCACCTTCCTGGTCGGCGTCGGTCTGGCGTTGTTCATCGTGTTCGCGCGGACGATGTGAGGCGATTTTGCACGTACACTCCGGGTTCAGCACCGATACGCGCCGACTGAAGCGCCAGAATGGCAGACTCAATCTGCTGAACTCACCTATAGTAGCCACTGAACGTCATTGCACGCCTGATCGCACGATGGCTGTGCGATCAGTGTGTGAATCGTTTCAGCGGCTACTATCGTCTTCTGGCGCCGTCACACGGAGTTCACCGTCAACCCCACAAAAGTAGCCTCGCTCGATCAACCGGGTCAGTGGGGTCGCATCCTCGAGTTCGAGTATCAGTGCACCGGTACTGCAGCGCTGTCTCAATCCGTGTCTCGAGTTGATTCGGCAATTACTGTCACGGATCGACCGGAGGAAGCGAATAGACCGGGGTTGTTCACACGAGGAGTTGGATGTCGGATTCGGCCATGTGTTGCAGCGCGGTGGCCGCGCCGACGCCCGTCGTGACGCCGTCGTAGAAGTCGTCCTCGTCGTAGTCCATGAGCTCGATCGTCATCTGGCACGCCTGCAGGTCGACGCCGCTCTCGAGCGAGAGATCGATCAATTCCTCGATGGTGGCGGTCCCGTTCTCGTCGATCTTCTTCCGCATCATCCTCGTTGCCATCGCGTCCATCCCGGGGAGTGCGGCGACGGCGTTCGGAACCGGCATATTCGGATTCCCGACGGCACTCAGCTTGAGGTCCCTCGACTTCTCCTCGTGGAGGATGTCGAGCCCCAGAACGTGTGGAAGACGACGACATCCCAGCCGAAGGCGGCCGCCGTGCTCGCGAGGATCAATGGCGGATACGCCATGTCGAAACTTCCCTGCGTCGCGACGATGGTCATCTTCTTCTGGTCGTCGCCAGTGTCCACCGCTGCCATCGATTCTTCTAGTTCCTCGACGCGCTCGCGCAGCGCCTGCAACTCGGCGGCGTCGAACTCGGCGTCCGTCTCGTCGGCCGACGTCGTTGGGTTGTCCGTACTCATTATTCCGTCTTCTTCACGTAGTGGGTGTAGAGATCGCCGTCCTCGACCTGGTCGAGGAGTTCGACGCCGCCGGTACCGTCGGCCCACCCTTGAATGTCACTTATGCTGCCCGAGTCCGTTGCGACAACCTCGAGCACGTCGCCGGCCTCGAGATCGTCGATTGCTTGCTTGGTCTTCACGATGGGCATTGGGCACGACTGTCCTTTCACGTCTAGCGTCTCAGTGGTTTGGTATTCCGAACTCATTGTTTCCTGTGCCCCGTATTGGAGCTATCATACAATATTGGGCGGTGCCACATAAGGGCATCGATTATTGTACAATACATGAACACCCCCACCGACCGCTAAACGAAGGTATGCGACAGTATTAGTGGTTTTAACGCCTATTAGCGCACAAACAACACTAACCACTGTCGATCTGTCCCGTACTTGCTGTGCTCAATGTATTGTAGGTATTGCGAAATACTATGCAAACCCTTAAGTGCCAGTAGCCGATACTGGAAACCGTACAACATGGACGACATGGACCTGCCAATGCCGGATGTCGAAATCGAATCGGTCAGCTCTGAGGAGCTGAAAGAGCAAATCGATGCGGGCGAGGAGGTCACGCTCCTTGACACTCGTATGGAATCGGAGTACGACGAGTGGAGCATCGACGGTGAGACCGTCGAGTCGATCAACATTCCGTACTTCGAGTTCTTGGACGACGAGATCGACGACGACGTTCTTGCGCAGATCCCCGACGACCGCGAAATTACGGTTCTCTGTGCGAAGGGCGGCTCGAGCGAGTACGTCGCCGGGACGCTGAAAGAGCGCGGCTACGACGTCGATCACCTCGAGGACGGGATGAACGGCTGGGCACGCATCTACGAGCGCGTCGAAGTCGAACGCTACGACGGCTCGGGGACGCTCTATCAGTACCAGCGGCCCTCGAGCGGCTGTCTCGGCTACCTCATCGTCGACGGCGACGAAGCGGCCGTGATCGATCCGCTGCGCGCGTTCACGGATCGCTACCTCGAGGATGTCGACGACCTCGGCGCCGACCTGCAGTACGCGATCGACACGCACATCCACGCGGACCACATCTCGGGCGTCCGTAATCTCGACGCGGACGGCGTCGAAGGCGTCATCCCCGATGCGGCGGTCGACCGCGGCGTCACCTACGCCGACGAAATGACGCTGGCCGCAGATGGCGACGAGTTCGCGGTCGGTGACGCGACGATCGAGACCGTTTACACGCCCGGCCACACCTCCGGGATGACCTCGTACCTGATCGACGACTCGCTGCTCGCCACCGGCGACGGGCTGTTCGTCGAGAGCGTCGCCCGCCCGGACTTAGAGGAGGGCGACGACGGCGCACCCGAGGCCGCAAGTCAGCTCTACGAGTCGCTGCAGGAACGCGTGTTGACCCTGCCCGACGACACGCTCATCGGCGGCGCGCACTTCAGCGACGCAGCCGAGCCCGCCGACGACGGCACCTTTACGGCACCGGTCGGCCAGCTCACGGAAGAGATGGACGCCCTGACGATGGACGAAGACGAGTTCGTCGAACTGATCCTCTCGGACATGCCGCCCCGTCCGGCCAACTACGAGGACATCATTCCGACGAACCTCGGCCAGCAGGAGGCCGACGACGAGGAGGCGTTCGAACTCGAGCTTGGTCCGAACAACTGCGCCGCGAGCCAGGAATCGCTCGCCGGTGACTAACGCCCAATGGTAGCTGATCCAGTCCCACTCCAGTTGGCCGCCGAGCTGTTCCCCAACGGGATCAGTCGCTACGCCGTCGGCGGGTTACTCGTCGGTCTCGGCGCGGTCGTGATCTATATAGGGACCGGCATCCCGGCCGGAGCGAGCACGTTCCTCGAGTCGACGCTGTCGTATGTCTCCGGGCAATCGCGGTTCCAGCAGTACGTCTCGTCCCGGGACTGGCGCGTCGTGTTCACGCTCGGCATCATTCTGGGCGGGCTGGCGTTCGCAGCGACGGTCCAGTCTGGAGTGATCACAACCTCGCTCTACCAGCCCGGGACGACTGGCGAACTGTACGAGGTCGGCGGCGTGACGCTTTGGTCGACCGACGTGCAGGCCTGGCGGCTGCTAGTCGGCGGCGTGTTCGTTGGGATCGGCACCCGAATTGGCAAAGGATGTACGTCCGGCCACGGAGTCTGCGGCGTCGGTTCGGCGTCGAAGACTTCACTCGTCGGCGTGGCGACGTTCCTGACGGTCGCGATCGTGACCGCACAGATCGTCGCGGCACTGGGGGTGTCGCCATGAGCGAGAACCGTCACCCGCTGTTCATGCCGCTGATCCTCGTCGGCGGCCTGATCTTCGGGTTCGGGCTCGGGTT
>NZ_PDBS01000007.1 GCF_002572525.1 Natrinema sp. CBA1119 | reverse complement strand
GCCGGTCATCCGTGTCGTTGGTGTCACTCCGTTTATTTTAAGTTTACAGAACCCAGGTGTGATGTACTTCGAAAAGAACCTCAATTTCCACAAGGAGTTCGTATATCAGGTCGGTGGTCGATTGGTAGATCTTGTTGTCGCTGTCGTTCTTGCACTTACTTTCCGCAGCGTTTGGGCTCTTGTGGCCGGCATTGTAGCGATGAATTTCGTGAAGTTTATTCTCTCTTATGCGATTCACGAATACCGCCCCAACATTGAGTTCAATCTCGCATATGGAAAAGAAATGTTTGGCTTTGGGAAGTGGTTGCTTGTGTCGGCAATCCTTCTTTCCTCTACGGACAGGGAGACGATGCGTTCGTTGGCTGGTTCTTTGCGGCGAGTTCGCTTGGTGTCTACCAATTGGCATATCGGTTCTCAAACGCTCCTGCAACTGAGGTCACACACGTTATTTCACGCGTAGCGTTTCCGACAATGTCGAGGGTTCAGAATGATACCGAGAAACTTCGTGAGGGGTTCCGTAGGGCTGTCCAGCTATCAACAACGGTGGCTTTTCCGATGGCAGCTGGTATTGCTGCCGTTGCACCCCAGTTTGTTCCTGTAGTTCTTGGCGATCAATGGAGGTCGGGAATCCCAGTGATACAAGTCTTAGCAGTATATGGTGGAATCCGTGCATTCGGGGCGAATGTCGGAGCCGTTTATAACTCAACAGGGCGACCAGATATTGGAGCAAAAATACAGGCTCTACAAGCCATCGCGTTAGCAGCCGTAATATATCCTGCTGCAGAGTGGTTTGGGCTCATGGGTGTTTCATTTGCTGTCGTAATAAGTTTAATTCTGCCACTCCCAATTTCTCTCCACTATGTTTTGTCGATCACTCAACTACGCGCTATTGAGTTAGTTAAGTTGATCATGTTCCCATTAATGAGTAGCATCGTAATGGCTGGCAGTGTCATAGCATTAAACGTCTACATTCTGACGGGTGAGAGCGTTTTTGCTTTCACGCTACTCATTGCCACAGGGTGTATGGTTTATTTCGCTCTGATGTACATTTTCGAGCATTTATTCAATGCCGAATTCATTCAACTGTACCGTATAGTGAAGCAGGGGATATGATGAGATCGATTCTATGACACCTCTCAACAACCTCTACTTGGGAAACAAAGTTCTATAACATCCACGGACTGGCAGACAATTAAGAATTGATTTTTTCTAATGCGAAACTTCTGTATCCGTCTGTTTCAAGTGACAAGTGTGAAATCTGCCAATTTTCCTGTATACAGAACTCGTGAACAGCAGAAATAACACCGTAGGGACACCCTTTGAGACATTGCCTACACAGTAATCGTGGCCTGCGATAACTCCATCTTCCTTCACTTTCCTCTGTGACACATAGAGTTCCTTTGATGTTTGTTCATATGAGTGTGTTGTGTCAATATACACCAGGTCAAAGAAGTCGTCTTCAAATTCACTCAATGCTATCTCCGACCGTTCTCTCACTATCGAAACTTCCGCGAGATCGTCAAATTTTTTCTTCACCTTCCTCATTTCTTCCTCTCCATATCTTTCTGTCTCCCATACATCAACAAGGAAAAGTGATTCGGGCTCCGTTATAGACAGAATTTGTTCTGAGAAGTTACCTTCATCCACCCCAAGTTCTGCGACTTTGCCTTCTGTAGGAAGGGTTGTTAGCATCTCTTCCCTACTCGGATGTATTGATACATTTCTTATATGTTTATCCGGGAGAGTTTCGGGAACAGACTGCATATAATCTATAGTTTTTATAGATTCATTTTCTGGAATCACCGTACGATATATTCCTTTCAATAGCGGGTGAAGGCGACCCGGTGTAATTTCCATTATTTTACTCTTGTATTCATCTTGGGACAGCATTCTTGGTTCTTATAACCTGCTCACCCATCTTCACATCTCCGGTTGCTATGCAGTCTCAACGCTTCATCAAAACCGAGCTTCGAGAACTGCCGAAGTGCCGCAATCGCAAGCAGCGCGATTCCGAGAAGGCCGAATGCCGCCGGTGAAAGCAATCGAGCGAGAATAACGATCTTCAAGAGTTGTAAGATACGGTCAGCGACATTGATTCCAGCTACCCAGATACCGCTCTGTATAGCTTGGTCTGCTGTTGACCCGCCCGCAGTAAGACGTTGGTAAACAGTTCGCAGTAGTTCAAGCACTCATAGCAGCGTTCTTTCTCAGTTATCAAATAAGCCTCGTTTGGCAATCTACTACCGGGATAGGGGCATTCCGTGAACCACTACTGGGCGACGACTTATATCTTAAATCGGAGAGTTCTGAGGGCTTGTTCTGTGTCTGGTCTCAGGCCATTGACACCGACGCCGAGGCCATTGACACCGACGCCGAGGCCATTGACACCGACGCCGAGGCCATTGACACCGACGCCGATTAGTAGAGTCGTGTGGAATTGATTGTTATGGGCATCGTTGGATTTGGCACGGGGCGGCTACGGACAGACATGGCGTACAATGCCATCAGAGCGGCCCTGAAGACGGGCTACAGATTTTTCGACACCGCTCCGATATATGATACAGAACCAATGTTGGCGGATGCCATCAAAGATGTGGACGTCAACCGCTCTGACCTATTCATTGGAACGAAAGTTGAAAGCCAGCATCTCAAGCCAGATAACATCCGTAGACAAATCGATCAGAGTCTGAAGGCGCTGGAAACCGACTACGTTGACCTACTGTACGTCCACTGGCCTGCCCACACCTACGACCCCGAGCGGACCTTCAAGACTTTCGAACAGCTCAGAGACGCCGGAATTGTTCAGTCTGTAGGGATATGTAACGTTACCACAGATATCCTAGAAGAAGCCGTTGAGTCCTCCCCGACGTCGATTGATTACGTCCAAATTGAATTCCACCCGTACCTGTATCAACATGACATCCTTGAGGCCGCTCGGGAACACGGTGCAAAGGTGGTCGCCGCATCACCCTTCGCACAAGGATGTGTCCTCAACGACCCGGTTGTAGAAGGACTCGCTGAAAAAAAAGATATCTCCCCCGCGATGGTCGTCCTGGCCTGGTGCCAGGCTCACGGAACTGTTCCAATCCCGTGTTCTTCAAGATCAAAACACATTTACGAGAACTTTCGCGCCGCCGAAGTCAATCTCACCCCTGCCGAAGTCAAGCGCATAGATGATCTTGACGCTGGCGAACGGTTCACTGACTACGAATTTGCACCCTGGAATGGCTGATAGTAGTTATATGCTCAACCTAGCGATGTTGGAATCAAAACCGCGGACACTGGCCTGTCATTTCATAGTGATATTGAATGCGGTTAAGAAGTATACACATGATAGCAGCTGACAGCATTAACGCGCTAATTTCAAGTTCCCTCATACTGTGTTCAAAAATGTATTATGAAAATAGCTCATATGACAGAAACATTCCCAAAACTTTCTACAACTTTCATTGTTAACCAACTTACCGGTCTTATTGATAATGGCCACGATGTTCAAGTTTACGGCACTCAACCGGGTGAAAACTTCCACCATGATGTGATTGACGAATACAACCTACAAGATAAAGTGAGCTACTACACCAAGCCGCGAAGCTATCCCGAGGGATTCAAGTTACTTGTTACTTCAATTCCTGAACTCCTTATTGGTGGAGTAAGTCCCTCGAGAATATTCTCCACCTGTCGACACGGGAAGTATATGCCCGAAGAACTCAGTATAATGCGCAACGTCCTCAGACACCGAGACGGTACTGACGTATTTCATGCACATTTTGGCCCCGTTGGCAATCGCTTTTTATCCTCACAACCGTTGATGGAAAGTCCACTGATTGTTTCTTTTTATGGTCGTGATGCTAGTGTAGTTCCCCGCTCAAACCCGAGGGTTTACGACACCCTGTTTGAGAAAGTAGATGCTCTAACGTGTTTGAGTGAAGATATGAGAGGGGATCTCACAGATATTGGTGCACCACCTGAAAAAATATACAAGGTGCCAGTATGTATAGACACAGATAATTTTGAATACAAGGAACGACGATTAGGACCTGACGAACAACTTAATATTTTGACTGTAGCTAGGTTTGTTGAGAAGAAAGGGCTGCAGTATGCCATTGAAGCAGTTGCTAACTTGGACGTAGACAGGAAAATATCGTATACTATTGCGGGCGATGGACAGCGCCGAGAACAGCTGGAAGAACTTATTGAAGAATTGGACGTGAGTGACCGAATCGAACTTCTTGGCTGGCAAACTATGGAAGAGATTACACAATTAATGATGGACGCCCATCTGTTCCTTCTACCCAGTGTTACGGCTAAAAATGGTGACAAAGAAGGAACGCCTACGGTATTACTTGAGGCTCAGGCAGCCGGACTCCCTATTGTTTCGACAACGCATGCTGGGATTCCCGAAATAGTTGACGACGGCGATGCGGGCATTCTCGTTCCCGAACGTGATGCCATGGCAATCACAGATGCGCTGAGAGAACTCATTGAGCATTCGGAGCGTTGGCCCGAAATGGGTCGTGCAGGTGAGAAATATATTGAGACCCACCACTCTGTTGAAGTCGTTGTTGATGAACTACTTGATCTCTATCAAGCACTATAACGTGGAGTCAAGAAATTGAATTCGGGCCAAGCTAGGTGTCACCAACATGGCATCGGTTTCAAATACGAGAACATTGGAAATCGGAAGGCTGTCGAACGTGTCTTCAGAGAAGTAAAACGACGGACGATCAGTTCCTTGAACTGTTTCAGCGGGCCGAAGCAGAGACAGCCTATGATTGGCTTCGGTCATTCAGATTCGCATGGAATCAGCTTATCTGAACACGTATACAAGTGTGGCGAATGATTTATAGCCTATCTCTAAGAATAGAGAACAACTGCGGTACCGAATCAATGTTAATATGTATACTGAATACTACGTATGTATTCTAAGTATTAAACAATGAGCGGAGATATCGTTGTTTATACAGCTGTTTTTAATGACTATGACGTGCTTCTACAACCAGAGGTAACGCCTAGTAATGTTGATTTCATATGTTTTACTGATGAGAAAGACATCGCAAAAGGGGTTTGGGAACCCCATCTTATCAATGAGTATGAGATCTCGCCAAAGCTAATGAGTGGAAAAGTGAAAACTCTTCCTCATCAATTCTTTTCAGAGTATGATTATAGTGTCTGGGTTGACGGAAACATCCATATTATCGGAGATATTCGAAAAGTACTCAAAGAATGTTTACAAGATCAAGAGTCGAATATGGCTGTTCCTTCACATCCTAGACGGAGTTGTATATATGATGAAGCTGAGGCTTGTATTAGACTAGACAAAGCCGATCCAGAGAGAATCCGTGCACAAATGAAGCGATATCGGAATCTAGGATTTCCAGAGGAGTATGGGCTGAGTGAAACGAGAATTCTACTGCGGAAACACAACGAAGAAGAGGTTGTTGAGGCTATGGGAACGTGGTGGAAAGAATACAAGAAGGGCGCTGAACGTGATCAACTCAGCTTTGAGTTTGCCGCTTGGAAATGTGATTTTGAATATAAGAACTGGGTCGTGGACTATGAAAATTCAGAGTATTTTCGATTGTATCCTCATAAGATATCTAATGAACGCTTTGGAGATGTCTGGGAGTTATTATTACGAACTCAAGCAAAGCGATCAGGTACTTCGGCAAGGTTGTTAGAATTATCCCGAGGTGCTTTGGGTATATATGCAGACGAGGGATTGATTCCACTTTTAAGAAAGGCTTCCGACTTCCTGTGGAAAAATAAGCGGTAAATCGACGGTATTCAGGTGAAGATGAAGGATGAGAGGGCGCTTGTGTTTGAATGCCTATATAAAAACAACCCCTCAACAGCTGTTTGGAAAGAGTTGTATCCTCAAAACTAGACTCAAACGCTGAATCAGCGTCCAACCTCACCGTCCTTTCCTGCTAACGATCAATTTTGCAAGCGCTTTTTATGACGTGTATGGTAATCACACCTACCAGTCCCTGCGTATCTGCCCGTTTCAGTATGAGAAGCGGGCCGGTGCTAAGGACACCGACCCAGGGGCTGTCGAGAGGACAACCCATGCAAATCAACGCTGCTGACACAAATGAATCATTCGAACTGACGCATAGCACCGGACGTGATGCTGAGGCTGACCTGCTTGATACGCAGGTCCGCGGTGTCCACGTTCTTGAGGCAATCGAACAGAACGACGAGTTGCGTGACCGACCCGTCCAAGTTCTCTGCCCGAACTGTGGTGGGGAAGTCGAGCAGTACGAAGACGGGCTCCCGTCGTACGTGTCGTGGTTCAAGTCGCGGTGTTCGGACTGCGAGGTCGAACTGCGGCGGTGGAGCGCAGTCGCAGTCGATGCCGCGTACACTGAGATGGTGACGCCGTCAGAGCTGGTTGAACTCGTCCAAGCGTACTGGGATCGGCACCTATGGGACGGGATTCAGACTGCTGAGAACTGTCCCCGGACGCGTGAGTTCACCGAGGCGTACTCGAAGCGAGCGCAGGAGTACGGCTGGGAGTGGAGCCCGACATGTCCCCTGTGTCGACGGACGCTCGACGAACTCGGGATCAGCTGGTTGGACTACCATCATTGGCAGAAAGAGCCTGATGTCGGGATCTGCCTCTGTCGAAACTGTCACGACGACATCAACGGTGGGGACTGCGACACGAACGTGGACTGGCAGGCACGGAAGCTCGGGTTGAAGAACAAACACGACTTGCAGATCCTCAGGCTAGCTGCCCGGGAGCACTTGGTCGAGCCTGCGGCCTCGCTCGGTGCGTTCGCTGCCCGGCTCGTCGAACGGTATAATCTCATCCAGACCCCCGAGGCCGTTCGAACGATCATCGACCAGGCTCGGGAAAGCGACGAGGTGCAGTCCGTGATTGACCACGAACTCCCCGACTGTTCCACCCGATGATGTCGGGATTCACCGTCGAGTATTCGCCTGCGTACCGTCCTCGTCGTAGGATTCGATACGAACCGCACGACGACGGGGATGGGTACTGGCGGATCATCGAAGAGTGGGACGGCGACAGGTGGTGTGTCGAACGGCGAGAAACGATCACCGATGTCGCGTACGAGATTGATGCCGACCGGCTCTACTCTGAACCGGTAGGGTAATGCAACGTCTGACGTGCGGCAGACAAGTCTCTAAGAATGGGTGGTCAGGATTACTTACCTTTTTAACGCGCAGGTGGTTACGATTACGTACCACAAACTAGGCGATGCAACGCGCCTGAGAAACCACAGGTGCCCGGTCGAGGAGTCTGGTTTGGCAGCCCGCTCCTCGAACGGGTGTCCGTACCTGTGGTTTCTCGGCCCGGGAGCAAAAGTATTGCCCTTTCGTTAGGGCCACCTCTGCGCAACGGGCTGGCGTCAGTTGGCGTCGGGTGCAGGACACAGGTGAGTCATGAGTACACGCAAGCCCGACCCCGACGAGCAGACGTATTATCGACCCTCGCAAGCCGTGGAGATTGGCTACGAGAGCGAGGTGAAGACAGTAACCAACTTTACAAGCCTTTATGAGGATTCGTTCAGAATTCCGAGGCGACGCACACGCCAAGCTAAGGGAAACGTAACCGCACCGAGAAACCGAGAGAGTTGGACACCTCTGGTTTCTCGGGCAACTGAATTAAAGCTTGCCCTCTCGGCCAGCGGCAGCGCTGTCGGTCAGGCCCAGGGCAGCTGTCCCGCGCAACGAGTGTGTGCAGACAGCGTAGCCATGATTGCATTTGCCCACTTCGAGAGACCTCATCTCGGGGACCCAATCGCCCGCTCCGGCAGGGAAGCAGACAGTTCTACCCCTCTATCCGGCGCAGAGGGCGTACAGTCCCCACCGAGCCGTATCGTTTCGCCTACTGACGCCAGTTGGCCTCTTGCTGCCGACCACGTACTGCATCCGTTCTTTCGCGGTGAACGACAGCCCGTACCTCGCCTCACCAGATCGGAAGCCTGCGACAGCGAGGTGATCCGATGACCGGCGGGTCATCGCTCGATTGGGGCGGGCTGTACGAGGATACCCGGAAGTACCTCGGCATAAGCGAGGGGGAACCCGTCCCGGTTGCAGAACTTCGACTGCAGGCTGAAGCACTCGGATACTTCGGTGGCGATCTTCCCGAGGGGCATCCGAAGAAAGATCATGAACGGAAGCAGTTTGCTGGCGAACTTCGGCGGCAGACCGAACTGGTGCGAACCGGCGATGGTGTGAAGCCAGCTGAGTCTGACTCAGCCGCGACGCCGACAGCAGCGGGAAGCGACGAAGCCACCCCAGAACCAGATGGAGAGAAGTCGGCTGTCGAAGAGCGGGCGCGGGAAGCGTTCCGCGTCGCCATCGAGTACTTCCATGGGCAGCTTGACCGGACGATCCGTCCGCATACCGACGACGGTGACTACCCGGACCGGCCTACCACGGCGCGTGAATACTTCACCGACGTTCGCGGGTGGGACGACGAGACGCTCGCAGCGAACCAGCTCGGGTATGCGCCTGCCGGGTCAGGGCTCCTCGACCGGATGATCCAGGAAGGGTTCGACCGGGAGACCCTCATCGCTACCGGGCTGTTCAACGACCGTCTCGACCCGCTGTGGAAAGGCCGGTACGTGCTTCCGTACTTCGACGGTGACGGCGAGCCGGTGTACGCGATTGCTCGGACGACCGGGACGAAAGGCGGTGGGGCAGCCGGGTACGACGGCCACCCGCGCGACCATCTGGCCGGGAAGTACGCGAAAGTCCGGCACACTGACGACCGGGTTCCGTTCGAGGAGCCGATCTGGGGCGAGCACACGCTTGAAGACGGAGAGCCCGTCATCGTCGCGGAAGGGATTGCGGACGCGATCACGGCGCATGAACGCGGGTATTCTGTTCTGTCCCCAGTGGCGAAAGAGTTCAAGCGGAAGCATTTCGGGCCGCTGCTCGACGTGTTGGCGGCGCACGATGTTCCAACGGTCTACGTCATCGCTGACAACGACCCGGTTGGCTTCGGTGAAGTCTCCGAATACGACGGTGACGCTGACCGGATTCGAGATGCTGTCACGATTCCGCCGACCGCGCCGGGGATCGGTGGAGCGCTCCGCACGGCAAGTTACCTCGAAGACCACGACGTGACGGTTCGGGTAGCGATGCCGCCTGCACAGCTCGGTACGAAGGCCGACCTCGACGAGTACTTGCAGGACTGGGCGGAGACGCCGGCGGCGCTGATACGGAGTGCCCGTCCGCCCGAAGCGTTCGCCGGATACGAGGCTGCAACGCGACAAACCCGTGACCGGGCAGCAACTGGCGACGCTGACTGGGACGACAATAAGAACGATGACGGCGACGCCGGGGGCGGGTACCGGTCGGCTCTCTGGGAACTCGATCTCGGAGATCTCCTGAACGCCAGTCAAGGTGATCGCGGGAAGAACCCGCTCGGCCACGTGGGCGACTCGGAGAACTACTTCGTCATTCGTGAAGGCGAGTCCGGCGACCTGGTCGCGCGTGACTACAAGCGCGATGTCGTGTATAACGCGCTCACGTACCTGCTGGTTGACGCCAGCGAACGGTCAGTTACCAGTCCTGAAGGCCATCTGTCTGACCGCGATGTCTGGGTTGCGTGGAAACAGGCCCGGGACCGCGGTGACCTGAAATCCGGGGACGCTGTTCCGTACCGAGCGTTGTTACACATCGTACGCGCGCGTGACCTCTGCGATGAACACCGAATTCCGGACTCGACCGATGACAGTCTCCCGGCAGCCGCGTATAACGCAGCGCTGGAGTATGTCGAAGAGACGGTTGGAGACCCTGGTCGAGAACCGGTCGAACCCGGCAGTCGGAACCATCCGGACGAAGTCGATCCGACAACGCTGGAGCTCACGCTCGATGCTGAAGTCGCCTGGCGGGCAGCCAGAACTGTCACACCTGACGATCTTGATGAAGACGCTGAACGCGAATTGAGTCTCCCGACGAGCGACGGGAGCTGGGTGTGTCCGGTCACAGGTGACGTGGTAGACATCGTCCGGGCGGTCGCGCTCGAAGAAAGGTTGATCGAGCAAGGTGACGAGCGACTCGTTGATGGCGTCTACGATGAAGCGTACAGAATCGCGCGAAACCGGTACGGTGCGCCGCTCCCGCAGTACGTATCGCAGGCGACGGCGACCGACAACTGGAACGTCATCCAGGGGCTGTTTCGCAGCTAACTCATTACCATCTCTCCGAAGTCGAATCCGAAGTGACCGGCGACGGAAGCGGTGATCCCGATGTGGTCGCTGAACTCGATCCGTGCTGGGAAGAGTCGAACTCGGGACGACGCATCGTTGCCTTCCACAGCGGCGCGTTTTACTGCCGTGAACACGAGCGCGTCCTCGACCCGTTACGGTTCATCGCGCTTGAAGAAGGCCTGATCAATCACTGTGACGACTCGCTCACAGGCGAAGACTTCCGACAAGCGTACCACGTCGCCCGCGAACAACGCGGTGCGCCGCTTCCCGAATGGACTGTCGGAGATCCCGACCACATCCCGGTGCTTCCGCCAGCGGAAGACCTTCTCGGAGAGTTCACAACCGATACCAGCGCGCTCGATGAGGCCCGCAGTGATGTCGAGGCGCTGTACCGCGACCTCGCAGACGACCGTTCACAGGCGAATCTTCTCACCGCGCTCCCGGCGCTCGGGAAAACCACGTCGGTCGTGAAGAACGCGACCGACCACCCTGCTCTGTACCTCGGAGCACGGCACGAGTTAATGGATGAAGTCGCCGCGAAAGCTGAAGACTACGGGCTGTCTTGGATGCATCTCCCGATTTTCGCTGAAGACGGCGTTGATGAGATGGCTGTTCACGACGCTGTCCGGCTCGTCCGTGAAGAAGGGAAAGACATCCTGCAAGACCGGGATGAGCTTGTTGAACGCATCGATGTGGATCTTGAAGACGATGAAGATGCTGACGACAGCGAGGTTCATGTTGAGGGCGACGACGATGACATCGAGTTGGATCGCGGGAGTTGCCCGACAGCCAACGGCGAGCACGGCGATGCGTGGGCGCTTGCTGTTCACGCTGCGCGAGCGCTGGGTCATTCGCCTCAAGAGCTCCACACCCATGCGAAGGCGCTGTTCGGAGAGGACCTACCCTGTCAAGACGACGGGCATGACTGCCCGTATTCGCTGGCGTGGGAAGCGGTCACTGATCCGAAAGCGCCGAAGGACCTGCTGATCGGCCATTACGGCCATGGCCATGTCGCGGGCGCGCGTACCTACTACGAGCGCGAGAACGACCGGACTGAGTTGGAGCCGCGAGTCGTTGCTATCGACGAGTTCCCAGGCGGCGCGTTCGAAGAGCAGTTCGGTGAAGCCTTCCTCGATCACGCGACGTGGCTTGCGCGGTCGCTTCATTCCGACGTTGAAGACCGGCAGGATCTATTCGAACAGGATCTCTGGAACGACGACGCCGTCCGTGGATGGCTAACCGGGACTGTTACTGACGACATCCCGGCGTTCGAACAGGCGGCTACCCGACTCGATGCGCTTCACGATGCCCTGGAAGTCTTACACGCAGCAGAACGGTTCTTAGAGGCTCGTACCGAGACGGTTGCAGACCTCGGGCTGACAGACGCGTTAAAAGCGGTTACGCGGCTCCACCCGACGTGGGACGTAGACGCTGTCAGCGCTACCCGAGAACGACTGCAAACAGCCATCGACGACGCGAGACAGAACTCGAACGCCAACACGGCGGTAGTGGACGAAGTTGAAGAAGACGTTCTCACCGGGCTGACAGACTTGCTATTCCCGTTCCAAACGATAGACGACCAGCAGTTACTCGCGGAGACGCCACCAGCCTGCCTCAAAGGCGACCTCGCCAGCATGTTTGATCAGGCTGTGAACGCCTTCGAAGCCAACCGTGAGGGGGCGGCGGAACTCGTGCAGGCGACGCTGACCGCTGTTGAAGGCGGAGAAGATGGGTGTCGGGAACTCGCTATTCACGCCCGCGACGGATACGCTCACCCGAAAGCGTACCTGCTGCTGTACGGGACGATAGCTGACGATGACGCCGTGACGGAGCTAACCACCGACGCGTTCGGATTCGACCTCGATAGCGACAGCGGAACGAACGTGAAGCAGGTCCGTCTCGGACGGAACACGGTACTGGTTGATCGGAATCATCACGGCGCGCTGATCCATGAACCGCCAGAATTCACCGCTCGAAACGGACAGCGGAACTCAGTAATCGGTCTCGACGCAACAGGCCGTGAGCACCTGTGGGAACTCGCTATCGGGCAAAACGTTGAACGGCGCGATATTCACGAGACGCCGCGAGCACGCCGAGAGTTCCTACAGCAGACGCTGAACCTACAGGTTGTACAAACGACGCCGCATACGAAAACCTACGAGGGGAGTACGAAAGGTAAGAACTTCGACGGCGACATCGCCTTGGTTCGAGCCGTCGCAGAAGAGTACGGCGCAGGGCGGTTGCGACGGGATACCCTCACGTCAACGTCGAAACCCGGGGTGATCACTACGAAAGTCGTTCGGCAGGAAATCGAAGACGAGATCGAGGACGACATCAGCGCGATAGATCACTACGGGAACGTGACCGGGTCGAACGCTATGGGCGAGTTGAATCTCGGCGTCGTACTCGGGTGTCAGCACTTCGGAGACTACACCGTCGAAAAATGGGCAGCGCTCGCGGGGGAACAGGTGTCACGAACCGGACGCGGTGAAGCCCTCGACTACGGCTGCCCAACCGGGAATACGTACCTGAAGCATATGCGTCAGGACCAGACCTTGCAATCGATTTTGCGGTTCGGGCGTGACGAGGAAGGCGCAATCGTGTTCGCTCATACCGCAGCGCTGCATGAAGATCTCCCCGTCGTTGGAGACGGAGCTGTCGTGCGAGCGTTCTCTGAAAGCACGCAAGAAGTCGCCCGGGCCGCCCAGCAGTTCCGCGATCAAGAGTTCACCGTGAGCGATCTTGTCGACACAGTCGATTGCTCGCGCCGGACGGTGAGACGAGTTCTCGCAGAACTCAGTGAAATGGGATACCTAGAACGACACGACGCAGGTGAAGGGCTGGCTAACGAGTATCACACTATCGATGAGCCCGGCGTTGGAGACGTGGAGCTCCCGACAACCGATGCGCCTGGACCTCAACCCGGGGGGGACGACCAACCCGGACAGGATACCTTAGAACAATATTATACGTGGTTTGTCCGGGTTCCCTCACCGCAAGACGAAGATAGGTCCCAACATGGAGTGGGAACAGCAACCCTTCCTGCTCCAGATGAGATCACAACTGGTCCGCCCCCCGGCTAGCAGTACTCACTGCCGCTTCAGCCGGGTACCGAGAGGCGGTGCGAACAGCGGTTGCTTTCTCGGTAGGTGCTTGAACGGCTACTTGCCACGATTTTAACCAACAGTGGGATTACGATTTCCCGTTGTTGGTTAAGGTTCTCTCGTTGCGGGTTTACTGGTTCTCGTTACCGCCTACTGGCGCGGGCCAGATGTGAAACTCTCGAACTACGATATGGTCGTGCTGTGAGTCCGCGTTGCAGACTGTGAATATGAAAAATAGCCATTTTCTATGAAGTCATGTATTCACTACATAGATACTACCGCTGAGAGCTTGAAATTCTCCAGTTAGCGGGGTAACTTTCCAACCATTTATTTAATTGCCCCTATGAAGTAACTTTGCTAACATGCCAGGAATGACCTACAACCCGCTCGGCCTCTCGGGCCAGCGGGACGAGAACGGTACGTTCAGAGCAGCACCGGACTCACAGTATATCCGGTTCCGTGAGACCGCGAAGGACGGCGATGTCCTTGATGAACTCATCGGCCTGACACTCACCTCGACCGGTATCCGAGCAGCAGCGATGGCTCACATGAAGCCGTCGTGGTGGCGTAACGGACCGAACGAGCGACCGCACCTTCAGATCCCCTACGGGGAGATATGCGAGCTCGGTTCGGGCAACGGGAGCGGCGGAGACACAAGCCGGGAAGGCGTCCCGTGTTTCCATTGCCGGAACCGGGCAGACAAACGGTGGGCCCCCGCCGGTGCGGATTTCACGCCGAAGTCCGAGGCAGGTGTCCGACCGATTCCGGTTCGGGATGACGACACGATCCACATCTTGAACAGTTACTTCGACCTCTACGAGAACGTCACGTCGCAAGGGACGATCACTAATCGAGTGAAAGGCATTGCCGACCGGGCGGGTTTCGAGCGACGGGTAGTTGCGCACGATCTCCGCGACACGTACGGTACGCTGCTGGCGAAGAAAGACTTCGGACCCCACAAGATCAAGACCCTGATGGGGCACGCGAACCTCGAAGAGGCGATCAAGTACATCAAACTCGCTGGAGAAGACGTGCAAGACGAATATGATGATAAGTGGTGACCCGCCTGAGGACCTCAGCGAACGTCAGCTGCTACTCTACCCAGGCGAGCAGTCACTCCCGCTCCTCGACGAAGGTATAGACGCGTTCAGGAAGGCCAGTCGAGAAGGCGACCACAAGGATCGCCTCATCGGAGAAGGGATGCTCTTGACCGGGCTGAAACCCGGGACGTTTGCCCATATGACTGAGGAGTGGTTGGAACGAGAAGGAGATCGGCTCTTCGTCCGGATTCCAGGCGATAAGGTCGAATGTGTCGTAAGTCCTGGACGTCGAGGTCGAACAACAAGTGGCGGCGGGTTGCCGTGTAAGGACTGTAAGCGGTTGAGAGATGGCTACTGGACGCTGAACGGGACGCTGCAACCACGGAGAGTTCCGGTACCGGAGCCTGGGTTTGCGCGCTTCATAGAGGCGTACTTTGCTACACACGACCGCGTCTGTACCCCTGGAACAGTGAATCATCGCTTGGGGAAGATCGGTGAACGGGCTGGCTTTGAGAAGACCGTCTCGGGGAGCAATCTTCGGATGACATTCGGGAAGATGCTGGCAGAGAAAGGTTTCAAGAGCGATGTCATCCGTCGTGTGATGGGTTTCCGAGATAATAACCAAGGCAAGGCAATGACCCAACGGTATTTCATTCTCTCAGAAAAACACGGGAACCCGGTCTATCACTGTGAAAAAGAAACGGTCTCCGGAGCCCCTTGCGAGCGCGAAGTTTTCTTCCCGGATCGGACGTGCTACCTTCATGACCATGAGTCGTAGTCGTTCGGTTGGAACGACTTCACGAAGGCCTGAAAACTGAGTTTACCAGCGTATAAGACCATCAGCGAGTGTCAACTATATATGAGGGAACGGCAAGCTAGGGCGATCAACGCCCCGCACGTTTGGATCGCACGACTCACCGGATCAGTCAGTGATTACACCGGATTTTGTAGCCGCCGAACAGCTCGACGCTGGGTCGAAGAACGTATCGAGACGGACAGCGACAACGCCGGCTGGACGATTGGTGAGTCAGTCGATACGTATCACGTCCCGGATCGCCCGGAAGTGGGACGCGTAGAACTTCTCGTCGTTAGTGATGCGACGGCGATTATACACCAAGACATATAAAACAAATAACTGTTCAGGCGATTTGCTTTCATTTGTTCTTCCAAGCACCGCTAAGAACATCGCTCACCGCTTCCGCTGTTTCCGACGCATCAATATGCGAGTAAGCATCGTGAGTCGTTCGGATAGACTCGTGACGCAACGCTGACTGCGCGAGCTCAGCCGATTCCCGGTAAAGCAAGTCCCCCAATCCTCGTCGAGCGCCGTGTGGTTTCAGATACCCGCCTTCAACATCGATTTCAGCCTGTTCACACAACCGTTTCATCAACGTTCGTGCCCCTCGAACTGTGATAGCAGGCGGCGATATATCGTGTTCGCGGAGAATCTCTTTCGGCGGTTGATCGTCTAAGAGCGATTCAGTTGCTGAGTCTTCCCATCCACGCTCTCGAAGTTCTCTTCGAATTGTTCTGTACAGCGACGGGACGTGTGCCGTCGGAAATACAGGCCAGTCGTTTGAAGCGGGCTGCTGCACGTCGTAGTGACGACGAAGATGGTCCTGGGCTTGAGACGGGAGCTGAGCGTACTCCCACTGTTGATTTTTCCCGAGGACGCGTAACGCTCCATTCTCCAAATCGACGCGTCCCCACCACAATCCCTGTCGCCCATCTCGGTCATCTTCGGTGTCACGACAGATTTCTGCGCCCCGCACACCAGTCGATGCCAATAGCGAGACCAACGCCCGGTTCCGGATGGGAATCGCTGCTGCGTCCATTCCCCCGCCATTGAGGCTTTCATCGATACGCTGGGATAGGTGTGCGAACAACGCTTGGACATCTTCGGGCGTCCAGAATTGCCGATCCGGTTCGGTCGTGTTTTCGGGGAGTTCTTTCGTAGCTCTCGTAGCCGCAGCAGGATTCGTGTCGATCAGCCCATCTTCAACAGCCCAACTGAGACAGGCTCGGACTGTCGCATAGTATGTGTTCGCAGTCGAGGCAGCGAACTCGCCATTCCGGACCCGCTTACGGAGTTCCTGCGCGTATGCCCGCATCACGCCGTCGTCGATCTGCTCTAATCGAGACCACCCCTTGGGTTCAAGCCACGTAACCCACCGTCCAAGCGCTGCTGAGGCGAGTCCTCGGTAGTTCCCCCCGCCTTGCCCCTTAGCCTTCGCTTCCAAGTAACGCTCTACAACCCCGTCAATGCGGGCTTCGGACGTCTGTCCCGGTCGTGTGGTCACGATTCGTGGTCACCTGACGGCAAGGTGGTGTCGGAAACCACTTCTCTTTACTGGTCTAAAGAGAAGTGACTCACCACACCCTATTTCGAGTCAAAACCGCAAGGCGGCGTGGTGTTCGACCTTCCCATAAATCACAGACCGCTATACCGAAAGTTGGGGTTATTTCGCCAGGCAGTTAACCTTAAGATTATTCTTAAAGTTAGTCAAAGGGTGGTGGCGGTAGCCTCGTGTGATATTAACCAACATCAGCAGCAGAAGATATACCCTGGGCGTTGGTTAAAGCAAAGGTCCAGCCTGCCGACTTCCCGTCGTTAGAGGTGTGGAGTCCCCGAGATCGAGATGTGAGATCCTATGTTGGCCCTTGACACCAACGAAAAGCCTTATTGTATGTTGGCGTGTTGTACCAACATAGGTGGCATAGATGGGATCGACGGTCATCTACGAGGATCAAGATACGTTCGACGACGGTACCCGATACGAGATGATCGCCACCGCCATCCCAAAAAGCGACGACTACCCCGAAGGAGTCAAGTACCGATTCCAGTACATGGCAGAAGACGGTAGCACGCTACTTCGGTTCGACAACTATCCGAACCATCCCGGGGTAGACCGCCACCACTACCACACGCCTACCGGTGTCTACGACGACATTGAGTACACCGGCCTCAAAGCCCACGTCCAGCAGTTCTACAACAAGATGGACGACCGCCGCGAGAGGTGACCAACCATGCCCGACCAACCCAACACACCCGACGACACCGACGATGCCAACAGCACCGACTCTGGGACCGAGGAGATCGTGATGGACGACATCGAAGCCGAGGCAGGCTTCCTCGAAGACCGCGACCCTGAGGACTACCCCTCGGTGCTCCGGATCACGTCCGACTCTGAACAGGCGCACCGCCAGGACGCGCTCGACCGCCTCGACCGCTGGCAGGCGGGTGAGGAGATCCCGCACGTCATCAACTTCCAGAACCCGAGTGATCTCAGAGCATTGCTCACTGACCGTCGCGTCGAACTCCTTCGGAGTATCATGACCGAGCGCCCGGACAGTATCCGCCAGCTGGCCGAACGCCTAGACCGCGATGTCAAGAGCATTCACGACGACCTTCAGGTCCTCACTGACTACGACATCGTCCACTTCGAACAGGCTGGCCGGGCGAAGCGCCCGTTCGTCCCCTTCGACACCATTGAAGTCAGTCTCGAAATTTCGACACCGCGCCCAGCTGATGATGCTGCACCGGCCTGAACTATCGTCAGTACCGTCGCAGTCGAATCTACCGCGCCGAGGCTGTCGGCCCTATGCGAAGAAAGCGAACGAATGAACTTACAGACCCAACGATGACTGAGAACGTTGATCCTGATGACCCGCGACCTGAAGGACACTACTATATCGCTCGGGACGCCGAGTGGCATTACGTAAACGACGACCTTGCTGAGACGATCTCTTTGGGCCCGGCGACGGACGGCGAGCCGGGCGACGATTGGGTGCTCTCGTTTACGCCTGAAGCCGCGACTCCGGATGACCGCGAGCGCGTTTGCGTTCGGCTGACACCATGGGCGCTCCACGAACTGTACATCGAGAGCAAGAACCTGTCACCTGATGCCCGTCAGGCTGGTCATAGCGCCGAGTGTGGCCTCTGTGGAGAGCAGGTCCCGCTCGACCAGGCGTGGCCAGACAACCGAAAGGAACCGTGTCACCCAGAGTGTTACGCCGACGCATTCGGCGCACCACCGTGGTACGATGGCCGCTGATCAGGGATGCATCTTTAGTGCGGTTTGGCTACGATTTTACCGTCTGTGACCCACCCTGTGGCGCTGTGGGCCAAGTTTAAGATTAATATTAGGCTTAGGCAGGAGTCCGAGGTCGGAGCAGCTCCCCTACGACGCACCGGTGAGCGTTAGAATTCGCGCTCGATCTCTAACTTCCGCATGGCCTTCTCAAACACCTCTGGATGGCGATGAGCCAATTTCTCTAAATGGTCACGGATTGACTGCGCAGGGTTTGCTTCGACTTCGTCAGCATTCTGAAGCTCCTGATAGAAGGCATGCATTTCCGTCGTCACTGCAATCCCGACAGTCTTCTCCTTTGGCGCGGACCCGCTGTTGAGCGCGTCCAAGTACTGCTCGGGATCGAACCCATCGTTACTCTCACCAGAACGAGTTGCTTCCTGGTCTTCCTCTGCTGCGTCGAACGCGTCTGTCATCGGGTTATCGCTCATAGTTAATCTTAAGCTTAGTATTATTCTTAGGCGTAGTCTTCAATCGTTTCGTCAGTGATTTCGATTCCTTCGTCAGCAGCGAATTGCCGCGCCCCAGCTCGATACGCATGATAACACTGCTGGCGAACCGACCGCGGCGTTCCATCTGACCGGTCAACAATCGTCTGAATCGCAGACGCAGTGTACGGGTCTGACAGGTACCCGTCAGTGTACTCCTCGTCACGAGCCCATGCTAACCACCGGGCGATCAACTCTTCCGTCTCCTCGAACCCGAATCGTTCCAACGACCGGTTCTTCGCCACCAACCGAGACGACAAGGTCTCCCGGAGTTCATCAATCCGATCCGCTGCGGTCGGAGTTCCAAACAGGAACAAGATGAACACGGGTTCGCTCTCACCGAGGTCTCCGATGCTCTGTAATCCGGCTAACAGCTGCTCGAACGTACGCGTATTCCGTGCTGCGTCTTCGAGTTGGTCAACCTGGACGATACACGTCAGCCCAGTCTCCTCTAACTGATCAGCAACGTCTTCAACGACTTGCCGAACCTCATCCGTTGGATGCGGATACGTCTCCGGCACATCGAGCGCCTCGTACTTCGACAGTTCATCCAAGAGCCGGGTGTACAACCGTCGCGTCGTGATGCTTTCGACCTCGCGGATTCGAGCGATAGCGAACTCGTCGCTGCGGGGCCCATCACTCAGAGCGTCGTACACGAGCTCTCGGAAGTGCGTCTTCCCCGCCCCTCGTTTGTCGATCACCGAAATGTGCCCAGCACGCGTCAGTATGTGCGAGGCAACCTCTTGGAGAAGATCTTCGTTGACCCGGACGGCAACGCGCGCGTCGGGAAGCGATTCCGCAGCGAACGGTGTTCGACCCTCAACGAGGCCCAACTGCTCACCGTACCGAGCATGAGCAGCCTCGGCATCGTCGAGCGCCGCGGTGAACTGATCCGACATAACACACGCGGGTTGACGTTATCCCTAACCTTAAGATTAAGTCAAATATAGATGGCGGATCTGGCAAGACTGGCTTCTCCATATATCACCAAGTTGGGGTGATTTCTAGTTGAAACTCTGAGACCCCTCGTACAGGTTTGCCATTCATCCCGAACTGATGATCAGTAACTCTGTTTTCGCCTGCGATGATTCTTTTAGTGAGACCGCTTACGAAAAGGCAAACGAGGATTATTTGATGGTGAGTGAATAACGCTGAGATCAGTGATTGAACGCCTTCGGATTGTTTATGAGCGTCTTACTGCGGGCGGGTCAACAGCGGAAAAAGCCCTACAGAGTGGTATCTGGGTGGCTGGAATCAATGTTACTGACCGTATCTTGCAACTCCTGAAGGTCATTATTCTCGCTCGATTGCTTTCACCGGCGGCATTCGGTCTCCTCGGAATCGCGCTGCTTGTAATTGCGGCACTCCGGCAGTTCTCAAAACTCGGTTTTGACGAGGCATTAATACAGCACCAAGACGACGATGTAGACGCCTACCTCAACACTGCTTGGGTAATGAAGATCGTCCGTGGGTTCGGAATCGCGGTCGTAGCGTTTCTCGCAGCCCCGTACCTCGCGGTATTTTTTAGTGAACCGCAAGCAGA
>NZ_PDBS01000006.1 GCF_002572525.1 Natrinema sp. CBA1119 | reverse complement strand
CTCGAGATCGTCGATTCGTTCCTGTAGGGCGTCGACATCGCGTGTGTCGTCGGTGGCGTCTTCGCGCGGGTCGTCAGTGAGCTCGTAGATGCCCCGACCGATGGTCTCGACATGGTCTCCACGGAAGATCCATCACTTATAAATTCACTCCTACTAGAATCATTAATTAACTGTCCCCCTCATCTGCGATAGTATGGAAAGAAGACACCTACTCTGTGCCAGCGCAAGTGGGACTCTTGCTCTCTTTTCAGGGTGCATTGGAAGTAGGCAATCAAACACCCAAGGGAAAAAGACAATTCAAACAACGAGGACGAGAAACCCAAACCGGTTCAGACAGTTGAAGAATCCATTGTATTTGAAACAATATAGTAGAAAAAATACAAACTGCTTGCTCTCTAATGGGACATCCGCGTGGTACTATGGTCTCAAAATGCGCGTTGACCGCTTCCATAATTCATGGGTGGGCAGTCGGGCGATCGTCCGGGAATGAATTGAACAGTTCCAACATTATTACAACCAGTACAGACCGCATCAAGCTCTTGACGGAAAGGCGCCAGCTAAGGCGATCCAGAACTAGACAGTGCCCTCTATGCTAGGAATCACGATCTTTACAGTGCCGACTGTCATTCTTACTAAGAGTTTTGCGAGAAATTGCCTGCTCGCTGAGACTGTTGATTGCCTCCACTGGGTCATACTATTTGCACTCGTCGACGGCCTCAGCAGGCCGACGTTGTGCGTGAGAAGGTAACCAGCGGCCAGCCGCCACGCCCATTCGGCGAGTTTCAGATCTGCTTCATCTGGTATCTCGGTCTCAGCTACTATTTCTTCAAGTGGTGGCGGATGAGGCTAGTGAGTAAGATTGAGAGACAAAACGAGTATCTGGCCCATGCTCATAACTAGTAGGACTTGTTTGTGTAATTGTTCTACTTGAACTCAAGGAACGTGCTTCTATCGACTTTGTTCCTACCCTCGCGTCTCTAAGGCCGCCTGCAGCTACACTCCTCTGTCGATTCCGGGCAAAAAGGTATTCTCGACCAATTATACACCGGAAGCTCAAGTAGGGTCTTGACGACTCGCGTGGTGACGGTGATCTGATGGTCGTGGGGGTGTCAACCTGCCTTTTGGAAGATAGGCCAATTGTGTGTGGCCGGGTATCGTTGGTAGACACGGAGACTATGAGAATTTGTTCTACTGCATACATTCCTTATATTCAATTCACTGAGTGTATTAGAAATTAAGGGTCTCAACAGAGCCGTGTAGTCTATAGCCCGCCCTCTCAGGGACCGACCGAGTTGTGACTGTCGTGCTTGAGAATTAGGGCAGAACACTCCCCCGCTCTATCTCCAACTTGTACCGAGAACCACTTAAAGAAAAAACACCTCATGGAAGAAGCGAACTCGAGCAGATCCTAAAACAACTACCCCATGGCACCCACACTGTGTAGTAATGGCACTGTCTCAATGCTGCGTGATCTCAGGGGTTCCGTCAACGGCGTGAAAACCTCTCTGCCGATATAGTAGGGTCGACAAATCTAACGCTATTTAGGCTGTAATTTGGGTCTTTTCTCGATGGCGTGGTACTAGAGCTTCCTATATCAATATAGTTGAATAAGCCTACATATAAACTATATTGTTCTAATTGAAAGAACTCTCTTCTAGCAGCGGGCTCAGTCATGCTCTAACAGTGGAGTGACTTCATATCAAATATAGTTGAGAGCCGGAAAATCTATATGTTCTCGGTTACCGTTGTCGAGACGAAATGACGACTGATGACGGAATCTTGAGGCGGGAGACGCTCAAACTACTGGGTGCTCTTGGCGTGGGTACCACAGCGGGTGTCTCGACGGCGGCAGGTGCCGTTACCAGTGATTATCCAGTGGTCGTCGGTGAATGGCGACAAATCGGACGGGCAACAACACAATCATCGTATAACACGGATACGGATGGACCGATAGATACTCCCACGACACTTGACTGGTGGGAGACGCTCGGTGGGAACTCGGTTACTGCCCCGGCGATCGCGAATGACACGGTGTATGTGGCTGACGGAACGCAAGTAGTTGCGCTCGACATCAGCAACGGCCGTGTTACCTGGAAGTATGATGAAGGGGAGGTCTTCACAGATCGACCAATCGTGGTCGAGGGGTATCTCATCGTCCTCCATCGCGATTCAGGGTATAGCAACACTATCTCGGAACTTCACGTTCTCGACGCTACCGACGGGAGTCAGGAGTGGGTGGCAGATGTCTCCAGTGGTGCTCGCTTTCCCGTTGCCGATGGGTCGATGTGTTATGTCGCTGATGGCTCAACCGTCCGCGCGCTGAATCTGGACACTGGAACCGAAGAGTGGCAGTACGAACTTAACCAACCGGCGAGCGTCTCACCTGTCTTGCTGGACGGGAAGCTATACGTCACGATGGAAGATGGGAGTGGATATGGAACCAGTACTACGAATCTCATAGCGTTTGATGCGAGCAGCGGTGTCGCACGCTGGACAGAGGCATACGGCGACGGCAATGCGAGAGACCTTGTGTCAAACGGTGGCCGTCTATATGCCGTAACGAGCAATGGGGGCGTTACTGCATTCGATACGAGCGGGACAGTCATCTGGACGGAAGCAGGGTTTGCGGATACGTTCCATCATCTCGCAATTGATGAGAATCGACTCTACGTCACTGCAGACAATCTTATCGCCGGTCTCAGCCTCAGTGACGGTTCGAGAGTCTGGGATACGGCCGTTGGCGCTACTGCCAGCCGGCCGGTAATCACCAATGCAGGAGTATTCGTGGGGACGACTGACGACGAAGTATACGCGCTTAATCCCACTGATGGGTCTGTTAAGTGGAGTCGCGTCCATGATGGAAGTGTCAACCAACCAGTTACTGTGGAAGACCGGACGTTCGTCACGGGTGCTAGCGGAACGATCCGGGCGCATACGAGCGGGGCACCATCTCCAGTTACGATCTCATCGCCGGAGGCAGGAACATGGCCTGGGAGCGCATACGACTCGGCAACGACGGCGTACAACCCCACAGCCGCACCACCGACAGGCGATCAGGGAACGACGCTTGACTGGTGGAAAACTTTTGAGACTGCTCCAGCGAGCGAACCGGCGTCTGACGGTGACCGGCTTTACGTCTCGGCCGATAACGAAGTAATTGCCTTTAACGCGGAAACGCTTGATCCCGAGTGGCGATACAATGACGGTGACCTCTTCAGAGATCAGCCAGTTATTGCCGGGCCGTTCGTCCTTGCCTTTGAACAGGAGTCCGGGTATAGTAACACTATTGACCGACTCCACGTAATTGAGGCTGAGAGTGGCAGCCGGCGGTGGGACACCAGCGTGTCCGCCGGTGCCCACTTACCAGTCGTGGATGAGGAGACAGCCTATCTCGCGACGCCAGGGACAGTCAAGGCGTATAACCTCGCCAGTGGCTCACTCAACTGGCAGTTTGACCTCCCCGAAGTAGCCAGTGCACAGCCAGCGTTAACAGAGGATCGACTGTTTGTCCTCACCGAGGACGGCGAGGGGTATGGAACTGGCAAAGCAGATCTCTACGCCCTTGATCCCGAAACTGGCAACGCACGATGGCGCGCTCGGATTGGTGACGGCAACGGCCAGTGCGTTGTTGCCGACGACCAACGAGTGTATGCGACGACGACGAACGGTGGCGTCACCGCACTCACTCATAACGGTGACGAGCAGTGGACGCACAACGAAAGTGCAGATAACTACGAATACCTCGTCGCCAATGAGACCCTCGTGTACGTCACGACGACGAATGGCGCTGGAGTAACTGCACTTGAAAAATCGACCGGCAACCGAGCATGGCGAGAATCCGAGATGGGTGCTGCATCATCACTGCCATCGGTCACCGACGCCGGAGTACTCATTGGAACTGTCAACCGGGAAGTCCTCCTGCTTGATGCAGACACTGGCGATATTCTGTGGCGCCGTGTCCATGACGATGTCGTTGACGGACAGATCCCTATTGACGAGACGGTATATGTTGCTGGTGGTTCAACGCTCCGGGCTCACATTGCTGGCACAGCCGAGGGTGTTGAGCCGCCTCGAATTCCCACTCTTGGCTGGGCGACTGACGGGTATGATGCTGGCCAGACTGGCGGTACCGAAGGTGATGGACCAACGGATGAGCCGGAGATCCTCTGGGACCAGACATTCGATCATAGCGAAACGACACCACCGGCTACCGATGGCGATACAGCCTATATTGCGGCTGGAGATCTCAAAGCAGTTGATCTGCGAACCGGTGAGTCAGTCTGGACGTACGACGAGGGCGATACCTTCCAGACATGGCAACCAGTACTCGCAGATGACACCGTGTTGGCCATTGAGTACGATGTCGGATACAACGCATCGCCGACAGCACTCCATGCAGTTGATGTAAGAACCGGCACGCAACAGTGGCAAATTCCCGTCTCGAGCGACATCTATCCGCCAGTTGTTGCTGGCGGCATGGTGTACATCGCCTTCGGATCAAAGATTGAAGCACGGTCCTTAGAGGACGGAACACAAATCTGGCAGTTCGAAACTGACGAAAGCGTCAACGCGCAGCCCGCCATCGGCAAAGATCGAGTCTACGTCCTTACGGAAGATGGAGAAGGATATGGAACCGGTGAAGCCACCCTGTACGCGATCGACGCAAGCGATGGCAATGGACGGTGGCAGGTCAGCTTCGGTGACGGCAACGGATGGTCTGTCCTTACAACCGACACAAGCGTATTTGCGACGACCAGAAATGGTGGCGTCACCGCGTTTACTCATAACGGCAAGGAGAATTGGACGCACAACAGTTCAGCAGGGACATTCGGGTATCTAGCGCACAATGGTGACACCCTATTCGTGACCACGAATGATTCTCCTGGTGTGACTGCACTCAACCCAGAGACAGGCGATCAAGTCTGGCAAAAGGGGACCGAAGGAGAGCCGTTCAGCCAACCTGCAGCCACAGGGGAAACCCTGTACGTTGGAACCAAAGAGAAGGAAGTCCTCGCCTTTGGAACCGAGTTAGGAACGACCAAATGGGAACTCCTTCATGATGGAATGGTCCGTGGACCAACAGTTGTCGGAAACCGCGCGTATGTGGGGGGCACAAGCAAGACGGTCCGTGCCTACGTCGACGCCATTCCACCGACGAGCAAGATCGGCATTGACGGAGAGGTCACGCTCAACGAAACGGCCACGTTCACTGCTAGCGGATCAGAGCCGGGCGATGCCCCGATTGTAGAGTACCAGTGGGACTTCACTGGCGACGGCACAGTCGATGCGATGGGCGAGCAGGTTGAACACACTTTCGCCGAAGAAGGAACCTACGAAGTGCGACTCACCGTCGTTGACGACGCTGGCAGAGTCGACATTGACCGTGAGTATCTCACTGTCAATAGTGACCCACTGGCCGAGTACCGGAACGAGAACGGGGCTGTCGATATTCGAGGACTCCAATCTGGAATCGACGACTGGCGCGCCAGCGATATTGGGATGCGACTGCTGAGCGAAATCATCAACGCCTGGCGGACTGGCGTGTAACCTACACCACACCTTTTCCTCTCCCTTCTCCCCTCTCCCTGTGTGAGAGACCCGAAAGCAGTGACACAGATCTCTACACCTTCAGTCGTAGTCGTAGGACGCTGGAAGCCGAAGTGGCTCACTGCTCCGCCAGTAGTCAATAACAGTTCGCAGCAGGTCAAGCGAGACCGTGCCGTTGCGCCACGCAGTGATTGCCGATTTCAGGCCAGTTGTATCGACGACACAGTGCTCGTTCATGTACGTGAGGAGGTACGGTTCGTCCTCCCTAATAATCGTGAGCTCGGCGGTATCACGGACACGGCCAGCAGATTGAACGGGGTCACCGACTCCGCCGTCGCTCGTGGCAGTATAAATTGTCGCGGTCACCGTCTGCGTCTCAGTGAGTTCCGACTCAAGGGGAATGGAGAGATCAAAGACGGTCTCGCCTGCTGTGAGTTGATCGCTGGCCCCGATCACGTCGCCAGATTCAGTCGCAATGACGATCACGAAATCATCTGGGTGATACACCGCCCGCTCCACGATAACCGTCTCCCCAGTCGAGACGTGGCCTTCAAACGAGAGATCGACAGCTTCCTGAGGGAAGATATCCACCGGAGAGGCCGGACAGCCGTCTGGAAGCTGATTGTGCGGGTCAGTACCGTTCCCAGCCGTGAACTCAATTGTGCTACCGTCTCGTTCGGCCCAGCCACCGTGAAACCCGTCATCCCACTGGGTGTCAGTGACGGTAATGTGGCTAGGATCGTCGTTTGCACCAGCGACGAACGAGTAATGATTTCCATTCATATCGAGATGGCAGTTCTCCACCTCAACTGGGCCAGGCGCCCAGGCCCAGACACCACGTCCCTGCCGGTACCGACGACAGTCGGTCACAGATGCGACACAGTTCTCGAGCCTCCCTTCGGCCAGTCGATAATGGGAGACCCAGCAATCAGCAGCATAACAGTTGCGGAGAGAAACCGTCCCTCCACCACCGGCCCCCATCGCAGAACAGTAGAACGCATTATCGCTCATCTCCTGGATGTTTACCCCCTCGATTACGAGGTGACCAGTATGAGCAGGCTCAACCCAGAGCCCTGTCCCCCCTTTCTCCTCGTAGGCAGCGCCATCACCAATCCAAACATTCTCAATTCGGGAGATCCCACGGTCAGTATCGCTGACGCACAGAACACAGGCATCGCCCATGTCGACTTGGCCACGGATCGCAATATTACGAATTGTCCAATTAGTGCCAGTAGCGATAATTGATACCCCCGCCCCGGGCGCAGTCACATCAAATAAGACATTCTCGAGCGTTTTGTTATCCTTGACAACGACAATTTTTCGTTCGTCTGCAGGGACAGTGATGGACTGGTACGCTGTCTCAGATGCCGTGGCAGACGCCGGTATGAGTGATATAACAGCGGTCCCACCAAGGAGTCCGAGCCACGATCGGCGTGTGAGTGATCGTCGTCTCTGTCCCATGACGCCCCTCATTCTGTCTCTGCCAATAGGGTCGCCAATCATATATTATACATAGTAATTCATCAACTCATGAGAAAATAGGTAACTAATACTATACAGCGAGAGGGAAGTGACTCGGCCCTCGAGAAGCGGAGAGTACTGGGGAAGAGAGAAGTGAAACCCCGTCGCACAACGAGCAACGCAGAGCGAAGCCTACTCGCTCAATTCAGCCACCCAACGGAGATGGAGAGAAAAATGGAATGGGGAGTGCCGATGTGATAGCAGGCCCAAAAACGGTCGCGAAGAGCGTAGAAGAGGCTATCGAACCGGAGTGTCAGTTCGCCAGTGACCGATAATGTCGCGCAGCAGTGACAGGTCTATGTGACCGTCATTCCAGTCAGTACTGGCGTTGCTGACACCTCTGAGTCCGATCTCACCGTTGTCGCCGGCATACGTTGCACGGCTGTGCTTCACAGTGAGTGTCTGTGTATGACTCTCCTCGGCGATCCAGACTCCATGGGTAACAGCCCCTGGCCGGTCGGTTGTTGCCGCTGCTTCGAAGGTGACGGTCACTGTCTCATTCGGGGCGAGCGTGACCGTCTCAGTCGCAACGACATCACCGCCAAGTCGGTATTCGACGGTTTCCGTTCCATTCATGCCACCAACGTTCGTGACTGTGGCATTCACCGTGATGTTCTCTTCTTGGGGCACACTGCCTGGGGCATCGAACGCTTCAACAGCGAAACTCGCAGGCTCAGCATCACTAATGGTGATGGTATCGGTCCCGAGAGCGTAGTCGCTTGAAGATGCGCTTTGGATGGTGTATTCATCACCGGCCGTCGCATCCTTCGGGATCGTCACTTTATATGTGAGGGTCGTTGACTTGACGTCACCCCAGTCAGCAAATACTTCATCGTTGGCATTGTTCACGCCCTTGAAGTCGGCACCACCGTCATCAACAATGGTCACATCAGCAAACGCTGGTGTGAAGGATTCGGCAAGGAACAATCCAGACGACGTGTTCTGCGTCACGTCGACAGTCACTGTTGTGGTTGCGCCAGGAGTGAGCGTCGACTCGCTGATCGTTCGGTCAAGGTCAGCAGTGGGGTTGCCAACAGTGAGCGTTACCGTAGCTGCCTCATCCGCTGAGGCAACAGCATACTCATAGCTGCCGGCATCACGGTCCCCCAGTGCGGCCATGAACGTGACTGACTGCGTCTCGCCTGGCTCGAGCGTGACCGACTGGGACGCAACAACCTCCCCATCGAGCGTTAGGTTGACAGCCTGCGTGTCTGTTGTCCCTCCAGTGTTTGTCACTGTAGCTGATACATTAACCGAGTCACCAGAGTCAATGCTCGTCTCACCAGGCGTTAACTCTGCCACGTCGAAGAATGCCGGGTCCGTGTCGACCTCGATCACTGCTGGCTCGATCGTCACATCGCTCATCTTGCCACTGTTGAGAGTGAAGGTATCACCATCTGCTGCATCGTCTGGCACTGTGACTTCGTATGTGACGGTCGCTGTCTTGACCTCGCCCCAGTCAACGAATAGTTCATCGTTGGCATTGTTCACCCCAGAAAGGGTGGCGCCACCAGTATCGACAATGGTCACATTCCCGAATTCCGGAGTAAACGTTTCAACAAGCGTCACTTGGCGAGCTTCCTGGAACTTGAAAGAGACAGTTACAGACGTTGTGGCGCCTGGTGAGACGACGTGGTCAGACACATTCCGCTCGCTCGTGTTCGTCTCGTTTAGTGACGCAGTATCACTCCCGTCGGCGGCAATTCCAAGGCCGGAACCGACGAGTGCTAACACGGCCAGCAGTAGTGTCACCGTCACGAAGAGCATTGTTAGTCGCTGGACTGTGCGACGAGGAGTCTGGTTGTCAGGTCCGGAGAGGTGGGGAGAGCAGTCCTCTCGCCATTGGTGGACACTCATATATCGAATAGTGAATTACCAGTAGGATATATCTAACTATTTTTTGATTTAACATGTGAGTCAAGAAGGATCGCTGAAAGCACCGCGTTTGCACAGACGGGAAGAGTTGAGACCGCCTCCGCACCCTGACGGACGGAGAGTCAGCCTTGCCACCGATAGCAGGTGGGACGGTGGCCCTCACGCGTGATCGTTGTCAGGCAGAGGTATGCGCTATCGGTCGTGTATCACGATCAGCAGCGCAGTGGTCACGAGCAACGATTACGGCCGACACTCCATTTCTGCGGTTTTCTTTTATTGGACGCTACACCCGATAGCGGCGGCTGCCACTGCGTCGGACAAAGACAGAAAAGACTCGTTCCTGTAGTCACTACCGGTTATCGTGACGAAAGAATACGACCGGCTCACCGAGCATCCCCGAACGGCCATTGATCACAGTAATTTGAATTACGACGAACGGGCACAGCTCCGGAAGATCAAGGTCACCAAGTCGTCCGATATGACGAACAAAGGTGGCGCTGGTCGCCTGACGACGATCTATTATCTCGAGGGCGACAAACAGGAGGCAGCCGAGGTGTTCGTCGAAGAGAACCGAGACAAGCTCGAGACGATCGACTTTTCGAGGAAAGATCCCATTCAGCGAGCCGTCTCTCGGGAGGTCTACGACTGGATCTTACACGCCCTCGGTGAACGTGAGATCGAGAAATACGACTCAGTCGTTCGCGAAGTCCGTCCAGCAGAGAACGTGACGTGGGTCATCGGGCGCGCGCACTATGAGGAGTACCCGATGCGGCGATACTCGACTGGTGAAGAGCCATCCGTTCGCGTCGAGAAGCTGTCGCTTGACGACCTCTATGAGTCCTTTGATGATGTGATCACGTGGTCAGACCTTGGGGAGCACAATGCGATCGAAGGCGATGCACGATACATCCTCGACTACTATCGGGTCTCAAAGGATTTTACGTGCGATCCCGTCTCCCATGATGGTGAGATGGCGATACAGAAGCGTCATCAGTGAACTGCCTCGGGGGCAAGTAGTTCGAAAGGTCTTCGGCCTTTCATCATCACGAGAGAGCGAAGCTCTCTCGAACGACCTCGAGGCTTCCTGTTTCAACGACACGACTTGCAGGCACTCGTCACGAATGCATCACAGCTGGCACAGGTTAACATAGGTTCCTCCAAGAACGTGAGTAAACCTCTATAAACGTACTGGCAGCCAGTCGCTAAGTAAGAGCTGGAACGGACTGAAAAGGGTTATTCCAGTATCTGTATACAGTATCCAGATACAATATACTTCCGGGAGAGACAATTCAGAAGTCATCTGATTCGTAGTACTGCCGGCGGCCGGCCTTGCCCGCCTGAATGATTCCGTCGTCGTCCTCGTCGCTGTCCACCTCATTGAGCCCGATGCAGACTAACAGCCGAAGGACAGCCGCCCGCGTGTCCGCGTCCTCGGCGTCCCAGTCTAGCTCGTCGGCCGCCGCGTCACCCACGTCCGCAAGTCGGTCAGCGTTCTCAAGGCCGTGGAACAGCGCTGCAAGATTCTCGTCGAGGAGCGTGAGATTCGAGGAGAGGTCGTTGTTGTCGATCTTCTCGTAGGCCTCGGCCACGGCGTCCTCGAGTGACTGTGGCCCGTCGTCGGGTCGACTTCGTCCTCGCGGTAGTGGGGCATACGCACGAAGCGGTCGTCCCGATCGAAGCGAAAGTCCTCGAGCGATTAACGGGATTAGCGAAGAGGATCTCGGCGCGTACTGGAATCGCCGCCTCAGCAAATGGGTGTTCCTGCGGTTGCAACAACGCATCGAGGAGAAGGCGGCGGGCGGGGATTCTCAGGCTCGACACCGAGGCGGTTCACGTAGTCAGTCCACAGGATCCCCAGATCGCCACGCAGTGATCACCTTCACCAACAACCCTATGTCGACAGTACTGTTGCGCCAGTCGCCGAGCGCATCACGTAGACCGATAATAGTGACAGTTCCATCACTGTTGGCATAGTCAGCAACCGTTGGACCGCTAGATTCGGGCGGATCGGGGAAGACGGCTGTTCCATCAATAAATCCGATGAATCCTTCCGAAAGTGTCGTCAGATATACTCGGTCATCGGTCGCGTTAAGCGCAAATGTTGTATTGTCTACGCTCGCAACTGTAGCCTGGTTACCATCTGGAGTGAATGCTTCCAACGACGGTTTGGCATAAACATAGAAGTTCCCTCGACCGACGGCCAGTCTCACATCAACATCATCGTTCTGATCAATTGGCTGTCTCGTAACCTCCTCACCCGTCCGGGCATCAACGGTCTGCAAATCATTGTTACGTCCGACGAGATAGCCGAGCCGATCACCAATCAGGCCTCCGTTGTTGGAGAGTGACTTGTCAAGGGTGTTTACCCAGCGCGGTGCACCATCCGATGCCTGAAGCGCAACGAAGGTCTCATTCCGATCAGCATCATCACCTGCTAAGAGAATCGTCTCAGGATTGCGATCCACCTTAGATACCCTGACAATCTCCTCAGAGACAGTTGTCCATTTAACGCTCCCGTCAGCCGCATTGAACGAGACGGTACGAACTCCTTTAACGTCTGTAGTGGGGTCACCCTCATCTGTGATCACTTGGACCGTGGTTTCGGACGCTAGAATCCCGTATACTTCATCTTGGGAGTTGAATTCGTCCTCCAAATTGACCTGCCAGGATTCACTACCAGTCTCAAGATCGTACGCAATGACCCGAGATCTGAATGACGATGTCCCAGTTATAACATTTCCGCCGACGACAACGGGTGAGATGATCCGTGTTCTGACGGTTGTCTCCCACTTCTGGTCACCGGTTTCAATATTATATGCGCTGATAACGGCTGACTGGTCACTACGGGGGACTGTAGTTGTCGAAATGACAATGCCATCGCTGACGACAGGGTTCCAGTTTCGGTCATTCACTCCGGTTGGAGAAGCCGACCAAGTTATTTCACCGGTTGTCTCGTCAACCGCATGCAAGTCACCGGTGTTAGTGAGACCAACTGTAAGTTCTCTGTCTAGGTCTCGATCGACAGTGGTAACCCAACCGCCGGTATCGATGGCCCATTCTACCTCTCCCGCTGAAGAGACTCGTTCAAGCGTACCGGTATTCTCTGGAATGAGATGAGCGCCATCAATAAATTCGTTAGAGACATCAAGATCTACTGCCTCCTGGAACGGCCTGAGGGATGAACCCCCCATAATGCCTCGATCGAACACTTCTTCACTACTCTCGATATCGACAGCCCAAATTCGAGCACCTGGTGGATTGGTGTACCGATGGTAGATGATTCCGTTATGTTCGACAATTGGATCACTACCCGATGACCCACTGATTCCTGGAACTGGGACAGACCACTCAATATCTCCTGTTTCGAGATTATATGCTCGCGCTTCACCTTCGATACTGTTCCCTTCAGCGATGACCGCCAACTCCGGTGTCACCGTTAACCGTGTGCGAAGATCGTTAAACGTAAGCTCCCACTGCGTCTCGCCGGATAGCCCGTCTATCGTATGTAACACCGCATGATATTCATCAACTGGCTGTAGTATGATCAGAACCGTCCCATTGAGTACATGGAACTGGCCATATCCAGTATCGTTGATCTCGGCGCTCTCAAACGTCTGTGTCCACTCAGTTGTTCCATCCTCCAGTGCAATTGCCTGGATTATAGTTGAATCAACAGAACGATCGTCAGTGGCTATATATGCACGCTCAGCATCTATACGGAGAGCATTTTGATGTTTGACTTTGACCTCCCAGTTTCGGTCCCCGGTAGCAGGATCGATTGCAACGAGGCGCTGAGTTTCACCATCTTCAAACGTAAGAAGGGTTCCATTCGCCATTTGGAGGTCACCAGAAAAAGACCCAATAGTATCGATCCGCCAGTCTAGGTCTCCTGTATTGTGGGTTATTGCAGTGAGTGAAGTGTCGGTTCGAATAAATATCCGAGTACCATCCATCTCGACCGCTCTAATACGTTCGCCAGCCTCGTGGTCCCACAAGAGATCACCCGTCCCAGTATCGTATGCGAGTATCTTTTTGCTTATCCAGGCGGTAGGGCGAAGAGCAAGTAAGACTCCTTGGTCCTGGACCAGTTGTATCCTTTCTGCAGTATTATCATACTGGACCTCAATCGGCAAGTCTACCGTCGTTTCCCAGACATCCTCACCAGATTGTCCATCGACAGCAGTGAGTGTCTTACCGACAGTATAGTAGACCTGACTATCGTCCGCAACGAGACCGTTTACTGTTCCACCCGTGTCTATTCCGAACGCTCGCTGAAGATCCTCATTTCCGGTATCTTCAGCCGCCACCTGGCCGGAGAATCCACCAATCGCCGCTAACCCGACACCTGTGGCGGACTGAAGGACGGAACGTCGATTCGCTGTAAGTCTACTTGACTGGTCGATGTTACTATCCTCGTTGCCAACTTTCTGTGAGTCTTTATATTCCATTATTTGTAAATAATAAAGATATCATATGAATCTACTGGCCATTAATATAATTTATCTGTTGTATTTTTCTAGTATAAAATCTGCGATGACACCGTCACGCCAGCGAATCTCCTGCAACAGATTTGCTGTGACGAAGCAGAGCGGGTCGCGGAACGCAACGACCAGATCGCCCGAACCACTGACTCCTCCTCGAGACGAGTTTTGCGCTCCTTGTGTTCGGCCAACGCGTCGGCGTAGCTGGCGATGTCCCGAAGCCGGTCTAGTGATGTCTCATTAAGTTTGTTGACGATCTCCATGGAGAGGTCAGCTGGCGGAGTTGTCGTACCTTCGTCACGCAACACGGGAAGCGACGCTGGTCCACGTCGAGACGCCGACGGATCCGGCACTTCCGGAGGGTTCCGATTCTGAGGCACGACTCGCGGGACGCGGACGAGCTGACTCGAGGAGTGAGAGATCAAGACGCAGACCGCGGTCCGCCAAGGCGATTTGACGGACGAAATTCTCGCCGCAGAAGCCGAGTTTGCACCGACGGTAACTCTTGTTGGCTCGCGTAGCACAGCAGTCTTCGCCGACTCCTGCTCGGGACCATCTTCGAAGATGCGCGTCGTCAGGTGCGTTTTCGATCGACCGCCCCAAGAGTATCCCGGTAGCGACCAGTCGTATTGAACCAGGTCCGGTTGACACGGGTGAATCCAAGGCGGGCGGGCATACAACTGCCGTGGTGACATCCTCCTCGCCGTAAACAGTAGTTGCCGATTCAACGCGGATGACCGAGTGAAGCTGGTCGATCAAACGACTTGGATTGCGGCGCTCCGATAATCTGGGCGAAACAGAGAGGAGGGGAGAGAAGAAACGCCGCCAACAGTGGCGTTTCTGAGCGTATCCACTCGATTACGGCGTTCTGACCGATTAACTCGGTCGGACTGATCTCCCCCTATCCGTAGTCGATTACAACGACGAATTCCCGGAAGATACGCGTCGAGATCGGCGGTTTATCCGACACATCTCCAGCTGATACGAGCACATTTGCAAGGATCCACAGATTGTACATCGAAACCGCGAACAGGAAGTAGAACAGCCGTACCGAGAACGTCGGTGACGACGTTCTCGGGAGAAAGTCACCGATCTGGCGATAGGAGGTTTCGATCCCCCAGCGGCGGCGGAACGCCGCCGCGTACGCGTTCGCTGCCTCAGCTTCGAGGTCGAGATTCGTAACGAACCAGACGTGCTCGTCCTCGGTTGTCCGATGTGGAACGGCAAACACAGTCACTGCAACTGAGGCAGTCGGGTCACGCTTTCGTTGCATGAGATACTCATCCACGACCATCTCAGCGTCGGCGCTGAGACGGGCTTTCACCCCTTTACTCGGGCGTGCACGGACGATATAATCGACGTCGAATTGTTCAAGTTCCGCAACGACGTGAACTTGATAGAACCCTCTATCGAGGTAGACGTGTCTGATCAAGACGTATTCATGTGCCGTTTCGAGTAGCGAGCGAACGGCTTCGCGCTTGGCGCGAAAGCCGTTCGCCTCCAGCGCCAGCACGTCAAGCGTGAATCGCGTTCCTGGTGCGACGATACAGATCATCGCAAAACAGTACGTTCGATTTGTTCCCTGATCGGGATAGGTGAGTAGGGCGTGGTCAGTGTCTGCGTCGCCGTAAAACCGCCACTCGTGGAGATCGATCGCAACATCAACACAGTCGGGTAGCAGCCGTTGTTTCCGGAGAATATCGAAGAGATCGTCGCGGACGCCATCGAACTGATCGTCGATGGCGTCCGTCTCCAAGTTTCGGAGGTGGTAGAGCAATGATTTTGCGAGTCCATTGCGAGCCGTCGACGTGACGTCAACGGCTCGCCGTGAGTAAGCTGGTACGTTTTCCCGACTGTATTGGCGAACTCCTGCTCAAAGGCGACACGAGAGAGGACATCCAAGAAGTCCTCTCTCGTATAGCTCCCACAGGGTTTGATGTCGAAATCGAGCGCTGGATAAACAACGGTGGAGGCGGCGCGACAGACTTGCTTAGCTTCGGTCGTCTTGACCATGGACACCCTACCAGCAACGCTGCAAATTAGGTTCGGCGTCTACTGTGAACGGCGGGATTCTCTCTCTCTGCTTAAAGATATCGTCTTCGCCGTTTTCTGTGATTGCGTAGTAGTTTGTCCGCCTATCGAGCTGCCCTTTTTCGACGAGGTCCTTATTGACGACGGTATCAAGATTCGGATACAGGGTCGTGTTAACTTAAGCATGATTCCACCAGACGGCATGGGCTTGAAGCCAGGTTTCTGCGGTGACTGGATCGACGTGGCTGAAGCAGTTTGAAAACGATGATGTTCGTCGTTGTACCTCTCTAAAGACACGTTCGATCTGGTTTCTGTCGCCGTGTAATTGAACGCGGTAGCTGAGGCCTTCTCGGCGGAGCCCGCCGATCAGATCGTCGGCGTCGTCGACGAGAAACAGGGCGTCTTCGACGTCGTGTTTCTCGGTTAGCCCGGTGAGAAACTCCCGTGCAATCGGGATCGTATACGTCGGAAACAGCCGTAAATGAAGGATTCTGTTCGTTTCTGGATCGACTGCGGCGTACAGCCAGTACTGCTGGTCGTTGATTCGGATCGCCTTCTGATCAACCGCGACGCGATCCGGGCTTGCGCCGTCCGCCGGCTGTAGATCGGCCTTCTGCACCCAATTGTGGACCGCTGTTCGACTCCGTTCGACACCCAAATCCTCAAGCAGCGTAACTGTATTCGAAAGCGAGACTCCCGCAAGATGATGGCGAATACCCTTTTCAATGATCTCGCGGGGTGTCCGCTCTCGCTCCACAAACTCCAAGTCGATCCATCCAGTAGAGACGGCGAGGCGGTCAGTTTTGGCCATAGGCATCCAGAACTTCGACCGCCTCATTCCTAACTTAACACGGCCCCTCCAATAGGGAATACAGTTAAGCAGCATCGCACTGAGCATCAGATGTGCAGGTGAAGTGATACATGCATCTGGCCGATAACCCTCGTCCCCCGCTCCCCGAGTGGATCACCGAGGCATACGTTGTCCTTTCTGCTGAGATATCCGACTCAGACACCGAGGACAGTAACCAGCAGGCCCCGTCAATCGATCAAGACCGTGCGGTCGACATTCTCTGCGCAACTGACCGCCTGACACTTGAGCCAGGAGATGCAAACCATGCAATTACAAGGCTCCTTGAGCGGGGGTATTTCTACGAAGTCGACGGTGAACTCCGCGTCACTCTCCCAGCGGCGGAGTGAAGATATTGAGTGTCTGTATAGGTGCTGAGAGTTATCGACGAGTTGTGCGTCTCAGGGAGACTGATTTTCTCTGATCTCGTTTGCCCTTTCTATGGATATTTCATGGATGCCGAGGTTGAAAGTCAACATGCACTGTGCTCCTGGACAGCCCTTCAGGTCACGGTATATCCCGTTTTCCTCATCATATGTCCAAGAAACCCTTGATCCACAAGACGGACAATCTAAGGTAATCTCAACTATTTCAAGTGACATTATTCTTGGGTCGATTTTACGAGAAGGTACACTCCAGCGGTGTTTGGAACTGTGTGTTCGAGCGACATATCTCCTGAAGTACTAAACCACCCCGCGTGGTTGCCTGCGATATTTTCGCCTCGCAATTCGTTAGGCTTACTCTCTTCCGGACAGGGGATGAGTGTATAATTTCCTGGAGGACAGAGATCACCCATGACAATTGCGCCATCCTCTTTGCGAGTTAGCCAGCAAATGACACGCCCTTCGACGGGTAATTCAGGCTGATTAAGATCCCCCACCTTATCTGATGTTTCGTCAATATTTTGTATCCTCGATCTCTCCTTAGAAGACCCTTGATCTGTCTGGGGGTATAACTGGTCATCCCGGCTATCTTTGTGCGTTGGTCTCTGGTTGTGTTCTTTCACAGTAACTAGAAGGGGAAGAGGCCATATCAACAATGGCTGATTGTACGATTTTAGCTAGCCGTCCGATATTCACCCTCTTCGGCATGGTCTACGCACAGCCGCTTCGAAAGACGCAATGGATGATTATAAGTACAGGACTGACAAGAGCAGAATATCCGTGCCTCCCGATATAATCCGGTCATTGAGGTTGTTCAACGGTACTATTGTGGTTCGCCCTGAGAAACGGGGGGCGATTCCCCTCTCAGGACATCATACCATCGACATCTGATGACAAGAGGAGGAGATGCAAGAAGACTCGACCCACTTCCGGTAAGCGAGCATCAGGTGTAACACGTGTCTGCTGAGCATCGTACTTAATGACCCCAGCATCAGCTAAAGTCCTGAGATGCGTATGTCGGAGTGACTCGCGGATATTCCGGTAATCTGCACCTTTGGCCTCTTCGAGGGAGTATTCGTATCTAACTGCTGTAACCCAACGTGCAATCTCTTCCATTGATATCCACTCATCCGGGTCACGATTGAGTAGGTAGAGAATCACGAGTTGGCGACGACGGTTCGCCAGCAACGAGCACATCGTGATCACTTCCTCTTGATTTGCCTTAACTGCTACAAAGGTGGAGATGGTTCCAAGCCATGGTGGTGGATCGTTACTCATTCCACACCTCGCTGTTCCCAACTATGCTGGCAGTAACGACACTCATCACAACGGACGAACTAACCGTCATGTGCCCCCTCGTTCAACGTTGCAGTTTCTCCTCAGTAGCTCGATGTAGTTAGCAAGAGGCTGGGTGTTGTCTGTCTCAGCCACTAGTTTCGCTCGCTCGTCGAATTCGACGACACCAAGTCCATCGAGAAGACCCAAATGCGATTGAATGAGGGCGATATAGACTCTCGAACGTTGTTTCCCTGTGACTTGATTGGGATCGATTTGATTCTCATTGGCTGCAATTTCGCGTGCAAGATCGCTGGCAGGGATCGGTTCCTTCGAACGCGAAATCAAGAGGATCACCCGTCGTCGTCGGCTATTTGATAGTGCCTCGAATGAGTCATTTAGTGATAATGAAATTTTCTGCAACTCTTTCATCTCAGAGTCCCTCCTGTATGAGGAACTCTCCTCTCAGCATCAGCAAGACGATGCAATGGACTTCGTATTCAATTAGATGGACAAAGTAGTGCTTCTCAAGACTGGCGAGGAGTTGATTTACCGTCTGGATTTCCCAGTCGCTTCTAACGGCTATGTCCCTACGCGTAGTGGAACCACCGTTATCACTTGCGTATTGAACGATTCGTCTGAGTCGTGGGTCACATTCTGGAGTGGAGGCACTCTCACCATCCCCGTTCGGGTGACGGACAGAGTTATCACTCCGTGACCGTGTAGTGTCTGGTGCTGTCATTTGGGCAGCGTTGGTGCCCGGTGTCCTATCACCGGGGGCCGCTTTCAGGCCACGTAGCCGTTGTTCACCTACTTAAAAATAGATTTGTATTCTCACTTGCGGACGGCAACTGCTTTCGTCATTAGGCCCTCCCAAACTCGAATCCAGCGACTTGTCTGACTACGTTGTTCATTCTTCTCGTTCATGTCTAATCGCTTGGCCAGAGTCATTATGCCATCATTTGTGTCTCTGAGCACCCGATCCACAAAATCCAAGGGACAGTACCTCACAAAGCGTCGGCAGCTAACCCAATCTAAGTCTCCGATTCTGTCCTGATGTGTCGTTGGTAACAAGTGAGCTACGCTGAGCGAGGAGGGTGCTGTCGCTGGCGGCGATCAGCTGCCGACACGACAGCGTAGCCACTCACAAAGAGGCGCGCTTGACCGGTGACTACCGGTGGAACCGGTCGTCAGATGGCCGGTTTGCGGGGGCGGCCCGACGCACCACGAGGGTAGACGATGTCAGAACCACCTTTCTCGTAGCAGAATCACTGTGCTGCGCGGCATTCTCTGATCTGGTTCTCGAGAATCGTTCTATTTTATAATGGAATCGGAAGTTACTTTATTTCTGTTTCGAAACGGGGTGTACCATGACTGTCGACGACGAGGTCCACTGGCTGAAGCCAGACCAAGTCGATCGCCTCCGCGATGCAGCTCACGACGGCCGCCACCCTACCCGTGACGACGCGATCGTGACCATCCTCTACGACACAGCGCTCCGACGCGCTGAACTGTCGAGTGTGAATCGCGCCATGCTCGACCTCGAGGAAGAGAAGTTGCGGATACCTGGACGGATCCAGAAGGACTACCCCACCGACCGAAGCCCACGACCGGCCATGTTCGAACTCGATCAGACTGGGGGTCTCGGGACAATCAGCACGTTGACCGCGTATCTTGAGACTCGAGACGACGAACACATCGCGCTGTTCCCGTCGCAGAAGAGTTCCCGACTCTCACCGAAGGCCATCAACGATGTCGTCCAGCGCTGCGCGAAGAGAGCTGACGTTCGCCCCTTCTCCTTCGAGGGCCGTGGAACCGCCTCCGACGTCTCCGCCCACACGCTCCGCCACAGCGTTCCCTGGCGGATGCTCCAGGTGGAAGATGGAAATACACTGTACGACGTTCGAAATCGCCTTCGGCACCGGACTGTGCTCACGACGGAGCGGGCCTACGACCATTTCGAGACTATTTAACCCAGCGCAACCACCGACTTCTGAATATTTCATTGATCTATCTCAGAGTCTCGATAATATCTCGCGCAGTTTCGGCTATCTACCGGAATACTGACAGCGTGGATCGCGGACTGACAGCGCGACCATATCGTGATTCAAGTAGTATGGTCGCGCTCTCAGTCGGTCGAACCGACTGACAGTCCGGACTTTCCCAATCCTACGCGGCCGGATTCGAACCGTCTGCATGCGATTAGAGGCGACCCCGACGCCGTCTCACTATCACACTAAATACCTATTCTATCAGACTCTTTTTCCCACTCCTTCCGCATGGAATTAGTACATAAATATACATCGGTCTTATCGCCGTATATGAAATTGCTGAACGTAAAGGTATTAAGTATGATACAACCCATAAAATGTTTTGCGCCATGGTAGATACGAAGCAAGCCACCGTCCCTGAAGAGTGGGCGGCCGATGCAGACGAGATGGGCGTCTCCTTCTCGGAGTACGTCCGTCGCATGGCTCGCGCTGGCCGACGCCAGTGGGGCTACGAGCACAACGAAGAAGCAGACGAACCGCACGTCCAGTTCGAAGAAGGTCGGTCGTCTCCCGATGAGGAAATCGCCACCATCATCCAAGACACGATCGTCCGCAACCTCTCCTCGAGGGACGGGATCAGTGAAGACGAACTCGGCGAACTGATCACTGGCGACATCGCCGAGGAAGTCAGCAACCAACTGGAGGAACTCATGCGAGAAGGCACCGTCGAGTACAGCCCAACAAACGGCGGGTGGGTGTTGACCGAATGACAGACTACGGTGAGATCGACGTCGAGGACATCTTCACGTCGTCAGACCCGGTCGCCGACTGGTTGGAGCTCAAAGACCACGAAGACCTCGCACCAGGAACGACCGAAGGACTCAGGCAGGTTCTCCAGCAAAACGAGAACGAAACGGCACTCCAGCAGTTCCTGGGCGATCGCGGAATGGGTGTCCTAGATGCCTCGGTCCAGGACCTCTTCGACTACAAGGACTACCTCGAAGAGAAAGGCGCGAATGATCGCGGCATCCACAACAAGCTGGCCGAATCGTCGGCATTCTATAAAGAACTGATGACGATGAACCAGACCGAGTCCAACCCCGCGGGCTACGTCCTCTCCCGAACAGACCTAGACACGAGCTCGCCTGATCGCGTCCATCACACCGTTGCAGAGATATCGGGATTCCTGAAATCGATCCCGCAACCACAGATCCAATTACTCGCCCTGTACAGCTTGAAGTATGGGTTTCGACGAGGTGCCTGCGTGAACACGGACCTGAAGTGCGTTCACATCGATCACCCTTCCTACCTCGAGTGGCTCGACGAGCAGGGTATCGAGCTCAAAGAGGAAATCAGAGACAAACCAGACTCGATCTACGTCTACGGGAACTTCAGCGAGGGCGACGTTGTTGAGGGCGAGAAACGAACGAACGGCAATAAGCGAGAGAATCCTGCGATCGTCCCGATCGACGCCGAACTGAAGCAAGCGTTGCTCCAGTACCTCACGATCCGGCCAGAGACCGAGCCACCACATCCACTCTTCACAGGCCTCAAACCGATCGGCGGGACGTACGGACGGATGAGTGGCTCGGCGATGTATCAGCAGATCATCCAGAAGTACGGAAAACGCTACGGAATCACCGGTGAAGACAGTCGAGAAGACGTTGATCTGCACTACTTCAGGCACTTCTTTTCGACGCAGATGTCACGGTTCCGCGGCGATCACGACGGCTCGCTCGACGACGCCCTGATCAAATACATCCGCGGCGACAAGATGGACGACAAACAGCAGGATGTCCTCGATGCGGTCTACAGGCACGACAGCTGGGGCGTTAACATCCGCGACGAGTACCTCGACAACATCTACACCTTCGATCTCTTCGACTAACAGCGATTCTCTTTCCTCAGAAGTCACGCCTAGAGAGCCCAGCTATTGTGGTGGGCCGGGCCCCGAGGTTGTGACCGAGAGAGCTCTTTGGTGAGCACCGCTGTCCCAGAAGGACAGCATTCCCCGTTCTCACCGGACCCACTTAGCTCTCACTCACGGTGAAAGTCAGGATCAGAATCATCCGTCTTTAGCTAAGGGGAGAACCACGTGACAGCGACGGCTTATCGAGGCTACTTTTCGAGAGGAATGAGGAGGCGACGAGTATGTACAACGACACCTCCTCATCGAGAATTATGCGTCGGCTCACTACACTGTTTCCCTCCGAGTTCCTCGAAGAGCACGCCGAGGAACTCGGCGTGGTCGAGCGAGAGGGTAAGCTCCAGATTCCTGTCCTCGTGTGGGCGCTCGTGTTCGGCTTCGCCGCAGGCGAAAGCCGAACACTCGCTGGGTTCAGACGCTGCTACAACGCCACAGCTGACGAACCAATCTCTTCTGGCGGGTTCTATCACCGGCTGACGCCGACACTCGCGGAGTATCTCCGCGACCTCGTCGAGGCCGCGCTCGACGAGGTCGCTGTACCCGACGCTGTTGACGCTGATATCGACCGATTCAGAGACGTAATGATCGCTGATGGAACGGTGTTGCGGTTGCACGAGTTCCTCTCTGATGAGTTCCAAGCCCGTCACGAGGAGCAGGCTGGAGCGAAGCTCCACCTGCTCCACAATGCCACCGACAAGACGATTGAACGGATCGACGTGACGGACGAGAAAACACACGACAGCACTCTGTTCAAGACAGGTTCGTGGCTGGACGGACGGCTGGTTCTACTCGATCTGGCGTACTTCAAGTACCGCCGCTTCGCGTTGATCGATGAGAACGACGGCTACTTCGTGAGTCGGCTGAAAGCGAACTCGAATCCGGTGATAACGGCAGAATTACGGGAATGGCGCGGCCGCGCCATTCCCTTGGAGGGCAAGCAGCTCCACGAAGTGGTCGATGATCTCTCGCGGAAGTACATCGACGTTGAGGTCGAAGCGGAGTTCAAACGTGGGCCGTACAACGGAACACGGTCGCTGGACACGAAGCGGTTCCGCGTCGTCGGCGTCCTCGTTGCGGACGCCGACGACTACCATCTCTACATCACGAATCTACCGAGAGAGGAGTTCCTCCCGGCTGATCTAGCAACGCTGTATCGGTGTCGGTGGGAGGTAGAGACGTTGTTTCGTGAACTGAAGACGCAGTACGAACTGGATGAGTTCGACACAAGCAACCCGGCTGTTGTGGAGATTCTGCTGTATGCGGCGTTGCTGTCACTGCTGGTGAGTCGTGATCTGTTGGGTCTGGTCACCGAGCAAGCCGATGATGAGATCGTGTTTCCGCCAGAACGCTGGGCGGCGACCTTCCGGTCGCACGCCCAGCTCATCCTCCACGAACTCGGTGAGTACCTCGGCTACTCGCCACCGCCGTTGCTGGAGCGGTTGATTGAGGATGCACAGAAGATCCACCAGCAACGACCGATCTTACAAGAGACGCTCGCTACCGCTACGCAACCGAGGTGTGAGTCTTAGCTAAAGACGAATGGGATCAGAATAAGATCTCCCTAAACGGCCGCTCGTGAACGCCAGCAACAGGTTCTCAACGGTCCGTCTCACTCTCCACTGACTAACTATACAAATATACTTTATAATCCATCCAGTAAGTCCGGTTGACGCATGAAAAGCGTCCCCGGTGTGACTGCACCGGGAACCAAGGCTGCCGAATGACAGCAAACAAGACTAACAGCGTCCCGAGTGATAACTCTGTCTCTCGCCTCCCGATCGAGGCCGAGGCGGTTACCGTCACCCGGGACCCACGAACCCGACGAATCGTTGAATTCGCAGACAGCTACGCCGGCACAACCACCGCGAAGGACATCGCCAATCGCACTGGCTGGACCCTCGAAGAAACACGTGTCCACGCCCGCCGGCTCGAAGAAGAGAACCTCGTCCAGACCATCGGAGAAGGAGCCCGCATCCTACTCCTGACCGAACGAGGAGAGCGCCTCGCTCGTGGTGAGCTGTGAGCGCAACCGACGAGATCGACGAAGCGGACTGGTCGTCGATCCCGATGGATCCAGACGACGCCTTCACTGCCGTGTCGAACAGCCGTCGACGGCGCGTTATCCTATCGGCCTCACGTTCTGACGGGGCCGTCACAGCCGGCGATCTCGCCGTCGAAATCGCAGCGATCGAGAACCTGATCGATCCCAGCCAGGTGACCAGCCAGCAGCGCACACGCGTCTATGTCGCGTTGATTCAGGGCCATCTGGAGACGCTGGATGATCTTGGTGCGATCAACTACGATGAGCGGGCCAAACGTGTTGCGGACACTGACGCAACGGAGCCACTGTCCTGCCAGATCCGCCGGATGCAGACTGCCTGCTACGACCCACAGGAGAATGCGTCATGATCGGGAAGACGACAATCTGCATCGTCCGAGGGAATCACCGATGACCAGCAAGGTCCTGGACCGACTTCGTTGGAGAAAAGCGCGAAAGGCCCAACCGAAGATGTTCAAGGTATTTTCGAGGACGTGATCGTACAGAACCTCTCAACACCAAAAGGAATCAGCGAAGGTGAACTACTCGAGTTGATCACGAAAGATCTCGAACAGCAGTTCTCCGATCAGTTTGAGGATCTACTGGAAGAGGGCCGAATTGAATATCTTCCGACCAAAGGAAGGCTGGTGAAACAATGAGGGAGAACTCGGTCAGTCGGTTTGGGAACGTCGATACGAACGGCCTCTTCACGATAGATCCCGTCGGCGACTGGCTAGATCTGAAGGCCCGTGAAGTCAGTATGTCCCCCAACCGTTTTACGGTCCAGTGATAGCGAACTGAGACCAGTCGGTTACTCGTTACCTGTTCAACTAACCATCAATCTCTGAGAGCGCTTCTGTGGCAACGTCTCCGAGTTCTCCGGCCTCAATATGTGAGTACCGCTCCCGCACCATCTCCTCTGAATTGTCGAGATATCGGGCTGCAACCGTGTATCCAAACGCGCGGACAAGAACCTCGCCCATCCCACGTCGACCGCCGTGAGGTGCGAGATAATTATGCTTTGGATGGTCAATGTTGATATCGAAGTCTTCCGAGAGTTGCTGGAGAATCGACCGTGCGCCATCCGTCGTGATCGATGGCGGTCGAACGTCCTCGTCGAGAGCCAGCAACAGGTCACGAGCATACTCGCCACGTCGCTCGTCGATTGCATCTGGGCGTTCCCCTCGATCAGCCAGCTCGTCCTGCACGAGCGTCGCAAGCGTCCGCTGGTCGAACGTTGGGAACACCGGCCACTGCTCCGTCGGTGGGTCCGTAAGCTGGTGATAGCTCCGAAGTGGAGAGATCACGGGATCGGGTAGGCTCGCGGCATCCCACTGTTGTTTCTTCCGATAGACGTCCATACTCCCGTCGTCGATAGAAATCTCCTCCCACTGGACCCCTCGCCGGCGCGGGTCGTTCGGGTCCCGGAGCAGTTCTCCGACACGGACAGCTGTGTACGCAAGGACGAATACGAGGGCACGGTCACGAGCGGCTTTCAGTGCCGTATATCGGGCTCGTTGCCTGTCGAGAGGGTCAGTATCATCGGGGAGTGCCGTGTACGCCTCAATGGCGTCGCGGGCTCGCTCGTCGGCGTGCTGGGTGAGGGCGTGACGCTGCTCGGACGTCCAGGCCTGCTGGTCGCCGGGCTTGCGGCCGTCATCCTCGGGGAGCGGTGCCATCGCGCTTGCCCGCTGGGCATAGTGTGCCTCAAGGTAGCCCTCATTGACGCACCAGCCACACCACGCAGAGAGATAACGGTAATAGGTTTGTACAGTGTTCTGTTTGAGCCCTCGATCACCGACGAGGTGTCGGGCGTACTCTCGAAAGACGCGTTCGTCAAGGTCCTCGAAGGTCGGCTCTCGGTCGACGTTGTCGGGAACGATCCCGGTCCAGTCGTCGCCGCGGTCGCCGTCGGCCCACTCGGCGAACCGTTCGAGTTCGCGCCCTGCGTTGCGTCGGTAGTTCCCGCCGTCCCCACCGCGGCCTTTCCCCTTGTCCTGAAGATAGCGCTCGAAGCTGTCATCGAGAGCGCTTTTAGGACGGAACGAACGATCGTCGATCATCGGCCCTTACCTCGGAGCTGCGTCACCGAAATCCGTTGGCTGTGATCGTCTCGAGATATTCGACGCTGATGTACCGAAATTCGATACGGTCGCTGAAGCCGTGTTGAGGGAGGAGCGCCTCGGCTGCCCGTCCCGCCGGTTTGTCGGTTGTCAAGAGAACAACGTTGGCTGCCTCCCCGGCATCGAGCAGTTGCGCAGCGAGCCCAACGAGCGCCGTATCCGCTTTCTCGGTGATATCCTCGTCGCGGTCGGTCTCGTTCGCGATGAACCGGCGCGCCTCGTCCATCACTGTCGAAACGAGTGGATTGGTGTAGTCGAGCTCGTCGGCGACGACGATCCAGCCCTCCTCGAATCCATCGGGATAGGGAATGTTCCCCGAGGGATACGCGTCTGCTGCAGGATCGCCCCCGAGCTCTTCGTAAACACGCTGCGGAATACGTAACGAGACATTCACCTGTCGGAGCGCCCGACGAAGCCGTTGGAATTTGTCCTTGCCCGGACCGCCACACCGCACAAAGACACCAGTATCGGCGATATAGACCGTCGTCATGCAGTTGCGTCGGCGTATTCGGTAGCAACCGGTTCCAGCGCCTGGAGGATGATCTCGGCTTCAAGCGGTGAGAGGTCAAGTTCCCGGGCTGCAATCCGGTGGTTAACCGTGCCATCAACGTACTCGGAGGCGTACTCGAGGGCGACAGCAAGACCGTCGAGGCTATGGCGCTCGATGTAGACATCAATGTCTTCATCCTCATCACGGCGGGCAACCGCAGCGATAAGTGCCGGCGTGATCGTTTGGGTTTCACCATCCGTCGAGAGCGTGAGTGCAATCGACTCGGCGTCATATTCGTACGGGCGCTGCTCACGAGTTTTCTCCACTAAGGCAGCCGTTTCGAGGTTCTGGACGTAGTCGTAGGCGGTCCCCTGTGGGATATCGAGTTCGTCGACGATCTCGGAAACGGTGATGGGACCGTGCTGCAAAATATGGGCGTAAATCTGAGCGAGTGCCGGCGTCTCGAGAAGATCGACGACCGTCTGAAGCTGCTGAATGGGTGGCTGGCCCGACCGGGGAGGTGAGTGCGACATCTCGGTTACGAATTATAGATAATTCGTGATAGGGCTTCCGGCTGAGAAGATGAATTCGGAACCCACTCGATAATTGCAGAAAGACACCCTCTCTCAGCGACTCTACCCTGGGGGAAGCGGCGTCATGAGGCGGTTGCAGCATTCGTGCTTCACCGACGGCGTCGGGGTACTTCAAAGTGGTCGTGATTACCAGTGTAATCACGCCCAGACGCGTATTTGCCTAAAGTTCCGAATTCTGGCGGTAGTAGTGTTAATAGCCAAGAAACCGGATTTATAAATTATATATCGCTATATCAAAACTGAGCCGGCGGTCTCAACTGAGTTCACCGTATAGAGGCGGAATCAGACTATTCTGAGGTTGCTGTTGGGGTATTGTAGAATAGCTTTCTATTTTGGAATAGTACGCTATTCAGTCGATTCTGAAGAAGCAGATTCGCGAGCTTGTTCGAATCGTTCGGCCACTTCGTCTACGAGATCTTCCTCCACGACGGTTCGGAGAAGAGCATCAGTCATTTCCCGAACGACGATGTTCTGGTAGCCCTGCTGGTTGAGCTCGCGTTCCAGTTCATACTTCAGCCAGGAATCGAAGTCCTCGATCGTAGCCTCCCGGGCGTAGAAAGGCCGCTGTTTAGCGGCCTCATAGCTGAACGCTGAATCGGTCATCGGGTTTTGTCGTTCGACGGGTTCCTGAGAGGGCGTCTCCTCGTCGCCTCCCGATTCAGATGCGTCATCCGTATCCTGGGGTTCGTCGTCCGGTTCATCTTCGAGTGTCTCCCCGAGGTCGGCAAACGGATCGTCGTCAGACATGGCGGACCACCTCACCTGCCTCGACGATGTGCGCCAACTCGTCGAAACACTGCAACTGGTCACAGTCAGGGTCGTAGTCCAGCAGGGGTTTGCGCTCGCCATAGGCCTTTGTGATGCTGGTACGGTCACGGATGCCCGGTGAGGGTTTGAGATCGCCGGCGTCGACAGCCTCCCAGTCCGTAATCCGCGCAAAGTTCGGGATGCGGTCCTGGAGGTTATCGTGCGAGTTGAGACGTTCGAGGAGCTGTCGATCTTGAGTCTGCTGGTCGATACGGCCGCTCAACATGTTCGGAACCAGTGACAGAACGTCGACGTCCATATGCTGCCGAAGCGGTGAGATCTGTCGCTCGATGGTTCGCTCCAAGCCGGCCATCGCCTCGTTCCCCGGGGCGAGCGGAAGCACCAAGTTCGCCGTCGCGACGAGCGCGTTGTCCGTGAGTCGGGAACGGTACGCCGGCGAATCTGTGACGATATAATCGTACGTGTCCCCAAGGAGTGGGTCGACGACTTCCCGTTTGAGCAGCGCAGAGGGTTGGAATACGTCGCCGACGACGATCTCCCGCTCGACCTGTTCTAAGTCTTCGCTGGACGGGAGGATATCGAACCCATAGCTGGTATCGTAGACAACTGAAGTCGGGTCAGCATCGTTGAAGAAGACGTCGCCGATGGTTTCCTCGGTGTTGTGGTATTGGTCGTTAAACCCCAGCCCCACGGACGCGTGGCCGTTCGGGTCAAGATCGATGAGGAGGACATCGTGTTCGTGTGCGGCCAGTTGTCGGGCGAGGTTGACCGCAATCGTCGATTTGCCGACGCCTCCCTTCAGCATACACACCGAAACAGCCCGAGAGTTCCCATCGGTCTGTACCGAATCATATGGGCTATTTGGGCTATTCGTTCTATCTATGCTATTCTTGCTATCTGAGCCACTCATACTATTCAGCAGTATCAACCCCTCTCAACTTAACTCTGTGGTGAATAGTCCGAATAGTATTCTATTCCAAAGCTACACGCTATTCCAGAATAGTTCACTACTCTAGAATAGTTTTGATAGAATCAGTAAATGTGGCTCAGGAGACGAGCTCCAACATAGAGCGAAGTTCAGATTCGATATCAGCCAGTTCACTCCGTTGCCACTCAAACCGTTCTTCCACCCCAACATCGGTAAACCGGAGTGAAGCACGTACCTGCCGGGCGGGATCGTGCTGGAAGAGCGCGAGAGCGTAGGCAAGCATTTGCGGCCGATAGTGGTCAGCGAGGGTATCAGTCGTCGTCGACGACAGATCGTTCGTCTTGTAGTCGATGATATGATACGCATCAGGAGTGACCAGAAGACGGTCAATATCACCCACTATGCGGGAATCATCAAGACGAGCGACAACTGAGTACTCGTCATAGGTCGCTTCGAGTGGGAGGTCCGCCTCAGTTTCATCGACGAACCGGATCGCATCCTGGGCATGGCTCACGGCCGCTTGGAGATCGTCATCCGTCGGTTCCTCGCTCCCCATACGACTCAATTGACGAATAAACGAGGGCCACTCTTTTCGTGGGGGACGGAGCTCATTGAGCCGATGGACAACAGTTCCAAAGGTGGTGGGACTCAATCCGACTGTCCCATCCCCCGACGTGTAGCTGTGTCCGTCTTCGGAGGCATCCGCAACAGCACTGACGAGGGTCGTCGCGGCAACGCGAACGGCAGCCTGACGTTCCGGCGGGGAAGGGACAGTAATCGCAGGGTCTAACTCTTCAGTCGGAGCCTCAGATTGCCATTCAACCGGCCGAGGTGGCGCCTGAATGGTGTATGGGGCATCACCAATTCGAGCGTCTGTAGCTCCATCGTGGAAAGCCTCAGCGACTAGCTCATGGTCGTCAAACAGAATGGGCTGGAGCCAATCCCGCCATCGACTGGCCTCGTCGAAATCATCTGGCTCACCGAGTTCGATGTGGCCAGACTCATCGATATCGATGTCGTGTGTTCCACACAGCAGCAGGTGGTCCCGGGTTCGGGTACAGGCCACGTAGAGCAGTCGTTTGGACTCCGCACGCTCTTGCGGGAGCGAGCGACGATCAGCATATTCGTGGACTGCCGTCTTCTCGATTGAGAACGCATCGTTGGGGTGGGGACCACCCACGGCAGGAATCGGTGGAGCATCAGTCGTCCCCTCGACGAGGCGGACATAGCCGTGGTCATCGACGGACCGCCCGAAATTGAGGTCACTTCCGAGATCGGGAACAGTGACGATTGGGAACTCGAGTCCCTTCGCGGCGTGAATCGTCATTATCCGGACGCCCTCCACATCGCCGGGGATGTCAGCCTCCCCTTCTCGGGGTCGATCTCTGCTTGGCGGTCGATCCGGTGGAGCAACCCAGCAGCTGTGTGAACACCGTTCTCGCTCCAAGTACGGACCTGGTCGCGGAACTTCTCGACGTTCGCGACGGCCTGGTAACCGCGTTCGTCAGCACTCACGCTCGCCAGATACCCCGTGTCGTCGATCACTCGGGACAACAGACGGTTCCACGGGAGGACGCCATCTTCAGACGGCGTCGCGCAGCCACTAAGGGTCCGCCATGTCGTGAGGAGGTCGAAAGCATCCGCGAGCTGTGGATCGTCCGTCTCGGCGAGTGCATCCCACACTGAATCAGCCTCGGCAACTGCCGGAGCGAGGCGGTCATCGGTGAAGCCAAACAGCGGGGACCGAAGCACCCCATAGAGAGAGACGTCGTCCTGCGGATCACCAAGTACCCGAAGTAGGTTCGTCAGCGCCTGGACCTCGGGCGTATCATAGAATCCGACGCCACCGACGACAGTATAGGGAATGTCGTACTCCTCAAGGGCCCGCTGATACCGATCCAGATGGGTTCGCCGGCGGAGGAGGATTGCCGTGTCGTCCGGCGTAGCGTCGCGATGAACACCCGTGTCGGGGTCTTGGACTGTCGGTGGATCGTCGAACAGGTTGGTCAGTCGAACAGCGAGCGCTTGCGCCTCGGCCTCGATGGTGTGGTCGAGCGCACCTTCAGCAACCGGATGGTCACCGCCGAAGAGTTCCGCCGCCGTGTCGGCGTCGTCGGGCACAGCGAGATACTCGACGCTGCCGGTGAGTCCCTCGATGTCTTCGACTCGGTCGCGCTGTGTGGTCAGCGTCTGTGGTGGCGCTTCGTAGGGTTTGTGGGTGTCCCCCTCCGGTTGGAACAGGTACTCGAAGAGCTCATTCAGGAACGACAGCGGCTCGTCCAGCGTCCGGAAGTTCCCAGAGAGTTCGAGCGCGGTCGGACTCTCGGCCTCGCTGTCAGGGACGTCGTCGACCCCACGGGCTTCGTTGACAGTCTGGAGTTCCGCTCTCGCCGCCCCGAACGTCGTCACGTCGGCCCCACGGAATCCGTAGATACTCTGTTTCTCGTCGCCGACCAGGAAGACGTTCGACGCCGTCTGCTCGTCGACGCCCGTGAGGAGCCTGACCAGCTCCCACTGGCGCGGGTCCGTGTCTTGGAACTCGTCGACCATCACGGCCGCAAACTGGTCTTGAAGCCGCTCCGTGACCGCATCGTTAGCTCGCAAGAACTTGAGCGTCGTCTCGATCACGTCGGGGAAGTCGAGCGTATCGCGACGCTCTTTCTCGTCGGCATAGGCGGCGAGGACGTCATCGAAGACCCGCATCAGAGCCAGCGCGTAATGGGCGCTGTTTGCTTCGAGCTCACCGGGTGTCGTCTCGACTGCATCCGCGTGCGGTTCGACGGCCGCGATGACCGCGTCGATAGCGTCCTTCAGGTCGTCGTAGACGTCACCGTACTCATTCCACTCGTCCCGGTCACCGACGACGTACCCCGAACTGCTGTACAGGCCACCGTTCTTCTTCTCACAGGCCTCGTACAGCTCGAGAATTGCCCGCTGACAGTCGCGGGGATCGCTTTCCTCTTGGTCGTCCGAGAGTGTCGCCGCGACCTCGGTGAAGGTCCGGTAGGCCCGAAAACCGTCCTCGTCGCCGATAGCGGCCTCGCGGTCGACGCGGCCCGCGACTGTGCGTAGCCGCTCAAGGAGTCCGTCCGCATACAGCGTCTGTCGGGCGTCGACGACGTCGAGATCACAAACGACCTCCCAGCAGATATCGACGTAGTCGTCGACCTCGGCGTCACGCCACTCCTTGAGGACGGACTCGCTCTGTGGGCGCTCATCGAGTAGTCCAGTGAGTACATCGACCAGCTGGTCACGACTCCAAAGCTGAGCAAGGAGCTCCACGTCGTCATCGTCCTGGTTGCGTTCGAGGAACTCCGTCACGACTTCGCGTTGGAGTGTCGCGGCGCCGTCTTCGTCGAGCACGTCGAAGCCGAGCGGGACCGGAGCCTCGACGGCCCGTTCTCGCAAGAGCCGCGTACAGAACGCGTGAATGGTGTGGACGTAGCCGTCTTCCAGGTCGTCGAGAACGTTTCGCCAGCGGTGGTAGGCCTCTGGTGAGTCAACAGCCTCGAGCCGGTCGTACACCTCCTCCCGAACGCGCTCAGTCAGTTCGGCAGCAGCCTTTCGCGTGAAGGTGATCGTGACAATGTTCTCGGGCGTGAGTGACGGGTTCTCGGCCAGTATCGTCACGTACCGCTCGGTGAGCGTTGTCGTCTTCCCTGTCCCGGCGCCGGCAGTGATCGCGACGTTCCGGCCCTGGACGAGCGCGTCCTCCTGTTCCTCTGTGAGCTGAATCTCCTCGGGGTCCTCAGTCATCGCTCATCACCGCCTCGATGTCCTCGTCGTCGCGAACACGGAGCGGAACGTACGCTGCGTCGTCCTTGTGAACCTCGTCGACGAACTCCCGCTTGCGGTGATGGCGGACATCGCACGCCCGACGATAGTCACAGTATCGGCAGTTCGCTCCGCTGGCCGACAGAAGCGTCGTGTGGAACCGTCCGTTGCCGAGGGCCTCGCTATCGGCATCCTTCGAACGGCCGCCAGCAAGGCCGATCGCGAAAACCACGAGCGCATCACCGACGACATCCTCCTGGACGCCGCCGAGGATGCCCGCGCCCAGATTAAGCAGAAAAGCCTCGACTCACTCACTCCGCACCAGCGCGTCGTCTACGACATCGTGCGCGAGCACGGCCCGGTCGGGCCGAGCGAGATCCACGAGCGCTATTCCGAGGACGTCGATGACCCTCGAACGAAACGGACCGTCCGGACGTACCTCTCCAAGATGGCTCAGTACAACCTCCTCAAAGCGGAAGGCACGAGTCGAGATCGAGAGTATTCACTCGTCGATTCGGCAGCTGCATCGCCAATGCAGTAACGACGAGGAACTCGACAGCTACCCCGAACTGAATTCACCGAGTCCGGACTGCTCGTGGTCCAGCGGCCCGATAACCTGCGGATTGTCGTTTCCGGGATTGTTGACCCGCGTCGAAATCTCGTAGGCGTCGACGACGAGAAGGCGTCACGAGAACGTGTCGCCCTTGCTCACGAAGATATGAACCAGTATGATTCATCGTATTATGAGGTGGAACTGGTCCAAGCTGTCGAGAGTATCATTTCTGGGATGGGATCGGTCGGATACTCGACGAAGGTTGGCTAAGACACGAACGACTAAGATCACCTCATTCTACCCCTGTAGTTACAACAAGATACGAGTGGAACCACACACCCCCCTCGTTCGGAATGAGATGATACCCTATATACCGCCTGATTAGAAGGTGAATTTCCACCCGATGAGAAGGTTTCAGTAATGGATTGATCGGATATACGCTCTCGACGTATAATTTACTGCTTCAATTCAAGGGATAGAAGAGCTGTACTTCCAGTGTTAGGTGTATTCACGAATACTCCTAACTAATGCTGTATCTCACTTAGTGGAATTTTAGTCTGGCTAGGTAATAAAGCTAGGGTTATAACTAGACGGTTAATCTTGAAAGTCTACGCTGTCTTTCGATTTGGAGAGAATGACTCGTCCTAGTTAAGGACCGCCTAGTTGGTTATTAGAAGATCGCGCCCATATGGTTAGTCTTACGGGATCTCATTCCGAATCAGGGGGGTGTGTCCTTCCAACTCCAATCTACATCCATCTTGATTAAGCTGGCATCAATATCGTCCATTAGTTCGGTGGTAGCTCACTCCGAATCAGGGGGTCTCTACAGCATTGCCAATCCTTGGATGATGGACCAACTTGTACTACCTCATTCCGAACGAGGGGGTTGATCTGAACCCGCTGATCATTTGAGCTGCTGGCAATCCTCTCGTTCTAGGAAATAGCTCACTCTGAATCGGGTATCATCAGGTATGGTGATGGCACCTATCGATTTTCCGCTGTTTAGTACCGATATCCAACGAATCTCATTCCGAACGAGGGGAGTAACGACTAAGTAGGTTCCTTCCCAGGATGAATCTATGACAGACAATGAAGAACCAGATGGTGGAGGTGATTCGTCTATCACGGACCAGCAGCTGGATGATTTCGATACAAACAGGGAGGGCAGTTCTGCTTCTGAAATCTCGTCGGCCTCGGAGGAAATCCAACGACAAGACTCGGACGATCCGGCAAATGACCCGTTGTTCGTTCGGGAGGGCGATGAAGACGGTTCTTCAACTCAGATCTGGGCAGATCGAGATTTACTCTCAATTGGAACAGTTCCTGGCCCTGATCGCATCGTCGGTCGTGACACGGAAATCCAATCGGTAGCTGGAGAAATCCGACACCTCATTCACGAATCACAACCAAACCACGTCGTCATTTATGGCGAAACCGGAACTGGAAAATCACTTGTCAGCCGTCACGTGTCCGACCGTCTCGTTGATACTGCCACGGCACGTAACGTTCCCGCTGCAAGCGTCTACGTTGAGTGCAAGAAGAATAATACCGAAACACGAGTGGCCCGAACAATCGCTCGTGCGCTAAGCGACAAATCTGATTCTGATATAGATATCCCTCGTATCGGTTTAGGTTCCGCCGAGTACTACGATTACGCCTACGACATTATCGACGAGTACTACGATGGGCTCATTGTCATCCTTGACGAGATCGACATGGTTGATAACGCTGAGGGGCTCCTCCATGAACTCTCGCGGGCTCGAGAAGCTGGTCACACCGATGCATATATCGGAATCATTGCTATCAGCAACGATATCGATTTCGGACAAAAACTCAACGCACGCGTTCAGAGTTCAATGCGGACGACGGACTTCGTCTTTGAACCATACCAAAGCGATCAGATCGAGCAGATCCTGGAATATCGACGAGACGCGTTCCATGATGGTGTCGTTCAAGACGGCGTCATAACCGAGACTGCCGACCGGTCGGCGGATGAACACGGTGATGCGAGAAAGGCAGTCGACGTCCTACGAATTGCTGGTGACATCGCTGACGACGCCGATGCCGAGGTCGTTAGTCCAAAACATGTCGACAAAGCAGTCAAGCGTGCAGAGGTTAATCGAGTCAAGGAGACGATCGAGAGCACCTCACCACAGTCTAAACTCGTTCTCTACACTCTCGGTCGCTTGACTGGCTCGAATAATCGCCGCTTCCGCACCTCTGGTATCTACAGTCAATACGAGACGACCTGTGGTGACGTCGGTGCTGATCCTCTCTCATATGATCGAGTGAGCCAGATTCTCAGCACGTTCGCGCTAATGGGAATCTCTGAGTCTCACCAGGTCGGTGGCGGACACAAACAGGGTGTCTATCTGGAACACCAGCTTATCAAGGACAAAGATGTAGTAATGAAGGCAGTTGTAGAGAGCGATGAACGGCTTTCAGAACTTCACAACGGGACCTACGAGATTTAATCAAGCATCATGAGGTTCGTTCTACCTAGAACCCTTCTACTGAAGCTCATTCCGAATCAGGGGTGTCAAATCTTCTGAGAAGCGATTAAGCTCACTTCGAATCAGGGGGGTTGTTCACGAGAGAACCAGACTAGCTAATCGTCTGGACTGACCGGTCCTTTATACTTTGAGCGCACCTTCTCGCCTTCCCGCCACTGCCAGTAGTAGTAGCGGTTGTCGTTGATCTCCTTGATCGTGATTGTAGCCTTCGAGGGGACGTCGTCCGGACGATCCTCCGGTCGGTCCTCGATCTGTTCTTCCTCGTCCTGTTCGGCTAGTCGGGCTTCGCGTTCGCGATGTTCGGCAAGCTCCTCGGCGTACTGGGCGATATGCTTGAGCACCTCTGGTGATTGCTCATTGAGCATCTCCACGACGTCGTCGGGGATTTCTTGCGGTGGGGATGGTGGCGAGTAAGACATGGGTCACGGCGTATCGCTCTTGTGTAGAGCTACGGAAAGACCCTGTAGTTACACTGAGCCAGCCCTAATTTGGCGATATGTCTTCTGCTCAGCCGGCGTTCGGCGCGATGTTTCGAGAGCTGATTGAGCTGGGCGTCGTCGAGATTGACACGGAGCCGCTCGATGCCCGCATCGAGCGGCGACTCAAGGAATTCTGGGAGAATACGTCCTGTCCACGGTGCGGGCACACTTCCGTTCAAACGTGGCCCCATCTCGACCGCGTGTGGTGCCGTGACTGCAACTTCAAGCCGGTCTATACCTACGGAACGCCCTTTCACGAGAAGCACCTCACCTGCGGCGAGGTACTTCTTGCGTTCACGTTCTACGCCGATACATTGCTTAGTATCAACCAGATCGCGCCTTTGCTCGGGCGGGCCTACAAAACCGTTCACACAGCTATTCGGGAGGTAGAAGCCGTGATCCATCGCGGCTTCCCCGTCGTCTGGGACCTCCTCGACCAGACCATCGATGGCCCGACGCAAGTTGACGAGTCTGGCACAGTCTGTTCGGGCTACAAGGGACAAGAGCCGCCGCGAAGCAGCCGTTCTCGCGGCGGCTCGTCCCAAACTGGCCGCTCACGCTGGCGGGGCCGCCACGGTGATCAGCTGACGCTCGTCGCGGCGTGCCGCGACTCGCTTCGCGTGATCCGCGGCAAATTCGGTATCGACTTCAGCGGTGATCTTGAGCCAGTCATTCAGGAGGCTGAAGACCTCTCCCAGCCACTGGGAGAGGTCTGGACTGACGGACTCCAAGCCTACAGAGAAATGGAGCGTGACCACCGAACAGTCGTACACAAAGAGAGATACGTATCGCCCGACGGCGTCCACATTAACCAAGCTGAGTGCCTCTTTTCACTTGTTCAACCGTGGCTACGGAAGTTCCGCGGCCTGTCCAAGCAGGGCTTGGGACAGGCCGCTCATACCTTCGGCATCGTTCGGTCGCTCAACTTGGCTGGTGAATCCGTCGATTCAACCATTGATTGTATCGTTATCGGGGCTTTCCGCAGTTCTACATAAGAGCGTCTCGTGTTAACCAACACAATCCGCGAATCCATACGTTTGTTGGTTAAGAGGATGCGCTCTTGTGTAGAGCTACGGAAAGACCCTGTAGTTACACTGAGCCAGCCATAATCTGAGAGTATATCTTCTGCTCAGCCGGCGTTCGGCGCGTTGTTTCGAGAGCTGATCGAGCTGGGCGTCGTCGAGATTGACACGGAGCCGCTCGATGCGGGCATCGAGCGGCGACTCAAGGAATTCTGGGAGAATACGTCCTGTCCACGGTGCGGGCACACCTCCGTTCAAACGTGGCCGCATCTCGACCGCGTGTGGTGCCGTGACTGCAATTTCAAGCCGGTCTACACCTACGGAACGCCGTTTCACGAGAAGCACCTCGCCACTGGAGAGGTGCTTCTCGTGTTCACGCTCTACGCCGATACATTGCTCAGTATCAACCAGATCGCGCCCTTGCTCGGTCGGACCTACAAAACCGTTCACACGGCGATTCGGGAGGTGGAAGCCGCGATGGATCGCGGCTTCCCCGTCGTCTGGGGCCTCCTTGACCAGACCATCGATGGACCGACGCAAGTCGACGGATCTGGCACAGTCTGCTCGGGCTACAAAGGCTAAGAGCCGCCGCGGAACAGCCGTTCTCGCGGCGGCTCGTCCCAATCTGGCCGCTCACGCTGGCGGGGCCGCCATGGTGATCAGTTGACGCTCGTCGCGGCGTGCAGCGACTCGCTTCGCGTGATCCGCGGCCAGCTCGGTATCGACTTCGGCGGTGATCTGGAACCAGTGATTCAGGAGGTTGAAGACCTCTCCCAGCCGCTGGGAGAGGTCTGGACCGACGGACTCCAAGCCTACAGAGAAATGGAGCGTGACCACCGAACAGTCGTACACAAAGAGAGATACGTATCGCCCGACGGCGTCCACATTAACCAGGAACGGTGTTGCGGTTGCACGAGTTCCTCTCTGATGAGTTCCAAGCCCGTCACGAGGAGCAGGCTGGAGCGAAGCTCCACCTGCTCCACAATGCCACCGACAAGACGATTGAACGGATCGACGTGACGGACGAGAAAACACACGACAGCACTCTGTTCAAGACAGGTTCGTGGCTGGACGGACGGCTGGTTCTACTCGATCTGGCGTACTTCAAGTACCGCCGCTTCGCGTTGATCGATGAGAACGACGGCTACTTCGTGAGTCGGCTGAAAGCGAACTCGAATCCGGTGATAACGGCAGAATTACGGGAATGGCGCGGCCGCGCCATTCCCTTGGAGGGCAAGCAGCTCCACGAAGTGGTCGATGATCTCTCGCGGAAGTACATCGACGTTGAGGTCGAAGCGGAGTTCAAACGTGGGCCGTACAACGGAACACGGTCGCTGGACACGAAGCGGTTCCGCGTCGTCGGCGTCCTCGTTGCGGACGCCGACGACTACCATCTCTACATCACGAATCTACCGAGAGAGGAGTTCCTCCCGGCTGATCTAGCAACGCTGTATCGGTGTCGGTGGGAGGTAGAGACGTTGTTTCGTGAACTGAAGACGCAGTACGAACTGGATGAGTTCGACACAAGCAACCCGGCTGTTGTGGAGATTCTGCTGTATGCGGCGTTGCTGTCACTGCTGGTGAGTCGTGATCTGTTGGGTCTGGTCACCGAGCAAGCCGATGATGAGATCGTGTTTCCGCCAGAACGCTGGGCGGCGACCTTCCGGTCGCACGCCCAGCTCATCCTCCACGAACTCGGTGAGTACCTCGGCTACTCGCCACCGCCGTTGCTGGAGCGGTTGATTGAGGATGCACAGAAGATCCACCAGCAACGACCGATCTTACAAGAGACGCTCGCTACCGCTACGCAACCGAGGTGTGAGTCTTAGCTAAAGACGAATGGGATCAGAATAAGATCTCCCTAAACGGCCGCTCGTGAACGCCAGCAACAGGTTCTCAACGGTCCGTCTCACTCTCCACTGACTAACTATACAAATATACTTTATAATCCATCCAGTAAGTCCGGTTGACGCATGAAAAGCGTCCCCGGTGTGACTGCACCGGGAACCAAGGCTGCCGAATGACAGCAAACAAGACTAACAGCGTCCCGAGTGATAACTCTGTCTCTCGCCTCCCGATCGAGGCCGAGGCGGTTACCGTCACCCGGGACCCACGAACCCGACGAATCGTTGAATTCGCAGACAGCTACGCCGGCACAACCACCGCGAAGGACATCGCCAATCGCACTGGCTGGACCCTCGAAGAAACACGTGTCCACGCCCGCCGGCTCGAAGAAGAGAACCTCGTCCAGACCATCGGAGAAGGAGCCCGCATCCTACTCCTGACCGAACGAGGAGAGCGCCTCGCTCGTGGTGAGCTGTGAGCGCAACCGACGAGATCGACGAAGCGGACTGGTCGTCGATCCCGATGGATCCAGACGACGCCTTCACTGCCGTGTCGAACAGCCGTCGACGGCGCGTTATCCTATCGGCCTCACGTTCTGACGGGGCCGTCACAGCCGGCGATCTCGCCGTCGAAATCGCAGCGATCGAGAACCTGATCGATCCCAGCCAGGTGACCAGCCAGCAGCGCACACGCGTCTATGTCGCGTTGATTCAGGGCCATCTGGAGACGCTGGATGATCTTGGTGCGATCAACTACGATGAGCGGGCCAAACGTGTTGCGGACACTGACGCAACGGAGCCACTGTCCTGCCAGATCCGCCGGATGCAGACTGCCTGCTACGACCCACAGGAGAATGCGTCATGATCGGGAAGACGACAATCTGCATCGTCCGAGGGAATCACCGATGACCAGCAAGGTCCTGGACCGACTTCGTTGGAGAAAAGCGCGAAAGGCCCAACCGAAGATGTTCAAGGTATTTTCGAGGACGTGATCGTACAGAACCTCTCAACACCAAAAGGAATCAGCGAAGGTGAACTACTCGAGTTGATCACGAAAGATCTCGAACAGCAGTTCTCCGATCAGTTTGAGGATCTACTGGAAGAGGGCCGAATTGAATATCTTCCGACCAAAGGAAGGCTGGTGAAACAATGAGGGAGAACTCGGTCAGTCGGTTTGGGAACGTCGATACGAACGGCCTCTTCACGATAGATCCCGTCGGCGACTGGCTAGATCTGAAGGCCCGTGAAGTCAGTATGTCCCCCAACCGTTTTACGGTCCAGTGATAGCGAACTGAGACCAGTCGGTTACTCGTTACCTGTTCAACTAACCATCAATCTCTGAGAGCGCTTCTGTGGCAACGTCTCCGAGTTCTCCGGCCTCAATATGTGAGTACCGCTCCCGCACCATCTCCTCTGAATTGTCGAGATATCGGGCTGCAACCGTGTATCCAAACGCGCGGACAAGAACCTCGCCCATCCCACGTCGACCGCCGTGAGGTGCGAGATAATTATGCTTTGGATGGTCAATGTTGATATCGAAGTCTTCCGAGAGTTGCTGGAGAATCGACCGTGCGCCATCCGTCGTGATCGATGGCGGTCGAACGTCCTCGTCGAGAGCCAGCAACAGGTCACGAGCATACTCGCCACGTCGCTCGTCGATTGCATCTGGGCGTTCCCCTCGATCAGCCAGCTCGTCCTGCACGAGCGTCGCAAGCGTCCGCTGGTCGAACGTTGGGAACACCGGCCACTGCTCCGTCGGTGGGTCCGTAAGCTGGTGATAGCTCCGAAGTGGAGAGATCACGGGATCGGGTAGGCTCGCGGCATCCCACTGTTGTTTCTTCCGATAGACGTCCATACTCCCGTCGTCGATAGAAATCTCCTCCCACTGGACCCCTCGCCGGCGCGGGTCGTTCGGGTCCCGGAGCAGTTCTCCGACACGGACAGCTGTGTACGCAAGGACGAATACGAGGGCACGGTCACGAGCGGCTTTCAGTGCCGTATATCGGGCTCGTTGCCTGTCGAGAGGGTCAGTATCATCGGGGAGTGCCGTGTACGCCTCAATGGCGTCGCGGGCTCGCTCGTCGGCGTGCTGGGTGAGGGCGTGACGCTGCTCGGACGTCCAGGCCTGCTGGTCGCCGGGCTTGCGGCCGTCATCCTCGGGGAGCGGTGCCATCGCGCTTGCCCGCTGGGCATAGTGTGCCTCAAGGTAGCCCTCATTGACGCACCAGCCACACCACGCAGAGAGATAACGGTAATAGGTTTGTACAGTGTTCTGTTTGAGCCCTCGATCACCGACGAGGTGTCGGGCGTACTCTCGAAAGACGCGTTCGTCAAGGTCCTCGAAGGTCGGCTCTCGGTCGACGTTGTCGGGAACGATCCCGGTCCAGTCGTCGCCGCGGTCGCCGTCGGCCCACTCGGCGAACCGTTCGAGTTCGCGCCCTGCGTTGCGTCGGTAGTTCCCGCCGTCCCCACCGCGGCCTTTCCCCTTGTCCTGAAGATAGCGCTCGAAGCTGTCATCGAGAGCGCTTTTAGGACGGAACGAACGATCGTCGATCATCGGCCCTTACCTCGGAGCTGCGTCACCGAAATCCGTTGGCTGTGATCGTCTCGAGATATTCGACGCTGATGTACCGAAATTCGATACGGTCGCTGAAGCCGTGTTGAGGGAGGAGCGCCTCGGCTGCCCGTCCCGCCGGTTTGTCGGTTGTCAAGAGAACAACGTTGGCTGCCTCCCCGGCATCGAGCAGTTGCGCAGCGAGCCCAACGAGCGCCGTATCCGCTTTCTCGGTGATATCCTCGTCGCGGTCGGTCTCGTTCGCGATGAACCGGCGCGCCTCGTCCATCACTGTCGAAACGAGTGGATTGGTGTAGTCGAGCTCGTCGGCGACGACGATCCAGCCCTCCTCGAATCCATCGGGATAGGGAATGTTCCCCGAGGGATACGCGTCTGCTGCAGGATCGCCCCCGAGCTCTTCGTAAACACGCTGCGGAATACGTAACGAGACATTCACCTGTCGGAGCGCCCGACGAAGCCGTTGGAATTTGTCCTTGCCCGGACCGCCACACCGCACAAAGACACCAGTATCGGCGATATAGACCGTCGTCATGCAGTTGCGTCGGCGTATTCGGTAGCAACCGGTTCCAGCGCCTGGAGGATGATCTCGGCTTCAAGCGGTGAGAGGTCAAGTTCCCGGGCTGCAATCCGGTGGTTAACCGTGCCATCAACGTACTCGGAGGCGTACTCGAGGGCGACAGCAAGACCGTCGAGGCTATGGCGCTCGATGTAGACATCAATGTCTTCATCCTCATCACGGCGGGCAACCGCAGCGATAAGTGCCGGCGTGATCGTTTGGGTTTCACCATCCGTCGAGAGCGTGAGTGCAATCGACTCGGCGTCATATTCGTACGGGCGCTGCTCACGAGTTTTCTCCACTAAGGCAGCCGTTTCGAGGTTCTGGACGTAGTCGTAGGCGGTCCCCTGTGGGATATCGAGTTCGTCGACGATCTCGGAAACGGTGATGGGACCGTGCTGCAAAATATGGGCGTAAATCTGAGCGAGTGCCGGCGTCTCGAGAAGATCGACGACCGTCTGAAGCTGCTGAATGGGTGGCTGGCCCGACCGGGGAGGTGAGTGCGACATCTCGGTTACGAATTATAGATAATTCGTGATAGGGCTTCCGGCTGAGAAGATGAATTCGGAACCCACTCGATAATTGCAGAAAGACACCCTCTCTCAGCGACTCTACCCTGGGGGAAGCGGCGTCATGAGGCGGTTGCAGCATTCGTGCTTCACCGACGGCGTCGGGGTACTTCAAAGTGGTCGTGATTACCAGTGTAATCACGCCCAGACGCGTATTTGCCTAAAGTTCCGAATTCTGGCGGTAGTAGTGTTAATAGCCAAGAAACCGGATTTATAAATTATATATCGCTATATCAAAACTGAGCCGGCGGTCTCAACTGAGTTCACCGTATAGAGGCGGAATCAGACTATTCTGAGGTTGCTGTTGGGGTATTGTAGAATAGCTTTCTATTTTGGAATAGTACGCTATTCAGTCGATTCTGAAGAAGCAGATTCGCGAGCTTGTTCGAATCGTTCGGCCACTTCGTCTACGAGATCTTCCTCCACGACGGTTCGGAGAAGAGCATCAGTCATTTCCCGAACGACGATGTTCTGGTAGCCCTGCTGGTTGAGCTCGCGTTCCAGTTCATACTTCAGCCAGGAATCGAAGTCCTCGATCGTAGCCTCCCGGGCGTAGAAAGGCCGCTGTTTAGCGGCCTCATAGCTGAACGCTGAATCGGTCATCGGGTTTTGTCGTTCGACGGGTTCCTGAGAGGGCGTCTCCTCGTCGCCTCCCGATTCAGATGCGTCATCCGTATCCTGGGGTTCGTCGTCCGGTTCATCTTCGAGTGTCTCCCCGAGGTCGGCAAACGGATCGTCGTCAGACATGGCGGACCACCTCACCTGCCTCGACGATGTGCGCCAACTCGTCGAAACACTGCAACTGGTCACAGTCAGGGTCGTAGTCCAGCAGGGGTTTGCGCTCGCCATAGGCCTTTGTGATGCTGGTACGGTCACGGATGCCCGGTGAGGGTTTGAGATCGCCGGCGTCGACAGCCTCCCAGTCCGTAATCCGCGCAAAGTTCGGGATGCGGTCCTGGAGGTTATCGTGCGAGTTGAGACGTTCGAGGAGCTGTCGATCTTGAGTCTGCTGGTCGATACGGCCGCTCAACATGTTCGGAACCAGTGACAGAACGTCGACGTCCATATGCTGCCGAAGCGGTGAGATCTGTCGCTCGATGGTTCGCTCCAAGCCGGCCATCGCCTCGTTCCCCGGGGCGAGCGGAAGCACCAAGTTCGCCGTCGCGACGAGCGCGTTGTCCGTGAGTCGGGAACGGTACGCCGGCGAATCTGTGACGATATAATCGTACGTGTCCCCAAGGAGTGGGTCGACGACTTCCCGTTTGAGCAGCGCAGAGGGTTGGAATACGTCGCCGACGACGATCTCCCGCTCGACCTGTTCTAAGTCTTCGCTGGACGGGAGGATATCGAACCCATAGCTGGTATCGTAGACAACTGAAGTCGGGTCAGCATCGTTGAAGAAGACGTCGCCGATGGTTTCCTCGGTGTTGTGGTATTGGTCGTTAAACCCCAGCCCCACGGACGCGTGGCCGTTCGGGTCAAGATCGATGAGGAGGACATCGTGTTCGTGTGCGGCCAGTTGTCGGGCGAGGTTGACCGCAATCGTCGATTTGCCGACGCCTCCCTTCAGCATACACACCGAAACAGCCCGAGAGTTCCCATCGGTCTGTACCGAATCATATGGGCTATTTGGGCTATTCGTTCTATCTATGCTATTCTTGCTATCTGAGCCACTCATACTATTCAGCAGTATCAACCCCTCTCAACTTAACTCTGTGGTGAATAGTCCGAATAGTATTCTATTCCAAAGCTACACGCTATTCCAGAATAGTTCACTACTCTAGAATAGTTTTGATAGAATCAGTAAATGTGGCTCAGGAGACGAGCTCCAACATAGAGCGAAGTTCAGATTCGATATCAGCCAGTTCACTCCGTTGCCACTCAAACCGTTCTTCCACCCCAACATCGGTAAACCGGAGTGAAGCACGTACCTGCCGGGCGGGATCGTGCTGGAAGAGCGCGAGAGCGTAGGCAAGCATTTGCGGCCGATAGTGGTCAGCGAGGGTATCAGTCGTCGTCGACGACAGATCGTTCGTCTTGTAGTCGATGATATGATACGCATCAGGAGTGACCAGAAGACGGTCAATATCACCCACTATGCGGGAATCATCAAGACGAGCGACAACTGAGTACTCGTCATAGGTCGCTTCGAGTGGGAGGTCCGCCTCAGTTTCATCGACGAACCGGATCGCATCCTGGGCATGGCTCACGGCCGCTTGGAGATCGTCATCCGTCGGTTCCTCGCTCCCCATACGACTCAATTGACGAATAAACGAGGGCCACTCTTTTCGTGGGGGACGGAGCTCATTGAGCCGATGGACAACAGTTCCAAAGGTGGTGGGACTCAATCCGACTGTCCCATCCCCCGACGTGTAGCTGTGTCCGTCTTCGGAGGCATCCGCAACAGCACTGACGAGGGTCGTCGCGGCAACGCGAACGGCAGCCTGACGTTCCGGCGGGGAAGGGACAGTAATCGCAGGGTCTAACTCTTCAGTCGGAGCCTCAGATTGCCATTCAACCGGCCGAGGTGGCGCCTGAATGGTGTATGGGGCATCACCAATTCGAGCGTCTGTAGCTCCATCGTGGAAAGCCTCAGCGACTAGCTCATGGTCGTCAAACAGAATGGGCTGGAGCCAATCCCGCCATCGACTGGCCTCGTCGAAATCATCTGGCTCACCGAGTTCGATGTGGCCAGACTCATCGATATCGATGTCGTGTGTTCCACACAGCAGCAGGTGGTCCCGGGTTCGGGTACAGGCCACGTAGAGCAGTCGTTTGGACTCCGCACGCTCTTGCGGGAGCGAGCGACGATCAGCATATTCGTGGACTGCCGTCTTCTCGATTGAGAACGCATCGTTGGGGTGGGGACCACCCACGGCAGGAATCGGTGGAGCATCAGTCGTCCCCTCGACGAGGCGGACATAGCCGTGGTCATCGACGGACCGCCCGAAATTGAGGTCACTTCCGAGATCGGGAACAGTGACGATTGGGAACTCGAGTCCCTTCGCGGCGTGAATCGTCATTATCCGGACGCCCTCCACATCGCCGGGGATGTCAGCCTCCCCTTCTCGGGGGTCGATCTCTGCTTGGCGGTCGATCCGGTGGAGCAACCCAGCAGCTGTGTGAACACCGTTCTCGCTCCAAGTACGGACCTGGTCGCGGAACTTCTCGACGTTCGCGACGGCCTGGTAACCGCGTTCGTCAGCACTCACGCTCGCCAGATACCCCGTGTCGTCGATCACTCGGGACAACAGACGGTTCCACGGGAGGACGCCATCTTCAGACGGCGTCGCGCAGCCACTAAGGGTCCGCCATGTCGTGAGGAGGTCGAAAGCATCCGCGAGCTGTGGATCGTCCGTCTCGGCGAGTGCATCCCACACTGAATCAGCCTCGGCAACTGCCGGAGCGAGGCGGTCATCGGTGAAGCCAAACAGCGGGGACCGAAGCACCCCATAGAGAGAGACGTCGTCCTGCGGATCACCAAGTACCCGAAGTAGGTTCGTCAGCGCCTGGACCTCGGGCGTATCATAGAATCCGACGCCACCGACGACAGTATAGGGAATGTCGTACTCCTCAAGGGCCCGCTGATACCGATCCAGATGGGTTCGCCGGCGGAGGAGGATTGCCGTGTCGTCCGGCGTAGCGTCGCGATGAACACCCGTGTCGGGGTCTTGGACTGTCGGTGGATCGTCGAACAGGTTGGTCAGTCGAACAGCGAGCGCTTGCGCCTCGGCCTCGATGGTGTGGTCGAGCGCACCTTCAGCAACCGGATGGTCACCGCCGAAGAGTTCCGCCGCCGTGTCGGCGTCGTCGGGCACAGCGAGATACTCGACGCTGCCGGTGAGTCCCTCGATGTCTTCGACTCGGTCGCGCTGTGTGGTCAGCGTCTGTGGTGGCGCTTCGTAGGGTTTGTGGGTGTCCCCCTCCGGTTGGAACAGGTACTCGAAGAGCTCATTCAGGAACGACAGCGGCTCGTCCAGCGTCCGGAAGTTCCCAGAGAGTTCGAGCGCGGTCGGACTCTCGGCCTCGCTGTCAGGGACGTCGTCGACCCCACGGGCTTCGTTGACAGTCTGGAGTTCCGCTCTCGCCGCCCCGAACGTCGTCACGTCGGCCCCACGGAATCCGTAGATACTCTGTTTCTCGTCGCCGACCAGGAAGACGTTCGACGCCGTCTGCTCGTCGACGCCCGTGAGGAGCCTGACCAGCTCCCACTGGCGCGGGTCCGTGTCTTGGAACTCGTCGACCATCACGGCCGCAAACTGGTCTTGAAGCCGCTCCGTGACCGCATCGTTAGCTCGCAAGAACTTGAGCGTCGTCTCGATCACGTCGGGGAAGTCGAGCGTATCGCGACGCTCTTTCTCGTCGGCATAGGCGGCGAGGACGTCATCGAAGACCCGCATCAGAGCCAGCGCGTAATGGGCGCTGTTTGCTTCGAGCTCACCGGGTGTCGTCTCGACTGCATCCGCGTGCGGTTCGACGGCCGCGATGACCGCGTCGATAGCGTCCTTCAGGTCGTCGTAGACGTCACCGTACTCATTCCACTCGTCCCGGTCACCGACGACGTACCCCGAACTGCTGTACAGGCCACCGTTCTTCTTCTCACAGGCCTCGTACAGCTCGAGAATTGCCCGCTGACAGTCGCGGGGATCGCTTTCCTCTTGGTCGTCCGAGAGTGTCGCCGCGACCTCGGTGAAGGTCCGGTAGGCCCGAAAACCGTCCTCGTCGCCGATAGCGGCCTCGCGGTCGACGCGGCCCGCGACTGTGCGTAGCCGCTCAAGGAGTCCGTCCGCATACAGCGTCTGTCGGGCGTCGACGACGTCGAGATCACAAACGACCTCCCAGCAGATATCGACGTAGTCGTCGACCTCGGCGTCACGCCACTCCTTGAGGACGGACTCGCTCTGTGGGCGCTCATCGAGTAGTCCAGTGAGTACATCGACCAGCTGGTCACGACTCCAAAGCTGAGCAAGGAGCTCCACGTCGTCATCGTCCTGGTTGCGTTCGAGGAACTCCGTCACGACTTCGCGTTGGAGTGTCGCGGCGCCGTCTTCGTCGAGCACGTCGAAGCCGAGCGGGACCGGAGCCTCGACGGCCCGTTCTCGCAAGAGCCGCGTACAGAACGCGTGAATGGTGTGGACGTAGCCGTCTTCCAGGTCGTCGAGAACGTTTCGCCAGCGGTGGTAGGCCTCTGGTGAGTCAACAGCCTCGAGCCGGTCGTACACCTCCTCCCGAACGCGCTCAGTCAGTTCGGCAGCAGCCTTTCGCGTGAAGGTGATCGTGACAATGTTCTCGGGCGTGAGTGACGGGTTCTCGGCCAGTATCGTCACGTACCGCTCGGTGAGCGTTGTCGTCTTCCCTGTCCCGGCGCCGGCAGTGATCGCGACGTTCCGGCCCTGGACGAGCGCGTCCTCCTGTTCCTCTGTGAGCTGAATCTCCTCGGGGTCCTCAGTCATCGCTCATCACCGCCTCGATGTCCTCGTCGTCGCGAACACGGAGCGGAACGTACGCTGCGTCGTCCTTGTGAACCTCGTCGACGAACTCCCGCTTGCGGTGATGGCGGACATCGCACGCCCGACGATAGTCACAGTATCGGCAGTTCGCTCCGCTGGCCGACAGAAGCGTCGTGTGGAACCGTCCGTTGCCGAGGGCCTCGCTATCGGCATCCTTCGAACGGCCGCCAGCAAGGCCGATCGCGAAAACCACGAGCGCATCACCGACGACATCCTCCTGGACGCCGCCGAGGATGCCCGCGCCCAGATTAAGCAGAAAAGCCTCGACTCACTCACTCCGCACCAGCGCGTCGTCTACGACATCGTGCGCGAGCACGGCCCGGTCGGGCCGAGCGAGATCCACGAGCGCTATTCCGAGGACGTCGATGACCCTCGAACGAAACGGACCGTCCGGACGTACCTCTCCAAGATGGCTCAGTACAACCTCCTCAAAGCGGAAGGCACGAGTCGAGATCGAGAGTATTCACTCGTCGATTCGGCAGCTGCATCGCCAATGCAGTAACGACGAGGAACTCGACAGCTACCCCGAACTGAATTCACCGAGTCCGGACTGCTCGTGGTCCAGCGGCCCGATAACCTGCGGATTGTCGTTTCCGGGATTGTTGACCCGCGTCGAAATCTCGTAGGCGTCGACGACGAGAAGGCGTCACGAGAACGTGTCGCCCTTGCTCACGAAGATATGAACCAGTATGATTCATCGTATTATGAGGTGGAACTGGTCCAAGCTGTCGAGAGTATCATTTCTGGGATGGGATCGGTCGGATACTCGACGAAGGTTGGCTAAGACACGAACGACTAAGATCACCTCATTCTACCCCTGTAGTTACAACAAGATACGAGTGGAACCACACACCCCCCTCGTTCGGAATGAGATGATACCCTATATACCGCCTGATTAGAAGGTGAATTTCCACCCGATGAGAAGGTTTCAGTAATGGATTGATCGGATATACGCTCTCGACGTATAATTTACTGCTTCAATTCAAGGGATAGAAGAGCTGTACTTCCAGTGTTAGGTGTATTCACGAATACTCCTAACTAATGCTGTATCTCACTTAGTGGAATTTTAGTCTGGCTAGGTAATAAAGCTAGGGTTATAACTAGACGGTTAATCTTGAAAGTCTACGCTGTCTTTCGATTTGGAGAGAATGACTCGTCCTAGTTAAGGACCGCCTAGTTGGTTATTAGAAGATCGCGCCCATATGGTTAGTCTTACGGGATCTCATTCCGAATCAGGGGGGTGTGTCCTTCCAACTCCAATCTACATCCATCTTGATTAAGCTGGCATCAATATCGTCCATTAGTTCGGTGGTAGCTCACTCCGAATCAGGGGGTCTCTACAGCATTGCCAATCCTTGGATGATGGACCAACTTGTACTACCTCATTCCGAACGAGGGGGTTGATCTGAACCCGCTGATCATTTGAGCTGCTGGCAATCCTCTCGTTCTAGGAAATAGCTCACTCTGAATCGGGTATCATCAGGTATGGTGATGGCACCTATCGATTTTCCGCTGTTTAGTACCGATATCCAACGAATCTCATTCCGAACGAGGGGAGTAACGACTAAGTAGGTTCCTTCCCAGGATGAATCTATGACAGACAATGAAGAACCAGATGGTGGAGGTGATTCGTCTATCACGGACCAGCAGCTGGATGATTTCGATACAAACAGGGAGGGCAGTTCTGCTTCTGAAATCTCGTCGGCCTCGGAGGAAATCCAACGACAAGACTCGGACGATCCGGCAAATGACCCGTTGTTCGTTCGGGAGGGCGATGAAGACGGTTCTTCAACTCAGATCTGGGCAGATCGAGATTTACTCTCAATTGGAACAGTTCCTGGCCCTGATCGCATCGTCGGTCGTGACACGGAAATCCAATCGGTAGCTGGAGAAATCCGACACCTCATTCACGAATCACAACCAAACCACGTCGTCATTTATGGCGAAACCGGAACTGGAAAATCACTTGTCAGCCGTCACGTGTCCGACCGTCTCGTTGATACTGCCACGGCACGTAACGTTCCCGCTGCAAGCGTCTACGTTGAGTGCAAGAAGAATAATACCGAAACACGAGTGGCCCGAACAATCGCTCGTGCGCTAAGCGACAAATCTGATTCTGATATAGATATCCCTCGTATCGGTTTAGGTTCCGCCGAGTACTACGATTACGCCTACGACATTATCGACGAGTACTACGATGGGCTCATTGTCATCCTTGACGAGATCGACATGGTTGATAACGCTGAGGGGCTCCTCCATGAACTCTCGCGGGCTCGAGAAGCTGGTCACACCGATGCATATATCGGAATCATTGCTATCAGCAACGATATCGATTTCGGACAAAAACTCAACGCACGCGTTCAGAGTTCAATGCGGACGACGGACTTCGTCTTTGAACCATACCAAAGCGATCAGATCGAGCAGATCCTGGAATATCGACGAGACGCGTTCCATGATGGTGTCGTTCAAGACGGCGTCATAACCGAGACTGCCGACCGGTCGGCGGATGAACACGGTGATGCGAGAAAGGCAGTCGACGTCCTACGAATTGCTGGTGACATCGCTGACGACGCCGATGCCGAGGTCGTTAGTCCAAAACATGTCGACAAAGCAGTCAAGCGTGCAGAGGTTAATCGAGTCAAGGAGACGATCGAGAGCACCTCACCACAGTCTAAACTCGTTCTCTACACTCTCGGTCGCTTGACTGGCTCGAATAATCGCCGCTTCCGCACCTCTGGTATCTACAGTCAATACGAGACGACCTGTGGTGACGTCGGTGCTGATCCTCTCTCATATGATCGAGTGAGCCAGATTCTCAGCACGTTCGCGCTAATGGGAATCTCTGAGTCTCACCAGGTCGGTGGCGGACACAAACAGGGTGTCTATCTGGAACACCAGCTTATCAAGGACAAAGATGTAGTAATGAAGGCAGTTGTAGAGAGCGATGAACGGCTTTCAGAACTTCACAACGGGACCTACGAGATTTAATCAAGCATCATGAGGTTCGTTCTACCTAGAACCCTTCTACTGAAGCTCATTCCGAATCAGGGGTGTCAAATCTTCTGAGAAGCGATTAAGCTCACTTCGAATCAGGGGGGTTGTTCACGAGAGAACCAGACTAGCTAATCGTCTGGACTGACCGGTCCTTTATACTTTGAGCGCACCTTCTCGCCTTCCCGCCACTGCCAGTAGTAGTAGCGGTTGTCGTTGATCTCCTTGATCGTGATTGTAGCCTTCGAGGGGACGTCGTCCGGACGATCCTCCGGTCGGTCCTCGATCTGTTCTTCCTCGTCCTGTTCGGCTAGTCGGGCTTCGCGTTCGCGATGTTCGGCAAGCTCCTCGGCGTACTGGGCGATATGCTTGAGCACCTCTGGTGATTGCTCATTGAGCATCTCCACGACGTCGTCGGGGATTTCTTGCGGTGGGGATGGTGGCGAGTAAGACATGGGTCACGGCGTATCGCTCTTGTGTAGAGCTACGGAAAGACCCTGTAGTTACACTGAGCCAGCCCTAATTTGGCGATATGTCTTCTGCTCAGCCGGCGTTCGGCGCGATGTTTCGAGAGCTGATTGAGCTGGGCGTCGTCGAGATTGACACGGAGCCGCTCGATGCCCGCATCGAGCGGCGACTCAAGGAATTCTGGGAGAATACGTCCTGTCCACGGTGCGGGCACACTTCCGTTCAAACGTGGCCCCATCTCGACCGCGTGTGGTGCCGTGACTGCAACTTCAAGCCGGTCTATACCTACGGAACGCCCTTTCACGAGAAGCACCTCACCTGCGGCGAGGTACTTCTTGCGTTCACGTTCTACGCCGATACATTGCTTAGTATCAACCAGATCGCGCCTTTGCTCGGGCGGGCCTACAAAACCGTTCACACAGCTATTCGGGAGGTAGAAGCCGTGATCCATCGCGGCTTCCCCGTCGTCTGGGACCTCCTCGACCAGACCATCGATGGCCCGACGCAAGTTGACGAGTCTGGCACAGTCTGTTCGGGCTACAAGGGACAAGAGCCGCCGCGAAGCAGCCGTTCTCGCGGCGGCTCGTCCCAAACTGGCCGCTCACGCTGGCGGGGCCGCCACGGTGATCAGCTGACGCTCGTCGCGGCGTGCCGCGACTCGCTTCGCGTGATCCGCGGCAAATTCGGTATCGACTTCAGCGGTGATCTTGAGCCAGTCATTCAGGAGGCTGAAGACCTCTCCCAGCCACTGGGAGAGGTCTGGACTGACGGACTCCAAGCCTACAGAGAAATGGAGCGTGACCACCGAACAGTCGTACACAAAGAGAGATACGTATCGCCCGACGGCGTCCACATTAACCAAGCTGAGTGCCTCTTTTCACTTGTTCAACCGTGGCTACGGAAGTTCCGCGGCCTGTCCAAGCAGGGCTTGGGACAGGCCGCTCATACCTTCGGCATCGTTCGGTCGCTCAACTTGGCTGGTGAATCCGTCGATTCAACCATTGATTGTATCGTTATCGGGGCTTTCCGCAGTTCTACATAAGAGCGTCTCGTGTTAACCAACACAATCCGCGAATCCATACGTTTGTTGGTTAAGAGGATGCGCTCTTGTGTAGAGCTACGGAAAGACCCTGTAGTTACACTGAGCCAGCCATAATCTGAGAGTATATCTTCTGCTCAGCCGGCGTTCGGCGCGTTGTTTCGAGAGCTGATCGAGCTGGGCGTCGTCGAGATTGACACGGAGCCGCTCGATGCGGGCATCGAGCGGCGACTCAAGGAATTCTGGGAGAATACGTCCTGTCCACGGTGCGGGCACACCTCCGTTCAAACGTGGCCGCATCTCGACCGCGTGTGGTGCCGTGACTGCAATTTCAAGCCGGTCTACACCTACGGAACGCCGTTTCACGAGAAGCACCTCGCCACTGGAGAGGTGCTTCTCGTGTTCACGCTCTACGCCGATACATTGCTCAGTATCAACCAGATCGCGCCCTTGCTCGGTCGGACCTACAAAACCGTTCACACGGCGATTCGGGAGGTGGAAGCCGCGATGGATCGCGGCTTCCCCGTCGTCTGGGGCCTCCTTGACCAGACCATCGATGGACCGACGCAAGTCGACGGATCTGGCACAGTCTGCTCGGGCTACAAAGGCTAAGAGCCGCCGCGGAACAGCCGTTCTCGCGGCGGCTCGTCCCAATCTGGCCGCTCACGCTGGCGGGGCCGCCATGGTGATCAGTTGACGCTCGTCGCGGCGTGCAGCGACTCGCTTCGCGTGATCCGCGGCCAGCTCGGTATCGACTTCGGCGGTGATCTGGAACCAGTGATTCAGGAGGTTGAAGACCTCTCCCAGCCGCTGGGAGAGGTCTGGACCGACGGACTCCAAGCCTACAGAGAAATGGAGCGTGACCACCGAACAGTCGTACACAAAGAGAGATACGTATCGCCCGACGGCGTCCACATTAACCAGGCTGAGTGCCTCTTTTCGCTTGTTCAACCGTGGCTACGGAAGTTCCGCGGCCTGTTCCAAGCCCTGCTTGGACAGGCCGCTCACACCTTCGGTATCGTTCGCTCACTCACTCTGGCTGGCGAATCTGTCGAGTCAGCCATTGATTGTCTCGTTATCGGGGCATTCCACAGCTTTACATAAGAGCGAGAGGATGGAGACGGCTCCCGTGCCTGCTGACTGTAACATTACTCGAAATATGTGACACTGTGCTCCGGCGTATCAAACTCGAGGTCCTCGCCACGGTCGACCGCGGCGACACGATCTCCGAGCTGGCGGCGAAGCTCGACCACAGCAAGAGCTCCCTCTCCCGTGCCGTCGCCGACCTCGTCGAGAAGGGGCTCGTCTACACGGAACGCGACGGCCGCCGAAAATGGGTCGTCCCGTCGGATGCTCGTGCCGTCGAACTCTACAAGGACCTCGTCCGTCAGCACTCCCATATCGACTTCCACGAGCTGCTTACCGGCAAGGCACTCGAGGTGCTGTACTACATCGACCAGCCACGGACGGTCTCCGAGATTGCCGACCGGAGCGACAACTACCGTAACACGGTTAACCGAGTCCTCAAGCGGTTTCGCGACTGTGGTCTCGTCGGCACAGACAACGGCCGCTATGACTTCAACGCCGACTTCAACCGCCTCCACGAGTTCACGTGCGAACTCGCACACCATCTTCATCGCCGACGGCTCGAAGCCGTCGCCCCGAAGAGCACGATTATGGGATAGCGGAGCTATTATTGGATAAGGATCCTAACAGAACAAATATCATGTACGATTTAACCGGGTTCCAGCGAGACCTGCTGTACGCGATTACCGGGTTCGACGAGCCTCACGGCCTCGCGATCAAAGACGAACTGGAGAACTACTACGAGAAAGAGATTCATCACGGCCGACTGTATCCCAACCTGGATACCCTTGTCGACAAAGGTCTGGTCGATAAGAGTGAAAAGGACCAGCGAACGAACATCTACAACGTCACCAGTCGAGGCCGACGAGAGATTGAGGCCCGGCGAGAGTGGGAAGGTCAATACGTTGACCTCTGATCAACCACCTGATCAGCGAATTCCGTGATGGTCGCGAAAAGCCTGTCTTCTAACTGCAGTGCTAAATTTTTAAAGAGGTAAGCAAAGTAGACATTAATATCTTGATCTGTCGTAGCTCTGTTCGTTCGTCGTAATTGAGGTCACTATGACTGATCTTGGTCCGAGGTTTCTCAACAAGCTGATCGTATAATTTCGTCATATAGGTATAGGAACTATGGCAGGAAGCTTTTCTGCTTTCCGCTGTTGATGGTAGAGCTAACGCTGGTAGGTATGGTTTCTTATAAAAGAAAACCGTGGAGATTGGGGCCGGCGGAAGCCGGTAGTTCTACAGCTTAGTTCTGACGGCGGAGTGCCAGCATGGCAGCGCCGAGGAGTGCGACGAGAGCGACGCCGACACCGAAGCCGGGCGTGCCATCGTCACTGCCGTCGGAACCATCGGAGCCGTCGGATCCGTCACTACCGTCGGAGCCGTCGTCACCGTCGGAGCCGTCGGAACCGTCGGAGCCGTCAGATCCGTCACTACCGTCGGAACCGTCGGAGCCGTCACTACCGTCGGAGCCGTCGCCCTTCGTGACGGTCAGCGTACCGGAGTCGCTGGCGTCGTCGCCAGCGTGGGTCTCCCAGCTGATGTCGCCTTCGGAGCTGGTGTTGAAGTCTGCACTGGCGTCGTACGTGCTGCCAGCTTCAACAGTGACCTCTTCCTGGTGGACGGTCTCGCCGTCGATGTCGATGTGGAAGTCGACAGTACCAGCGGCGTCGCCGTCGTTCGTGACGGTCACGTCGAGCGTGGCGTCTTCACCAACCTGGACCTCAGAGGGTGCGTCACCTTCGACGGTGATGTTAGGTTGGGATGCAGCGACGATTACAGCGCCGGTGTTGTCGACGTTGTTCTGGTTAGCCTGGTCGCGGACGCGGAGGTCGAATTCATCGCCAGCCACACGTTCGGAGAGGTTCACAGTCTGCGAGACCGTGTTGTCCTCACCGACTTCAGCCGTTTCGAAGCTGATCTCGGTGTCGTGGCGCAGGCGGAACTGCACGTCAGTACCGGGCGCGATGTTGGTCTCTGCGGTCAGTTCCGCGTTCTCGGAGTGCGAAACCTGCAGGATTTCGTCGCCATCTTCGTTTTCAGCGAAGTCACCGACGATCTCCATGGAGCGCTCCTCGACGGAGAACTCGCCGGAGACCAGTTCTTCGCTCTCTTCGTCAGCGACGTATGGGTTGTCTTCCGTAACCTCGAACATGGACTCCCAGGTCTCGCCAGCCTCGAGTTCGTCGAGGTTGCTCTCGTCGATCAGGACGTAGAACCGGTCGTTCTCGAGGTCAGAGACGAACGTCAGGTCGTCGCTGTTCTGGATCTGGTAGGTGTCAGTTCCACCGTAGCGCGCGGACTCGGTGTCACTGATGCTGAAGTGGACGCCGTTGGCGCCGAAGTCACTGTCATCCTGGATGGAGCCTTCGAGGCCACTGGCTTCCACCTGGGCGATGAGCAGATCTTCCTGAGCAACAGTGCTGCGCTCGGTGGCAGCGTCGAGGCGCTCAGACATGTCCTCGTACTCAGCGTCGCCAGGTGCGATCCAGTGGGTCAGGCCACTGGTACTCCGCTCGTTGAGCGCAACGAACGCAATGTCAATCGCTTCAGCGTCACTACTATCGAACGGGTTCTCATCGTAGAGCTCCAGTTCGAAGTCGCCACTTGCGATACGGTTCTCGGAGTAGTCGAAGCCGGCCGGCAGTTCTTCGTCTTCAACCGTCACCGTCGCGTTGTCGGAACTCGCAACAACTGCGTTGTCGGAGTTACCAGCTTCGTAGGTGTTGAACTCGATAGTGAGCGAGTCACCGTCAAGTGCTTCGTGATCAATGTCGGAGACCGAGAGGTTGAGTCCGTACGGATCCTCAACGCCCTCTTCCTCGAGAGTCATCCAGAAGTTGTCGTGACCTTGGACATCAGTGGAGATCTCGACAATGTCACCCTGATCGTCCTCGAAGGTGTCCTGACTGAATTCGAGCGTGCGATCAACGTCAGTGACGCTCATGGATGCACTGTCCGAGGCCGTCGTGTCGGAGACCTCAACAGTGAACGTGTAGTTGCCCGCATTAACATCGGAGAAGTTAGCTTCGATCTCGTCGTCCTCGGAGACGTCCTCGACGCGGACAACATCGTCATCCTCGTCGTGGACACTCGCATCCTCGAAGATGGACGCGAGCTCGTCAGCATCGAGATCGTTTTCGGTACTGATCAAGAGGTCAACTGTGTCGCCACGGTTGTCGTCCTCGAAGACGAGGTTCGCGGTCGATCCAGTGTTGACTTCGTCACTGTCGAATGCAAACCCGACATCCTGCTCGGTCACTTCGAACGGTCCGTAGTTCGTCCCGTCCGGACCGCGGATGAGGTAGTCGCCATCGAAGCCGGAGGTGTCAACATGGACGACACCGCTGTCGTCTGCGTTGATATTCTCCTGGTGACTGCTGCTTTCCCTGTCACCTTCCCGGAGCTGAACCTGGTCGCCAGCGTTGAAGCCTTCAATAGCGATTTGCTGACCAGCGAAGTAGATTTGGCCATCGAGGTTACTGCGGTCAACCGTGGCGTCGGCGTCGGTGTTGCCGTCGTCACCGTTGTTGCCGTCGTCACCGTTGTTGCCGTCGTCACCATTGTTGCCGTCGTCACCGTTGTTGTCGTCGGAAACGACCGTAATGGTGTCAGTACCCAGCTGGGCGTCGCTCGCGTTAGCGGAACTGATGGTGTACTCTTCACCAACGGTAGCGTTTTCCGAGATGGTCACCTCGTAGACGAGGGTCACTTCGGAGACGCTGCCCCAGTCAGCGAACAGTTCAGTGTTCGCGTTGTTAACGCCATCAAAGTCTGGGGACGGGTTCGTTGCGGAGCTGTTGATCGAGGCTGCACTGACAGCCGGACCGAACTTCTCAGCGACGAAGAGGCTCTGTTCTTGGTCTAACTGTACATCAACCGTCACTGTCGTGGATTCACCAGGTGCGAGTTCGGTGTCCTCGACAGTGCGGTCAGCGCTACTAACTTGCGCTGCCGCGCCGCCCGCAAACGCTGCGGACATGGCGACAACGGAAAGTACCATAAGCGCGGCCAGGAACACGGCACGTCCCTTTTCGCGATATGATGGGTTTCCTGTCATAGTTATCTTGATCTCTTGGTAACCATTCTTTTCCCGCCGTGACATCACGGCGGTACTCAGTCTGGTTAGGGTGGGTAGGGGTAATCGACTCTTACGGGGAGTGTTATATATGCTTTGTGGTGACAGTGGAGTGGGAAGAATAGTTAGGACAAGGGGCTTTCCAACGATATGGTTAATATCTGTAAATCTCTGGTGAAAATCCCCAGATAGTTATGCAAACAGCACCCATCTCTCCTCTACGCGCACGCGCCGGTGTTCCAAAGACAAATTGGAGACAGTCTTGTCAGCTCCGTCTTTGCCTCTTCTGAGAAAACGGAGACAGATACAGAAGCAGTATATACTTATTACTCATGTCAATTCACATTTTATCTCTGTTCCTCACGTCGTTCCAGCGGAGTATCGACGACTTTGAGGGGCACACCCCTTAAGGATACCAGAAATGCCGGATAATAGATCTGCAGATGAGCCAGTCATAGTCTTCGGCAGTAGTAATGGTGTGCGGTTTTCCGCAATGGAGTGGATGTCCACTGACAAGCCCACGGCTAAAGCCGTGGGTAGCTGACTATGAAGAGTGTTCTGTGTGTGCCACCACAAACCAGTGAACTACGCCTCTGTTGGGAAGGCCCTGAAATAGGACGTTCCACGCTGTAGTGATCTCGAGAGTGCGCTCTTCGACGGTGAACTCCTGCGAGGCCGTCTCCGCGTTGTCATTGCAAGTGTACATCGCCTCGCCGATCCACAGACGAGTACATAGCTCCGGCATGTAGTGCGCGTCAAAAAATGAGTCCGCAACCGCAAGCGGAGGCTAAATGGGGCCGATCCGCAATAGATCGGTAGTTAGTGTAGCAGACTAGCTGATAGGTTCTTCAGTGCGCCAGGCGTCGATAATCTTTTGTAACAGGTCTGTTTGAGCGTTGTCTCGCCGCCAATCGCTGATCGCGTCACGGAGCCCTCCAGTCTCGACAATGCCCTCGTCATTCGCGTACTCCGCAAGGGGGTTAGTGTCTGTAGTAGCTATTTGCAAGACCTGCGTTTGACTGAGCTCGGTGTTCCCGTCGTCAAGCGTCAGCGTAATTGGATACTGTCCGGCCTCCGACGGTTGCCAGTCGACAGTCTCTCCACGAGCATCGGTCTCACCGTCTCCGTCAAGGTCCCAATTTCCAATCACATTTGCGGTGGTGTAACTGAGTCCCTCAGCATGGAGTTGACCATCCACATAGGTGAACGCGACCTTGGGGAGATCGCCGCGGCGGGTCGCGGGATCGTTCGGGCCTCCCGACATCCATCGGTCGTAGAAACTGTCGAATGATTCGCCAGTGGCTTCCTTGAATTCTGTTCGCATATCTGTTCCCTGTGAGTTGCGCATCATCTCGAGGAACGTTTGCCGACCATACTCCGCGAAGTAGGCATCGACGAACGCAGCGCTCTGCATATATTTGTCACGCTCCCATGACCAGTCCAGGAACTCCTCTTTCGGGGGCTTGTTCTCGATCGTCTCAGCTGTCAGACTCGACTCGAACTCCGCATGTCCTTCGATGAGGAAGTTCCAGTCATCTCGATTCTCAGCATCTAAATAGCTCTGACCAATGTGGGCAATCTCGTGGCGTGCGGTTTCCTCGAGACGGTACGTCGAGAAGGCGCTCCTCTCGTGGGCTTCCATATCTAAATAGATCTCGTTTGGATAGCTCGCATACCCGTTTAATCCCTCCTTCCTGTCATCGAGTCGGTCTGGATCCGCTGCAGTGAACACGATTGTCTCGGGAAGTCCGTCCTGTCGCTGCTCGATCTGTCGATAGACGTCTCGCAGGTCATTCTCCACGAGATCGCTTTGCAAGCGGGCGAAAGAGGCACGTGCCTGCCGTGTATCTGCACCTGGTTCGAACGAATACTCGAACATTTTGTCGGACTCCCGCAACTCAACCGCGGTGAGTTCAACCGTTCGGTTGACTGGCTCATCGACCGAGTCAACATCGTATGCGATCGTCATCTCAATTCGCCCAGCCTCAGTTGCAGTCATCTCCGCTGGTATCGTCCCTGTTGCGGTTGCTGGTCCAACAACCGAGAGGTTATGAACGGAAATATCCCCAGATAGCTGACTTGTATCCGGTCGTATCTGGAATGATTCGTTCAGAAGTACTGTTTCGTCATAATGGAGATTCGATGTAGCTGTTCCATCGATAGACGTGTTCAGATCGAGCGCAATAGGTTCGATCCGAACGGACTCCGTCGTCACTTGCCCCGCTTCGTCTCGAACCTCGAGAGTAACAGTGACGGGATCACCTCCCAAAGGAACTGTACACTCCATTTCCTCACAGCGATGAAGCGAATCCCCGTTTTTAGACCACTTGTAGGTGAGTGTCCCCGTTCCAGTACTGTTTGCGGCAGAGAGATCGACATCCGTGTAGGGCTGTGGGTGCCTGTTTTCCACGGACAGATCGACGTTCAACGGTTCGATGACACGAACGCTCCGTTCGAACCGCCTCGCTCCACCGTCAGTCTCGACGGTAACCGTCACGTTGAACCTACCAGACGTGTCGAACTGATGATCGACAACGGCACCACGAGCGTCGGTCGTTCCATTTTCGTCGAAGTCCCACCTGTAGTTCGTCCCAGTGATCCTACTTGCGTTGAAGCGGGCCGGTGTTCCGACTTGTGGATTCTCGGGCTCGACCAGGATTTCCTCAGATGGAGTTGTTGTCCCTGTGAATGCGACCGCAGTGCCACGATACTCGTCACTGATATCTCCCCAAGCACAACGATTGTTCCGTTCGAGGCAGCCATGCCTGCACTGAGCGCATCGATGTTCGAGGTCGAGACCGACGTGGACCACTGCTCGTCACCTGAAGACGACGACAGTGCACGAAGCTGAGTTCCGTCAACCGTGAGTACCTGCTCACCAACGACGACGGATGTTGTTCCTTCGTTCGTCCATCTGGTCGCAGTCGTTTCACGATCGATGGCAACGATTCCATTAGAATCGGTCGTGAAGATCGTCTCTTCGGTGACTGCTATCGGTGCCCCCGACTCGACGGAGCGGCTGTCAGTGACAGATCGAGTCGAGATATTAAACGCTACCAGCTGTGGCGATTCCCGGAGGTAGTCTTTCTCAAGGCGAACATAGAGCGTCCCGTCCGCGAGTACTGGATCACTGATGCTGCCAGTTGACTCTACGGAATCACTGACAGTCTGCCACTTGACGTTCCCAGTATCGCGGTCCAGCGCAGTAATACAGAGGAATTTTCGCTCGCTATCGGAGACGGAACACGAACCGGCAACGTAGACGGACCCATTTCCGACAGCCGGTGCATTCGTTTCGCCAGTCTGCTCATCGATATTGGGGAGTGGCGTGTTCCAGTGAGAAGTCCCATTAGTCGGATCAAGCGCGTGCACGCTCCCTCGATCTCCGAGTCGCGTATATACGACCCCCTCGTGAGAAGTAATTCCATATCCCGTAAACCGTGAGTGGTCCTTCTGCCACTCTCGAGTCCCAGTTTTGAGATCAACGCCATAGAGCGCATCGTTCTCACCGATTATGACCGTCTCTCCGTCGGTCGCAATATCATAGGTAAACTTCTGTTCGGTATTGACACCGAACGACCATCGTTGATCACCTGTTGTAAGGTTAACTGCAGTGAGTGATCCGTGTTCTGTGTCCGAACTTGACCACTCTGTTCCAAATAGAACCGTGTCTTCGACAATAATCGGATCAGTCAGCCGCTCCGTGTCGTTCTCAACTAGGTCAAATGACCATGCTCTATCAGGCGCCTCCGCAGGCGGCGTTCCGTCGCTGACACGACTATTCCGTTCATCGTATCCCGTGTTAGGCCACGCCGCTGGATCGTCGACTATCTGTGTGTCTATCGCTGTCGCATTGGTTGCAGGTACAGCAGCTCCGGCTGCGGCAGTGCCAAGAAGAACTATCGTTAGTAATCCGATGAAAAGGCCAATACGAACCCCTCGGAAACATGGTTGTCGCTGTTTTCTGGCCTGCGTACTCGACTCGCTGATTCCGTCCATGGATATACTACATAGGCTATCAGTTGTGATAATAAATATTTCTGCATATTATTCCATAAGTAGAGGGAAGATCTCGGTCTTTCGAGCAACACCGTGACGCTTGGCCTACTCGGCTGGGAGAGCGCGGTGTCCAACTGATGTGAGAGAACTGTCTATGCGATACCCGACGCTATCGCTCTGGAGCGTAGCGCACGTCGAAAAAATGGAACCGCAACTGCAATCGGATAGGGACTGATCCGCGGTGGAGCAGTAGTTAGGTGTGATTACGAGTCGACGGATTCACCGCTACGCCAGGCATCGATGACGTCGCTCAGCAGACCGAGACCGATCTCACTGCTGCGCCAGTCGTCGATGGCGGTGCTGAGACCCGAGAGCTCGACGACGCCGTTCTCGTTGGCGTAGTCGGAGACAGTCGGTTCGTCACTCGCGGCCTCTTCGACGGTGATCTCCGTCGGTTCGAGGTCGTTGACCGAGACGTTGTAGGAGCCGGCCTCCTCGGGCAGGTAGATCTCCTGGACGATTTCCGTGGAGTTACCCGCATCGACGGAGACGGTCGTGTTGGTGTACTCGTCGCCAGCCGCGTGGAAGTACACTGTCGTCTCGCCGCTGAGGTCGCCGGTGTTCTCAACAGTGGCGGTCACGTTGAGCGTCTCGCCGACCGTAATGTTCTCTTTGTCAACGTCGTAGCTGACGTCAAACGATGCAGGTGCCTGCACCGTGATCTCAGTCGCGTTGAGGTCGTTGATCGAGACGTTGTGCGAGCCAGCACTGTCGAAGCTCGTGGTGAACTCGACGGTGGTGCTGTTGTTCGCGTCAACGTCAACAGACTGGTTCTCAACTTCCGTGCCGTCCGCGTTGAACGTCACGTCAGCCGAGCCAGCTGCGTCGCCTGCGTTGGTGACCGTCGCCGTGACAGTCACGTTCTCGCCGACTTCGACGGTCTCACTGTCGACGTCGTAGTCAACGGAGATGTCAGGCTGTGCGGCGGGTTCAGCCGTGATTGTCGCCTGACCCATGTTCGTGCCGGCGAGCGTTGCGTTCACCGTGATGTCACCAGCTTCGCTAGCGTTCACCGTGAACTGTGCAGTGCCGTTCGCGTCCGTGGTCTGGTCGGCAACGTCGACGCCGGCACCAGTCACGTTCAGCGTGGCACCTTCAACGGCACTCCCGTTGTTCTCGTAGGTGACCGTGGTGTTGACCGTGGTCTCCTCGCCGACCGTCACCGAATCAACGTCAGTCGAGACGGTGAGTGTCGGGTCTTCGATCGTGAGGGTTGCACTGCCCTTCTTGAGGTTGGTAACAGCGTCGATGGTCGACGTGCCAGCACTGTCAGCGGAGACGGTGACGCTTGCGACGCCATCGCCGTTCGTGTCAGCGCTTGCACTGTTGACCGTCGTGTTGCTGTTACTGTTATCGTCGAAGTTGACCGTGATGTCCGGGACCGTAATGACCGTCCCGTCGGACTGCTTGATCGTGGCGTCCGCCTGGACGGTATCGCCACGGATGACCGACGATTCGTTGAGCTCAAGCGAGACCTGACCGATGTTGTCGTAGATGGTCACCGTGCCAGAGTCACTACTCGAGCCATATTCGACTTCCATCGTCACGTCTTCCGCGGCCGGATCTGTGAAGCTGACATACGCAGTACCATTATCTGCCAGCTTCAAGTTGCCAGTACTGGCGTCGATACTTTCACCGGTTGCCGTCCCATCGGCTAACTGACCGGTACTGTTGACCCAGTTATCCACGGCGAAGTTTTCTGCATCAGGACTGCTAATCGTGAATGACGTGTCAACGGAACTGCTGACAGGGTTACCTTGTGCGTCCAGCGCCTGAACTTTCAGGACTGCGGTCTGCTTGTCATTCGTCGCAGTTCCTTTGATCGCATCCTCGACATTGGTGACAGTGATGTCAGCAACGGGACCCGACTGGGAAGTATACGTGATGTTCACGCCCGTGGACGTACCAGCGATCGTGGCGTTGACCACGTAGTCACCAGTTTTGTCACCAGCCGTGAAGTTGAAGTCGGCAGTGCCGTCAGAAGCCGTGGTGACAGTGCTCGTGTTGAGCGACGCACCACTCGATCCTTCAGGCGTCGAGACGATCTCAAGGTTCATGTCTCCAGCGCCGAAGTTGGCGCCGGTGTCATCCTGAAGACGCACCTGCCCGGTGATCGTGTTTGTGACCTGCGGCTTGGTCGCACTGACATCGTTGCCGTTGGTGAAGTCATCACCATCAGAGACATCCGGGTCAGCCGCGATCTGGGTCGGTGAGACCTCGTTGACGACGACGACATTATTCGAGAGGACGGTCGTGACCTCCGAATCACTGGTGTTCGTCGTCACCGCGAGCGTGGTGTTCGTCGCGTCCGCCGTGACGTTGACACCGATGTTCTGGAAGACAACGGCTTCTCCAGAACTGTCGAAGTTCTTGACTTCTACGGTGACGTTCTGTTCGTTGATGACCGCAGGGTTAACCTGTGTTGCAGTGTCATCAAAGCCAAGAGTCAGAGTATTACTATCACTTTGGTCGAACGTCACTCCAGAACCGTCTGCAATGCTGATAGTGATATTAGTGTTATCGGCAATATCACTGTCAGTCGCCGATGCGACGGTAATATCCTTCAGAGCGTTCTGGTCTTCACCGTCGTTGTCCACGTCAACGGTATCACCGTTGTAGGTATAGTCAGGACGCTGAAGGGTGATGAACGTCCCAGTGTCTTCACTCGTGATTACAGCGCCATTCGGTGAAGACTGTGTCTGAGCACTGACCTTGACATCAGTGCCGTCAGCAGGCTGGTTCGTGACGTTCAGCGAGAAGCCACTGAACACAACATTGTCAGTGGCTTCAAAGTCACCAGAGACGTTCACAGTCAGGTTGTTTTCGTTAACGACTGCTGGTGCATTCTTGCTTTCAGCAGTCTCCCCATTCGGTCCAGTCACATTGTTAACCGTAGCAGTGACTGTACCGGAGGTATCGAACGTGACGTCACTGTCATTCAGCATCACAGTCACATTCGTCCCATCACCGATGTCACCATTTGCAGACGAGGTGACCGTGATCGTATCACCAGTAGCCTGACCCTCCTGTCCAACCGCAAGGTCGAACGAAGACCCAAGGCTAACACCTGGTTTTGTGACCGCGATCTGATTGCCAGTAGTCGAGGTGAGTGATCCTCCAGTATCACTGGCAGGGGTTGCTTCCACGGTCAGCGCGGAATCACTGGCATCGGCAGTCAGGTTGACGGCCAAGCCATCTAGATCCACCGAGTCACCGGCCGCAAAGTCACTCGTGACCGGCACGACGATTTTCTCTTCCGAGATCGTCGCTGCCGACTCATTCACGTTATCATTATTGTCCGTAATCGTCGATGCAACATCGACACTCGTATCGAGCGTAACTCCGTTCGATTGATTCGCGTAGATGATCAGGTCCGTCTGGTTACCGATCTGACCATCGACGGTTGCGGTACTGACCGTGACAGTTCCAATATTATTCCCGGTCGATGCCGCTCCGAAGCTCCCGCTGGGGCCAGAGATAGATGCCTGATGGGTGGTGATCGTTAGTGATTGAGAATTAACCCCCACGCGGGTGTCAACCTTGAAGGATGATCCGGCGTCCTGACTCACATCCATATAGAGCTGTCCGAAGCTGATAGAATCAGCACTAGTGGAACTGAACCCACTATAGTCGAACTTGATCGTCTGGGAGTCGGTAAACCGGACATTGCTGAGCGACCCGCTGCTGGTCTGCCGTACTGTCAAGTCAGACTGAGTCTGATTGAATGTTACTCCGTCCGGAACGGTGATTTCACCGGAGCCAGATCCTCCGAAATCATCAGTAGTTTCGGAAATGGTGAACGATGTTGTACTCGTCCCTAGAGATTGGGCTTCGGCACCCAACACCACATCCTGATTGCCTGAGCTGACATTTGTCGCTGCGGCCGCACTGCCTGCGAACGCGGTGGTCATCGCGACGACCGAGATGACCATCATGGTCGCGAGAAGTACTGCGCGCAACTTCTCTGTCGTATTATCGCCTGTCATTGATTGTTAATATAGGGTTGTGTGTTACTCATTAGTCGATACATCATGGCTCCTCTTCGTCGAAGTACTCCCGGAGGATCTGCTCGAGTTCCTCCGAGACCCGCCTGTCTTCGCGGATGGCCTGCGACCGGACACGTCGCCAAATCTTATCGTCAATCTTGATCGTCGTACGGGTGATATTGTCCCCGTCATCTGACTCCGTCATTTCAGCGCTCATGGATTTGACAACCACCAGTCGGCATTGGGTACCCGCATCATGTCGGGCAGGTGTCGTGCAGTGTACTTGCGAAGCTATACTTCCGCCACAGTTGTCTGGTCATTTTCGTTTACCTTCTGCCTCAGATAACTCTACTACACTACTGGAACTTAATTGTTGTTGCATACTACCCCACTAGACCATTAGCAGTAAAGAACAGTCTTTAACTAGATCATACCACCCGACGGAGCGGGGGTGATACGCGTGCGTACAACTAGAAATAGTCTCTGTACTGAGTATGTGTACCCAATTCCTAATGACGCAAATATCATTTCACGGGTATGCGAACGGAGGAATCTCGGAGAAATTGATCAACTTGGGGCTTGGTGGCCCACAGAAACACCTTTCTTGTGAGATTTCAAATGGGGCGACAATGGGTACACGAACAGACGATGAGTATCTCAGCGAACTCCAGCGGCTTGCCGACGAACATGGCGAGCCAGTGACGCGCGAAGACATCAAAGAGCACGGGCAGTACAGTCCAACGCCGTACCATCGGGAGTTCGACTCACTCTTCGAGGCGCGCAAGGAGGCGGGCCTTGAGCGCGGGCTGGACCGACACGAAGCACGGATCGAGACCGACACGAAGCACGGATCGAGACCGAGGCATTGCTGGCCGATCTTCGCGATGTGAGTGAGCAGGTCGATGGCGCACCCTCACAGACGGATGTCACCGAATACGGTTCATATTCCGCGCCGACATATCGGGATCGCTTCGGATCCTGGGACCTGCCCTTGAAGCGGCCGGACTCGACGATGAGCAAGACGTACAGCAGGACCCAGACCGTGAGGACCTACTGGCCGACCTTCGACGGCTTGCCGACGACCATGGCGAGCCAGTCGCTGCGAGCGATATCATCAACCATGGCAAATATCATACGAACCACTATTACTCGCTCTTCGACTCACTAGCAGATGCGCGCGAGGCGGCCGGGCTCGAGCGTGGCCCCGAGGCCGGCACACCCGAGATCGAGACCGAGGAGTTGCTCGCCGAACTCCAGCAGCTTGGTGATGAGGTTGGTCAACCACCATCGATGTCAGATATGATCGACCACGGCCAGCACTCGCCGTCGACATATCAGGCTCGGTTTGACTCCTGGTACGATGCGCTCGAGGCTGCTGGCTTCGATTGTGACCGACCATCTGCGCCAGTGACCCGTGACCAATTACTCGCCGACCTCCAACGACTCGCCGACGAACATGGCGAGCCGGTAACCACATCGGTTATCGACACACACGGCCAATATAGCATCTCGACATATTTCCGGACCTTCGAGTCACTCGCAACAGCCCGTGAGGCGGCAGGACTCGACTCTGGTCAGGAACGTGCAACCGGCGATATCGATACAGAGACGCTCCTGGCTGAATTCGAGCGGGTCGCCGACACGGTTGATGGTCGTCCCACGATCGCCGACATCACCGAACATGGGCAGTACTCGGCGTCACCCTACCGAGATCGGTTTGGATCGTGGACAGCGGCGCTCGAGGCCGCCGGCTATGACCCTGCTTCTGTGTCCGAAGGGCCGACAACACGCGACGAGCTGTTAGCCGATCTCCAGCGGTTGGCGGACGAGCATGGGAAGCCTGTTCGAACGACGGATATTCGCGAACATGGAAACCATAGCACGACAACTATTATCGCCACTTTGACTCGTTGTCGGAAGCCTTCGAACTCGCTGGCGTGGAAGAATAGACACACGGAGTTACTCCCTCATCATCGCGTCTTTCGCCTTCTGGATCTGCTTGTGCTCGGCGAGTTTGGGATCGGCCTGCTCTTAGTGGACGCTGAACTCGGTCAGTGCGACGGCGATCAGGAGATCCTCCTGTCGATTGGTGAGAGACATCACCGGCGTTGCCACGGCTCCGTATATAAACTCTCGCGTCACAGAAACGCCGGCCAGAGGCCAGCGTTGAGCCCCCATCCCCTGGAGGTGATCTGTCGCCAGGGGAGGGACCGAGACCGATGTGCGTGACAATTGGCTTCACGTCGAAACGTGATTCGATCTCGAATAGCGAGGGACCGTCTGTCTCGGGTCGGGCGGATCTTGTCAGGCAACGACTGAATCCTCTCCCCCGCCGTCTGTCCCTTGTGAGTATATTGTTATCAATTTATTGGCTTGTTGATGCTGTCACAAATAGTTAATGATCATCACCACAAACAATAGGACGCCTCCACTCCCCCTCTCCTCCACCCCATCCGGAGGCAGACTCCATCCCCATTCCGTTTTCATGGCGATATCGGAAGAATCGGAACCGGCTCGATGATGGCTATTCAGCGAGGCTCTCCCCACTCCTATGCACGAAATCGGATAATCGGAACTTTCGGAAACCGCCCTCGAACAGTTAACCATCGAGACAATCCAGTTGGAGGTATGGGTACAAACAGAGACGTCGCATCGTCGATAGACCAAATTCCCAACCTACCGTCCCTCGAGAATGGCATCACGCTCCTGGAGTCATCGTCTCCCGGCGCGTTTCACGCACTCGCCGTCGACCATCTCCTCCTCGAATGGCCAGGAACTGCGTGGTGGATCGATACGTTCGGCCACGCACAGACAAAGCCACTCGCAGATGTTGCACCGAGCCGCCGCGTTCTCAAGAAGATCCAGACCGCCCGTGCATTCACTGCCTACCAGCACCACACGCTATGTTCGAGGCTGCTCGAGGATCCTGACTACGGGACACTCGCAACCGTCGACCGGGACGACGTCGGCCTGATCGTGGCGCCGGCGGTGGACGGCCTCTACCGCGACGACGATCTCGGTGAAGACGAGTCCGAGCGGATGGTCGTGTCGGCGCTCGCCCGGCTGGCAGCTGCGGCTCGTCGATATGAGTGTCCGGTTCTGGTTTCGAAGGCCCGGGATGATGAGTTCGCGGCGCCGATCGACAACCTCGTCGACGAGCGGATCGAGTGACTGGAGACCGATGAGGGGGCGCGGTTTATCGGAAAGGAGTTCGAGTCATTGGTCTACCCGGTCGGGAATGGAATGCTCCAAACCACGCTCACCTTCTGGAAGCAGATCCTCGAAGTACGTGAGCCGGCGTATCCGACGCCGATCACCGGGGACTCGATTCAGGAGGTGGCATAGATGGGGAAGACGAACCCCACCTATCGTGACCAGTTGCGTCACCTCGAGGAGGACTGGCAGCCGTTCCGGCGGGCACTGCGGGTGCAGTATCGCGACGGGTTTGATCAGCTATTCGACGACACGCGACAGTTTGCGGATGCCGCCGGGATCCAAAACGAGATGACAGTAATGGAGCCGTTTCTCATCTCCGTGTTGTTAGCACAGGAGTGTCGGATCCAAGAACTCGAAGCGCGTCTCGAAGTAGCTGGGGAGCCGTAGACCGGGAGATGTCGATCTGGAGTGTGCCAGCGGCCTCGCGTGTCTCAGTGTCGTGCTCGAGGAGCGATCGGCGGCGGTGTTCATTGTGGAATCTAGTACCGGGACGAGAACCTTCAACAACCAATAGCCTTGATATGATGTCCTGAATGGAGAGTTACGATCAATTACAGTTCAGCGTGGGAGTAGACGACAGCGCCAGCAGGCCACGATAGTCGTCTTAGTGGTACTCCTTGGATCCATCTGCGGACCTGGTGTTGTTGCGGCGGAGAGCACGAACGCAACGGAACTGGCAGTAGACGATTACGCTGACACAGAAACCAATACCGTCGAAACAGACGGGCTGCGTGATGCGATTGGCGATTGGCGAAATGGGGAAATCGATACCGGTTTGCTACGCGAGGTAATCTCCTATTGGCGAAGCGGTGAGCCAGTTGGCTCCGACGGCGACCTTGAAATCCACCATATCGACGTTGGGCAAGCCGATTCGACGCTGGTAGTCGCCCCCTCCGGTGAGACGATGCTCATCGATTCGGGCTATTGGCGACAAGACGGCTCGGGTGTCATCGCGTACCTCGAGGAGCAAGGTATCACGCGGATCGACCATCTGGTCACGACACATGCACATGCCGATCACATTGGCGGACACGCGGAAGTGATCAACCACTTCGAAACGAACGGCGACGGCGTCGGTGCCGTATATGATCCAGGTGTCCCGGCTACCTCACAGACGTACGAGGACTATCTCACCGCGATCGACGAACACAACGTTGACCTGTATGAGGTTGCCGAGGGCGATTCGATCGCGTTCGGGGATGCTACCGTTCAATTCCTCAACCCGCCTGAGAACAAGTCCAATGACGACCTCAACGATAACAGTCTCGCGTTCACCATCGAGTATGGCGAGACAACCTATTTGACGACTGGTGATGCAGAGGCGGCCGTTGAAGAACGGATGGTTGCAAAATGGGGTGACCAACTAGATGCCGACATCTACCAGGCGGGCCATCACGGCTCGTCCACCAGCTCGACGCAGCCGTTCATAGATATCGTTGATCCGAAGACCGCAGTGATCTCGAGTGGCTACGATAGTCAGTATGACCACCCGCATGACGAGGTACTCCAACGGTTTGGTGAGATGGCTTTGGTGAGATGGCTTTGGTGAGATGGCTTTGGTGAGATGGCTTTGGTGAATCGCCATACTGCGTTATGTTGAGTGGTTTTAGCGGACCTGTGACGGAACCCAATCACACTGCTATCACAGTTCCCGACGGAATAGTGACCAAATTGTCCCAGAGTATCGCCTCAAGTTGCCGGGTCTGATTTCCGGAAGTCGACGCCGCCTAGTGATTCACCAGAGCCGGTGAGATGGGCATTGGGACATACTGGACCGGCGTCCATAGTGATGTTGTCGTGATGACTGATGGCACCAATATAACCGTTGAGTCCGCTGAGACGTTCTCGACCAATCCAGCCGACCTGATCGATGCCAAGCCCACAGCCACACAGGGGAGTTCGCCTACCATCGATCCTGCCACAATTGATGGGGCTGCAGCGCCAGTCGTAGGATGATGGACGGCACGTTTACCGGCGTCGTGGACCGGGTCGTCGACGGCGACACGGCAGTCATCCTCCTCGAGGATGAGGGCGGTGTCGTTGAGCAGTTGGATGTCGATATCGAGACGTTGCCAGAAGAGGGGCAGCACGAGGGGGCGCTCTTCACCGTTCGCCTCGAAGGTGGTGGGCTTGCCGATCTCGAGTATCAGCCAGAACGCGAACAGAAACGCCGTGCCCGACTTGAGGCGAAGTTCGACCGTCTCTCAAAGCGGTTGGATGAAGAGTGAGCTATTAACGGCCTTGGCGGGCCCGACGTTGTGCTTGAGGAGGTGATCGGCGTGTGAAAACACTCGAGACGAGTCGCCTGTACCTCACGGAACGCTTTTATTTACAACTCCACAACAATTGGTATGACCACCTATCTCACCGAATGACGGCACGGGACTTGCCAGCGGTCTTCCAGCAAAGTTCCTGTATCGGGTGTACAAGAACGTAAATAAAGGAGAACTCAGCATTGGTGGGATAGGTATCGAAAACCTCCTCGATCTAACACAGCAGGTTATAGACTATGTGGGCCGCGCAGGACAGGCTCTTCTAATGGGTGTGGCGATTGCGATCTATCGTGCCTTCCCTGAGGGGGCCCTTAAACTCAAGGCAGTCTTGAAGCCTGAACTAGCGACAATAGCAGCCAAGCCCCTGCCAGCCGAGACAGAGATCGAGTAAGCGTTTGTTCCCGTGTAGACATTCGGAGTTACTCCTCGAGCATCGCTTCATTCGCCTTCTGGATCCGGACGTACTCCTCCCGGTCGGGATCGTCACCGAGTATAAACACTGCTTTAGATGTGAAAATAGTGTAGTAAGATAAAACTAATATGATTTTAGCTTCTCTGTTTCAAATATGAGGAAACTGATTATCATATCGATAGCAGTTGTAGTGCTGCTATCGATCAGTGTAGCACCCACAGTGGCACAGACAGATGACTGGCCTGACGACAGTCACAAGGAGACGACCAGTGGTTCACACACAGGGTTGATTACCTCCAATGATGACAGCGATCAGTTTCAGGTTCCAGTTTCATCAAATAGTGTAATCGATCTCAGCCTGTCAAAAGAAGCGGGTCAAGAGGTCTATGCGGATATTAGTTATCCGGGTGGAAGCAGCTACCTCCGGAACGATGGTGGGACTGGAGAATCAACTCAAGTAACTATCGAGGAAGACGGGTTCGTCTATGTTGATGTCGAAGGACAACCCGGTACTAGCGAGGACTTCTCCTGGGGAGTCTCAGTAAATGATACAGGTGTCCGTGATCAATGGAATGACGAGGCAGATAATCAGGTTGGCCTCGGGTCACACACAGGAGAGATCAACTCTAACGATGATCTGGACACGTTCCAAGTGCCAGTCTCAGCCAATAGCGTGATTGATCTGAGTCTGTCAAAACAGATCGGTCAAGAAGTCTATGCGGATATTAGTTATCCGGGTGGAAGCAGTTATCTCCGGAACGATGGTGGGACAGGAGACTCAGACCAGGTAACCGTCGAAGAGGATGGATTTGTCTATGTTGATGTTGAAGGGGAACCTGGTACTAGCGATGACTTCTCATGGGAAGTCTCGGTAAACGATACAGGTGCCCGTGATCAGTGGAATGACGAGGCAGATAATCAGGTTGGCCTCGGGTCACACACAGGAGAGATCAACTCTAACGATGATCTGGACACGTTCCAGGTGCCAGTCTCAGCCAATAGCGTGATTGATCTAAGTCTGTCAAAACAGATCGGTCAAGAAGTCTATGCGGATATTAGTTATCCGGGTGGAAGTAGTTATCTCCGGAACGATGGTGGGACAGGAGACTCAGACCAGGTAACCGTCGAAGAAGATGGATTTGTCTATGTTGATGTTGAAGGGGAACCTGGTGCTAGCGATGACTTCTCATGGGAAGTCTTGGTAAACGATACAGGTGTCCGTGATCAGTGGAACGACGAGGCAGATAATCAGGTTAGTCTCGGGTCACACACAGGAGAGATCAACTCCAACGATGACTTGGACGCGTTCCAAATTCCCGTTTCAGGCAGTACAGAACTAGATATTGGCCTGTCGAAAAATAGTGGCCAAGACGTACACGCAGACATCAGATATCCGGGCGGAAGTAGCTACCTCAGCAATGAGGAGGGATCTAGTGACTCGACACAGGTGACCGTCGAAGAAGACGGCTTTGTCTATGTTGATATTGAAGGTGAGTCCGGTACTGGCGAGGACTTCCCATGGACGGTCACTGTCAGAGAAGCAGGCAGTGGTCCAAGTGCTAATGATGTCTCAGTCTTAGCAAGTGAAGGGACGCCAGTGACGGGAACGTTCGATGCACGCGATCCGAATGGTGACTCGCTATCATATGCTGTAACAAGTGGCCCAAACCACGGGACGGTCTCGACAAATGGTGACTCATTCACCTACACGCCCGAATCAGGCTATTCTGGGACAGACTCCTTCACGTATGAGGTGAGTGATGGTAATGGTGGTACTGCCACTGCGACGGTTACGATCAACGTCACAGAAAATAGCAGTGAGTACGAGAATGAGGAAGGAATCGTTGACACTCCTGGGCTTCAAGCAGGAATTGACGACTGGCGGGCAGGAACGGTATCAACCACCAAGTTGAGAGCGGTTATTGGGGCTTGGCGAACCGGTTCAGGGATCAATTAGCTCTACCGGTTCGCCAGTGCGCCAGTGGTCGATGACATTGCGCAGCAGGTTGATTGAGGTATCGTCAGTACGCCAATCGTCGATGGCGCTTCGAAGACCATCCATGTTGACCACACCGTTCTCGTTGGCGTAATCAGCAACACTTGGTCCATCGTCAATTACGTTGATCGCCGTTGAAGCGGAATCATTAGCGCTGCGGACGACAATCTCGTACTTTCCTAGGTCTACGCCACCGGTGGTGTGAGTCAATGTGAATGTTGTATGGGATCCACCGGCCAATGTCACATTCTCTTCAACGGTAACAACGCTACCATTGAATAGCAACTTGATATCCTGGATGTCTTCGAGATCGCCGGTGTTAGTGACGGTTGTTGTCACATTGAGAGCGTCTCCAGTAGTGACGGGACTGGTAGTGTCAACGACTGTCACATCGAAGGCTGCTGGCGTCGGCGACTCAGTCACGTTAATCGTCGTAGAAGTTGAATCATTCGCGCTGCGAATTTCAACATCGTACTTTCCTGGATCTATGTCACTAGTATCGTAGGTGAACGTGAGCGTTGTGTTAGCTCCATCAGCCAGCGTCACATTCTTTTCGATAGTGTCGATACTACCATTGAATAAGAATTCAATATCCTGGACGCCTTGAAGATCGCCAGTGTTAGTGACGGTTGCCGTCACATCAAGGGAGTTACCGGCAGTGACTGGGCTGATGGTATCGTCGACTGTCACGTTGAAGGTTGCTGGCGTCGGCGGTTCGGTCACGTTGATCGTCGTTGAAGCTGAATCGTTTATACTGCGAACTTCAACATCGTACTTTCCTGGGTCTATGTCACTAGTATCGTAGTTGAACGTGAGCGTTGTGTTGGCTCCACCGGCCAACGTCACGTCCTCCTCAACGGTAACGACGCTACCATTAACCAGCAACTTAATATCTTTGACACCCTGAAGATCGCCGGTGTTAGTGACGGTTACCGTCATATCAAGGGAGTTACCGGCAATGACGGGACTGGTAGTATCGTCGATTGTCACGTCGAAGGATGCTGGCGTCGACGGCTCGGTCACGTTGATCGTCGTTGAAGCTGAACCGTTTGCACTGTGGACAACAACCTCCTGCTTGCCGATATCATTCTCTTCTGTTTCATATGTGAGAGTTACTTTTTCACTCTCGCCACTAGCGAGTGAGGCTGTCTGCGTATCAACATTCGTTTTACTACCGACATCAAGTGCGATACTCTTCTTTCCAGGGGCATCGCCGATATTACCGACTTCTGCCGTAATCTCAACTGTTTCACCGGCTACGACCGGAGAATTTGTCTCCGCGATCGAGACATCGAAAGTAGCCGGAGTAACGGGAATTCCATATCGAGAATACGTTTGACGAAGTTCCTCCCGGTTACCATGTTCCCACTGAGCCCAGAAGTCATACATATCCTGTGCGTTGTTATCCATCACGGTGTTGAAAACCGTATTATAGGATTTTTCTAGTGATTCGTCCTCAGCATGGCCAGTATCAACTATGTCAAACCAGATACTTGCATAACTCCCCTCAACGCTATTCCCATCCATATCGCCAGTATCACCACCGGGTCCATAACAGGGAGGGGAAGCATCTACGTTGTACCAGTGGTTCGTTTCGATATTCATTCCCCGATGGCGAAGTGTCTGGGGATTATCGTCGACAGCCGCTGGCATAAACTCAGCCCACCCTTCCCGAAGCGCATATCCGGGGTCGGTTTCGCTATAGGGAACATGGCAGTTATACGTGCCAGTATCCGGGAAATTATCCCGATCCCAATCGTAGCCAGCTATCATTACTGCGTGTGCGTATTCGTGGAGGACCGTCCTTCTATCCCATGAAGCGACAGTCTTCTCCGGGAGTCGAATTGCCTCTGTACCTTTGGCTATTTCACCCGTCAAAAGAGAGTAACGGTAGGAAAGATGCGGCCAGTCTCCGTTCGGCCACTCAATACGAACAGGAGAGCGTTCCCATCCGTCGGTGTTTTCGTGGATGTATCGCCGTTCATCAAGCGTATGATCAATTGCTTCCCAAACTGAATTGTTCTCAACTGGGTGGACTACGCCGTAGTTTATCTTACTCCCAGTGCTTACATTGTTTGTTGTATTAGTAAATGTCGAGTACTGATCCCTATTGGCAGTTGTTCCATATGCAGCAGGGTTTTCTGCAGTGACTTTCACGTAGATATCTGCATTTGAAGAGACATCTTGGGCCGGGTCGAACTCAAATGAGAAGTTCCCTTGATCATCCGTCGTTGTTGATGCGACCAATTCATCAGTACTGGTGTCATTATCATATAGTTCGACAGTCACCTGTCGCATAGGATGTAGCTGGCCGTTTGCTAAGTACTTTGACTGGCCGATGACGGATGAGTTCTCAGACGATTGTCCTGAGGCGGTAGAATAGATGGTACTGCTTGTAGTTGCCGTAGCAAGAGACGACGTCGCTGCTTGCTCTGAAAGGGTACCCGATGTAGTTGCAGTATTCACGGTATGTTCATCGGCAAGATTGAACTTCACTATAGCGGTGCGTGTGAACTGGCTGTTGTATGCCGTTCCCGTTACTATATATGGAATTTGGTACTTGATTTCTTTCGTCGGAGTGATCGTGGTTGTAATCTCCCTTGTATCACCGGAGGACATTTCACCAAATGTGCGATGATGCTCATCTGCATTGATATAGATATGGTCACTCATTTTGGCCGACACATTCTCCAAGGGTCTGAGTGCCTGGATTGTTACTGTTACCTTTGTAGATTCTCCGACAGAAGGAGTCTCGTTAAATTTAAACGATGACTCAATCAGTCGTTCTTTTCTAGGTGAGTTATGTGATGCGTATTGGCGGGTGTAATCTCCGTTTCGAGCCTTTTCCTCCTTACTCCCAATAGTGTTGTCTGCTTGGCGGGTATGTGTTTCAAGACCTCCCTCATCAGTTCCCGATAGAGTAGTATCCGATGATGCATCAGGGACTACTCCTGCAAGAGACCCAGCACTAACTAGACTAATTGCTGCAATGAGGACTACCAGTCCCCCTATCCGTCTACTCAGGCTTTTCTTTGCCCTTTTCTCTTTTGAACTACTTTCTTCTTTTTGGGACACATTATCCTACGTGTATCTCTATCCTTTAATACATATCTGCCGCCAATGTAGTCCCACTTCCGACCTCGTTGTCCTGAGTGTGATCTACTTCGTTGAGCGTGGTTCCTAACCGGAAACGTTTGACAGCATTCCGTCGGCGATGTAATGAGAGTTGAACTACCCACGACTAAAGTCGTGGGATTCAGCGTGGACTCCCGTTCTGGCCTCTGATGAGGCAGGAGAATAGCTTCCCGCAGACTCTTTCAGCCGCCCGACCGCGACCTCGACGCCGTTGCCGTCGCCGCGTTCGCAGGCCTGCTCGAGGTCCTTGATCGCTCGCTTGAGTTCCTGCCGGTTGGGTGCCCGCTCGAGTTGTTCGCGAGCGCCTTGGAGTTCGTTCTTGTAGTACTCGACATCCTTACGGGCGTCCGCGAGGTCCAA